>NZ_JBWKCY010000016.1:18202-205873 GCF_056436245.1 Streptomyces sp. NPDC043812
ATGCTGCCGATGCCGCTGCTGCGAACGGTGATGCTGCCGATGCCGCTGCTGCGAACGGTGATGCTGCCGATGCCGCTGCTGCGAACGGTGATGCTGCCGATGCCGCTGCTGCGAACGGTGATGCTGCCGATGCCGCTGCTGCGAACGGTGACGCCGCCAACGGTGCCGCTGCCAACGGCGATGCCGCTGCCGCCGCCACCGGGTACGACACGTCCGGGTACGGCATCCGCGACGACGGATGCTTCCCGGACACCTGTGGGAAGCACGACAACCACGGTAAGCACGACAGCCACGGTAAGCACGACAGCCACGGCAAGCACGACAACCAAGGCAAGCCCGGCAAGCACGGCTTGCACGAGTGGATCGCGCACCTTCGCCCCTGAGTGAGTTCCTCCCCCCGCAGTTGGTGGGAGCAGCGGTCGTGTGTGGGTCCCTTCGGGTGCGCACACGGGTGGTTGCCCCCACACGTCAGTAAGACGGGTGGCGCGCGGCGAATCGTCGTCGATTCCGTCGTGCGCCACCCGTGGAAGCAGGAGAAGCAGGTGCAAGCAGTCGGTGTGGGAAGGACCGGGTGGGGCCGTGCTGGGCGGCGTTGAGTCGACGAATGTGAAGGAAGCGCAGCGGACCGGCGCTGAGCCGGCAGCACAGGACGATGGTGGGGGACCGCGCAGGGCTCGTGGGATTTCCGGGCCATCCGGCCTGCTGGCCGCGGGGACGGGAGCCGCGGTCGCCCTGTGTCTGGCCATGACCCTGGTCCATGTGGTCCTGGTGTTTCTGTACGTGGCGCCGCCGAACGCCATCTCCAAGGCGTACCACGACCAGGTCAACGCATGGGTCCGGCCCATGTTCGAGCAGAATTGGCGGCTCTTCGCCCCGAATCCCCAGTCGGTCAACCGGCAGATCTCGGCGAGGGTCAGGCAGAAGGCACCGGACGGCACTGCAAAGGTGAGCGGCTGGGTCGATCTGACCGCCATGGACGATGCCGCCGTCAAGCACAACGTGTTCCCGAGCCATACGTCCCAGAACATGCTGCGCCAGGCTTGGAATTCCTACCTCAAAACGCACAGCATCGACGACCGGCCGCAATCGGATCGGGCTGTGATGATCGAGAAGTACCTGCGCAACATTGCAGCGGACCGCGTCGCCGCCCAACGTGGCGGCACGTTCGACTCCATCCAACTGCGGGTGATCACGCGGCCCATCGCCGCTCCCCGCGCAGCGGACGGACCCCGCCCGGTCGCCGCACCGGTGCGCGCCCATACCCGGTCTCTGCCCTGGTGGAAGGTGGCCTCGCATGGAAACGGCTGATCAGGCACAGGTCGCGGCGCCCACAGCGTCCCGAGGCACTACCGAGCGGACGGCCGCACGCATCATGCAGCAAGTGATCGGCCAGGTCCATGCGTTCCTCGTCCTCCTGACCGAGCGACCGGTCTCCCTGTATGCGGCGGCGATGCTGCGCATCGGGTACGGGCTGCTCTATCTCGTGTTCCTGCTCCGCGAGTTCCCCCACCGCAACGAGATGTGGGGCCCCGGCTCGCCATGGACGCCCGCGCTGGCCAGGCAGGCGTTCGACCAGAGCGGGTGGGTCAGTGTCCTCACCCTGTCCGACAGCCGGGTGTACTTCGAGGTCTGCTACGCCGTGGCTCTGGTCACGTGTGCCCTGTTCCTGCTGGGCTGGCGGACGCGGGCGGTGTCCGTGCTGTTCGCGGTCGTGGTGGTGTCGTTCCACGCCAGGGCGCTCTTCATGGCGGACGGCGGGGACAACCTCATGGTCCTCATGGCCATCTACCTCGTCTTCACCGCGTGCGGCCGGCGCTGGTCCCTCGACGCGCGCAGGACCCGGCTTCAGGCCTCGGCGCGCACTGCGACAGGTCCGCGCGGCGACGGTCTCCGGCACCAACTCGGCGACGCGCGCGCCATCTTGACCACCGTGCTGCACAACTGCGGCATGTTCGTCATCGCCGCCCAGGTCTGCTTCCTCTACGCATGCGCGGGCCTGTACAAGGTGCAGGGCCTCAAGTGGGCCGACGGGACCGCGCTCCACTACGTCATGAACATCGACCTGTTCCGGCCCTGGCCCGAGTTGTCTCAGATGATCGAGGGGCATCACGTGCTGCTCGCCGTCGTCGGGTATCTGACGGTGCTGGTGCAGGTTGCCTTTCCGTTCGTCCTGTTCGGCAGGCTCAAATACCCTGTCCTGATCCTGTTGCTGGGTATGCACGTGAACATCGCGGTGTTCATGGGACTGCCGATCTTCTCCGGCGCGATGATCGTCGCTGATGCCGTGTTCCTTCCGGACCGCTTCTACCGCGCCGTGGGAAGCCTGGGAGGGCGCCTCGTCCGGCGCACAGGACTCACTGGAGCGGAAGCCGCGCCCGCGACATCACCCGCCGCGGTACCACCGCAGCCGGGACCGGCCACCGACGCCAACCCACGCAAGACGAGCCCGTTGTCCTGAAGGTCCGCGACGAACAGAAGAGCCTCGGGCCTTCCGGTCCCTCGTTTCCCGCGCCGCGGCAGGCGACAGGATGACGGTCCGATTACGACTGGCGTGAGGGCCGCTCCCCGGCTCCGAACACCTCGTTGAGAAGGCGTGAACTCGTACTTCGACCACGAATCGATGGTCCCCGTTCCATGGCTGTTGGGTGCGTACTGGCTCGACTCGCCCATGCATGACGACAGCGAGTGCGGCCTGTGCGGACAACTGGGACGAGGGAACGCCCTCGACCGGGAACCCCAGGTGGGTGCCGCCGACGAGCGGGGTAAACGTTCCCGCCCCGCTCGTGCCTGCCGTGCCGGGGCTCTGGCATGTTGATCAACGCGGCGGTGCGGCGTGTGATGCTCGGGTTCGCCGCCGCTGCGATCATCGCCGGCGCCCTGTCCGCCGTGCTGGCTTGAACCTGCGGACGACACCCCGGTGACCTGGTGACCTGACCCGTGTGGGCACGCGTCGGCGGGCAGGTCAGTCCGGCTGGTGCTCGGGGCCGCCGAAGTCGGGGCTGGAGAAGTCCGGGCTGGTGAACGTCGGGCGCTGGCCCGTGGCCCTGCCCTCGGCCGGGCTGGAGAAGTCCGGTCCGCTGTAGCCGATCTTCGGAATGCGGCTCGCCGGGCGCACGGGCTCCGTGGGCGAGGGAGCGTTGGCCGCCGGGTCCGCCAGTGCGGCTTGCAGGAAGGGCACGACGCCCCGCTCCAGCAGGGCGTCGCACCAGGCGTCCCTGGCGAGCCGGACCTCCTCGGGCAGTTCGTCCGTCGGAGTTCCGTCCGCGACATGGCTGGCGCCGTTGCGCAGGGCGGTGAGCAGCAGTGCGACGGCGGCGACGAGGATGCCAGCGGCGGTCAGCGCGCCGAAGACCCAGCCGGCGGAGATCAGCGTGTCGGCGATCGAAGGTACCGGGCTGAGCATCTTCAGGATGTAGCCGGTGAGCAGGAAGATCGCTGCGGCGGTGCCCGCGAGGAGCGGCGCCAGGACGGCGATGACGGCCGCGAAGCCGGCGCCGGTCTCCGCCGCTTCGCCGATGGACGGCGTGAGCACGGTTCCGTGGGCGGAAACGCCCGCCGCGGGCGCGCGCATCCCCGCGCGGACCTTCACGTAGTGCTCGTACTCGGCGGCGGCCGAGGCGGTGATCAGTGCCGTCGCGCTCAGTGCCATCGTGCGCAGCTGTTCGGTGTTGAGACGTGCTCCCACGTCGGCCGGATCCGGGCGTTCATGGGCGTCGCGCAGTGCTGCGTCGAGGACCCGCTCGTAATCGGCACGGTCCTCGTTCAGCAGGTGCGGAGCGCTGTTCATGTGCATCCCCCGATGCTCCGTAGGGCCGGATCGCCCGTAGGTACCGGGCAGTTGGGCGGAAACGGAGGAGAGCCTGCTACGGATAAGCCGATGGTAGAGCGGTTACGGCACAGGGTGACAGGGGGTTTCCGTAAATCGCCTGTGGTGAACCGGCTCAGCCCTGCAGGGGAAGCTGCTGGACAAGAAGCTTTCCGGCCATGGTCACGCCGCCGTCCATGGCGATGGCGAGACTGTCCGCGTACACGTGCGGGCCCTCGACGACAGGGCGGTCGCCGTCCTCGCCGTCCTCGGTGCCGACCTCGCCGAGCAGATACGGAATCGGGCTGTGGCCGTGGACCACACGCTGACCGCCGTAGGCGGCGAGGAGTTCGCGCACGGCCTGGGCGCCGCCTTCGTCGCGGAAGGCGAAGCGCTTGGTGAACTTGCGGAACAGGTCCCAGCACTCGTCGGCGTCGTTACGGGTGAGGATCGCGTGCACCGCGTCGTTGACGTCCTCGATCGTGGAGCCGTATTCGAGGTAGGCGGTCGTGTCGGAGTGCAGCAGCAGATGGCTGTCCTCCTCCACGACGGCGTCGAGCCGGGCCATCCACTGCAGATGTACGTCCTGCAGGCGGTCCATGTCGTGCTTCTGGCCGCCGTTGAGAAGCCAGGCGGCCTGGAAGGTGGCGGTGCCCGCACCGGAGTTGACGGGGGTGTCGCCGAATCGCTTGGCGCCGAGCAGCAGCAGCTCGTGATTGCCCATGAGCGCCTTGCAGTAGCCGCCGGCGGCCGCGGCCTCCGCGGACAGCCGCATGACGAGGTCGATGACGCCGATGCCGTCGGGCCCACGGTCGGTGAAGTCGCCGAGGAACCACAGGCGGGCGTTGCCGGCGGACCAGCGGCCTTCGATGTCGATGAGGCCCTGCGCGGTGAGGGCGGCGACGAGTTCGTCCAGGTAGCCGTGGACGTCGCCGACGACGTAGAGGGGGCCGAGACCGTCCGGAGCCGGTTCGTCGTCCGTCTCGACCTTGACCTGGACGGTGTCGCCAGGGCCGCCGCGGCTGATCACCGGCAGATCGCGGGCGGTGGGGGTGTAGCCCTCCGGCGGTTCGCCCTCGGGGAACGCGTTCCCCGGGTGGCCGGAACGGCCGGGGTCCACGGACTCCGACTGCACGGGAACCTGCGCATACGGCGGTACGCGGAAATCGCGCAGCGTCGCCGTCCGCACCACGGGTCCTTGACCGGCCCCCTGTGTCATCGACCCCTCCACCACCGTCGCGCCGCCGTTCACCTCTCGGCCCAGCCTGGTCGGGGTGGTCCGCGGTGTCGTTCGCCCATCATAGGAATGAGCTCGGCAGTGTGTGACGCACCAGGGGTGGTGAATCCTGCTGCACCCCTGGTTCGTCGACCCTTTCGTCCCTATTGGGAAGGTCTAGTCCTTCGCGGGAGACCGCGGCGCGCTCACGGTGGTGCGCGGTGGCCGGCGTTGCGAGGACGTCCTGACGATCAGCTCGGTCGGTATCACCTGTTCGACCGGCCGGTCCTCGTTGATTCCCTCGATGGCGTCGATCAGAAGCTGGACCACTGCTGTGCCGATCCGGCGGGGTTTGAGCGAGAGGGTGGTGATGGGCGGCTCGGTGGCGGCGTACACCGTCGACTCGCTGCAGCACACGAGCAGCAGATCTTCCGGAACCCGCAGGCCGTAGCGGCGGGCGGCTGCCAGCAGATCGGTGCCGTTGGGGTCGAAGAGGCCGTAGACGGCGTCGGGTCGGTCGGGTCGTGCGAGCAGACGGTCGGCGGCGACGGCGCCGGCGCACGGGTCGTGGGCGGGATAGGACTCGTAGACCGGGTCCTGGCCCACGCGCTCGCACCAGTTGAGGTACGCAGTGGTCGACAGCCGGGTGTAGGTGTCGGTGGTAGTGCCCGTGAGCAGGCCGATCCTGCGGGCGCCGGCGGCTGCGAGGTGGTCGAGCAGGTCGAGTACGGCGGCTTCGTGGTCGTTGTCGACCCAGGCGGTGACCGGAAGGGTGCCGGCCGGGCGGCCGTCGGACACGACGGGCAGTCCCTGGCGGACCAGCTCGGTGACGACGGGGTCGTGGTCGGAAGGGTCGATGACGACGGTGCCGTCGAGTGCGACGTTCGACCAGACGTCATGGCGTGAGGTTGCGGGGAGAATGACGAGGGCGTAGCCCCGGGCGAGCGCGGCCGAGGTCGCGGCTCTCGCCATCTCCGCGAAGTACGCGAATTCCGTGAAGGTGAAAGGTTCATCCCCGTACGTCGTCACGGTGAGGCCGATTAAGCCCGATTTCCCGGTACGAAGCGTGCGGGCCGCGGCGGAAGGGCGGTAGCCCAGCCGGTCGGCGACCTCACGGACGTGCCGACGGGTGGCGTCCGGGAGTCTGCCTTTCCCGTTGAGCGCGTCGGAGACAGTTGTGATGGAGACTCCGGCTGCGGCGGCCACGTCCCTGATGCCCGCGCGCCCTTGCCGGCTGCCCCGGCGGGATGTGTCCGTCCGGCTCACCTGGTGCTTCCCTGCTGCTGTCATGGCGAGCCGATAGTAGGGCTCGCGTGGTGGGTCTGGCCGGTCGCATATGCACGCATTGACAGGCACGTTTTTGCATGATCATTAGAGCCGAAACCCCGTGGAAAACAAGGGAGTTGGGGCTACCTGGCGGAAAGTTTCGGGTATCCGGTGGTGCGGGCCTGCTGAATGGCTCAGGTTGCGAAGAGGTCTCAACTCACCACTACGAGGGACGCGCGCCACGGCGCGAGCCACCGGCGCGCGCCAGGGTGGAGCGCTCCCCCTCACCTTTTGCCCGGCCATTCGCAGCGGGCGCGAATCCTCATAAGGTGAGGAGTATTGATGCGAGGTACCGATGTGCATGGACGGTCGAGGAGGACCTGCGGTGAGCGAGACGAGCCCCAAGCTGCGCGCCGAACTGGACGGCATCCCCACGTACAAGCCGGGCAAGCCGGCGGCTGCCGACGGCCCGGTCGCCTACAAGCTCTCCTCCAACGAGAACCCGTATCCGCCGCTGCCCGGCGTCATGGAGAGCGCGATGGCCGCGGCGCAGAACTTCAACCGCTACCCCGACATGGCCTGTACCGGCCTGATGAACGAGCTCGCGGAGCGGTTCGGGGTCCCGGTGTCCCACCTGGCGACGGGGACGGGCTCGGTCGGCGTCGCCCAGTCGCTGCTCCAGTCCACCTCGGGGCCCGGTGACGAGGTCATCTACGCCTGGCGTTCGTTCGAGGCGTACCCGATCATCACGCGGATCAGCGGCGCGACGCCCGTGCAGGTGCCGCTCACCGCGAACGAGGTGCACGACCTGGACGCGATGGCCGACGCGATCACGGACAGGACCCGGCTGATCTTCGTCTGCAACCCCAACAATCCGACCGGCACCGTGGTGCGGCGCGCCGAGCTGGAGCGTTTCCTCGACCGGGTGCCGTCGGACGTGCTGGTGGTGCTGGACGAGGCGTACCGCGAGTTCATCCGTGACGTCGACGTCCCCGACGGCCTCGAGATCTACCGCGAGCGGGCCAACGTGGCGGTGCTGCGCACCTTCTCCAAGGCGTACGGACTGGCCGGGCTGCGCGTCGGTTTCGCCGTCGCCCATGAGCCGGTGGCCGCCGCGTTGCGCAAGACGGCGGTCCCGTTCGGTGTCTCCCAGCTGGCGCAGGACGCCGCCGTGGCGTCCCTGCGTGCCGAGGACGAGCTGCTGGGGCGGGTCGGCTCGCTGGTGGGTGAGCGCGCCAGGGTCCACGAGGGGCTGGTCGGGCAGGGGTGGACGGTGCCGGAGACGCAGGCCAACTTCGTCTGGCTGCGGCTCGGGGAGCACACGCTCGACTTCGCGGCCGTCTGTGAGAAGGCCGGCGTCGTCGTGCGGCCGTTCGCGGGCGAGGGAGTGCGGGTGACCATCGGCGAGTCCGAGGCCAACGACCTGTTCCTGCACACCGCGGAGACGTTCCGCAAGGCGCTTCAGGGCTGACCGGCGGCAACGTCCTCCATCCGGATGGGATCGCCGGGGCGCACGGTGGCCAGCAGGCGAGGGTCACCGTCGATCCGGCCGAGGACGTTGCACGGGCTTGCCAGGCGGCACTCCTGTCCGCGCGAGATCGGAGTCGGTCCGTAGGGCAGGGCGAGCGCGTCGCCGTCGGTCCAGAAGGCGACCGTGCCCGGCGCCACCACCTGGCGGGCTTCCGGTTCCGGTGCGGGGGAGACAGGGGTCTCGAAGTAGACCTCCTCTCCCCACGTCCGAGCCGTGGCGGAGAAGGGGAGAACCTCCATGAGCGCCGTGCTCGTGGGGGTTTCCTCGATCGTGGCGGTGACCTGGCCCGCCGGCCAGGAGATGCGTATCTGCATGCCTGGGATTCAACAATATGTTGAATCCCAGGGGAAGCCCCCGACTGAAATGGGCCCCCCGGTAGGGGCTGCGGATTTCGTGTGCGCCATAATGCTTGTGAATGTGAACGCGTTCACAAGCGCGTCCTGGTTTCTCCCGTAAACGGGTGAGCAGTCCAGGGCGAGCGGCCGCGGTGACCACGGCGATGTAAGGAGAAACGACGTGGACCTGAACCTGGCTCTGGCGCCGGAGACCTTGGCGCGCTGGCAGTTCGGCATCACCACCGTCTACCACTTCCTCTTCGTACCCCTCACGATCTCCCTGGCCGCGCTCACCGCCGGTCTGCAGACGGCATGGGTGCGGACCGAGAAGGAGAAGTACCTCAGAGCCACCAAGTTCTGGGGCAAGCTCTTCCTGATCAACATCGCCATGGGCGTGGTGACCGGGATCGTGCAGGAGTTCCAGTTCGGTATGAACTGGTCGGACTACTCGCGCTTCGTCGGCGACGTCTTCGGCGCACCGCTCGCCTTCGAGGCGCTGATCGCGTTCTTCTTCGAGTCGACCTTCATCGGCCTGTGGATCTTCGGCTGGGACAAGCTGCCCAGGAAGATCCACCTGGCCTGTATATGGATGGTCTCGATCGGCACCATCCTGTCCGCGTACTTCATCCTCGCGGCCAACTCCTGGATGCAGCACCCGGTCGGCTACCGGATCAACGAGGAGCGCGGCCGGGCCGAGCTCACCGACTTCTGGTTGGTCCTGACCCAGAACACCGCGCTCACCCAGTTCTTCCACACCATGACGGCGGCCTTCCTCGTCGGTGGTGCGTTCATGGCCGGTATCGCCGCCTTCCACCTCGCGCGCAGGAAGCACATCCCGGTGATGCGGACCTCGCTGCGCGTCGGCCTGGTGACCATCGCGGTCGCCGGCCTGCTGACCGCCGTCAGCGGTGACCTCCTCGGCAAGGTGATGTTCAAGCAGCAGCCGATGAAGATGGCGGCCGCCGAGGCGCTGTGGGACGGCGAAGCGCCCGCGCCGTTCTCCGTCTTCGCCTACGGCGACGTCGACGCGGGCCACAACAAGGTGGCCATAGAGATCCCGGGCCTGCTGTCGTTCCTGGCCAACGACGACTTCGACTCGTACGTGCCCGGCATCAACGACGTGAACAAGGCGGAGCAGGAGAAGTTCGGGCCCGGCGACTACCGGCCCAACATCCCGGTCGCCTACTGGGGCTTCCGCTGGATGATCGGCTTCGGTATGGCCTCCCTCGGGATCGGCCTGCTCGGCCTCTGGCTGACCCGCAGGAAGTTCCTGCTGCCACCGGCGCTGCGCACCGGTGAGGACGAGGTGCCCCATCTGGTCCTCTTCAGGAACAAGGCCCTCGGCCCCCGCTTCGCCCGGTGGTACTGGCTCGTCGCCCTGTGGACCATGGCCTTCCCGCTGATCGCCAACTCATGGGGCTGGATCTTCACGGAGATGGGCCGTCAGCCATGGGTCGTGTACGGCGTGCTCCGCACGAGTGCCGCGGTCTCCCCCGGTGTCTCGCAGGCCGAGGTGATCACCTCGATGACGGTCTTCACCCTCCTCTACGCGGTGCTCGCCGTGATCGAGGTCAAGCTGCTCGTGAAGTACGTCAAGGCCGGCCCGCCCGAACTGACGGAGGCCGACCTCACCTCGCCCACCAGGATCGGCGGCGACGACCGCGACGCCGATCGGCCCATGGCCTTCTCGTACTGAGACGCCGTACTGAGACCGCTGAGGAGCTGTTGAGGCATGGAACTCCACAACGTCTGGTTCGTACTCATCGCCGTCCTGTGGATCGGCTACTTCTTCCTGGAGGGCTTCGACTTCGGGGTCGGGGTACTGACGAAGCTGCTCGCCCGGGGCCGGACCGAGCGCAGGGTGCTGATCAACACCATCGGGCCCGTCTGGGACGGCAACGAGGTGTGGCTGCTGACTGCGGGCGGCGCGACCTTCGCCGCGTTCCCCGAGTGGTACGCCACGCTGTTCTCCGGCTTCTACCTGCCGCTGCTGCTGATCCTCGTGTGCCTGATCGTGCGCGGGGTCGCCTTCGAGTACCGGCACAAGCGGGACGGGGAGCGCTGGCAGAGCAACTGGGAGCATGCGATCTTCTGGACCTCGCTGCTGCCCGCCGTGCTGTGGGGCGTGGCGTTCGGCAACATCGTCCGCGGTGTGAAGATCGACGAGAACAAGGAGTACGTGGGCGGGCTTCTCGATCTCCTCAACCCGTATGCGCTGATGGGTGGGCTGGTCACGCTGGCTCTGTTCACCTTCCACGGCGCGGTGTTCGCCGCGCTGAAGACGGTGGGGGACATCAGGGTGCGGGCCAGGGGGCTGGCGCTGAAGCTCGGAGCGGTCACTGCCGTGCTGGCGTCGGCCTTCCTGATCTGGACCCAGGTCTCCCGTGGTGACGGGTCGAGCCTGATCGCCATGGTGATCGCCATCGCGGCGCTGGCCGGCGCCGTCGGTGCGATCCGGCTGGGGCGGGAGGGCTGGTCGTTCGCCCTGTCGGGGCTGACCATCGCGACCGCCATGGCGATGCTGTTCCTGACGCTCTTCCCGAACGTCATGCCCTCCACGCTGGACGCGAGCTGGAGCCTGACCGTCACCAACGCCTCGTCGAGCCCGTACACCTTGAAGATCATGACCTGGCTCGCGGCTGTCGCCACGCCTCTGGTACTCCTCTACCAGGGCTGGACCTACTGGGTGTTCCGCAAGCGGATCGGGACGCAGCACATCGCGGACATCCACTAGCGGGGGATGTTTCACGTGAAACCGATAGACCCCCGCCTGCTCCGGTACGCCCGGGCCACTCGCTGGTTCCTGGCAGCTGTCGTGGTCCTCGGCCTGGTCGGCGCGTTGCTCGTGATCGCTCAGGCGATGCTCATCGCAGAGATCGTGGTCGGCGCCTTCCAGCAGGGCCTGTCCACCGACGGACTGTCGATGCCGCTCGTTCTCCTGGTGGCCGTTGCTGTCGGCCGGGCCGCGGTGTCCTGGCTGACCGAACTGGCGGCCCACCGTGCGAGCGCCGCGGTCAAGTCCGAGCTCCGCGGCCGTCTGCTGGAGCGGGCGGCCGCGCTGGGGCCGGGATGGCTGAGCGGGCAGCGCAGCGGTTCGCTCGTCGCGCTCGCGACGCGCGGAATCGACGCCCTGGACGACTACTTCTCCCGCTATCTCCCGCAACTGGGACTTGCGGTCGTCGTGCCCGTCGCCGTGCTGTCCCGGATCGTGACCGAGGACTGGGTCTCCGCCGCGATCATCGTGGTCACGCTGCCGTTGATCCCACTCTTCATGGTGCTGATCGGCTGGGCCACCCAGTCCCGGATGGACCGCCAGTGGCAGCTGCTCTCCCGGCTCTCCGGCCACTTCCTGGACGTGGTGGCCGGACTCCCCACGCTCAAGGTGTTCGGCCGGGCGAAGGCGCAGGCGGAGTCGATCCGTGTGATCACCTCGCAGTACCGGCAGGCCACGGTCCGTACGCTGCGGATCGCTTTCCTGTCGTCCTTCGCCCTGGAACTCCTGGCCACGTTGTCGGTGGCACTGGTGGCAGTGACCATCGGCATGCGCCTTGTCCACGGCGAACTCGATCTGTACACGGGCCTGGTGATCCTGATCCTCGCGCCCGAGGCGTACCAGCCGCTTCGCCAGGTCGGCGCGCAGTACCACGCAGCGGCCGAGGGCCTTTCGGCCGCCGAGGACATCTTCGAGGTGCTGCGCGCGCAGCCGCGGCCCGCAGGCGGCGGACCGGCTCCGGACGAATTCCGGCTGGAGTTCGACGCCGTGACCGTGCGCCGTGCGGGGCGCAGCGAGGCCTCGCCGTTCCGGACGTCGCTGGTGGTCCGACCCGGCGAGACGGTGGCGCTGGTCGGGGAGAGCGGGGCCGGTAAGTCGACCCTGCTCGATGTGCTGATGGGGTTCGTCGAGCCGACCGAGGGGCGGGTACGTATCGGGGGCACCGACCTCGCCGATCTCGATCCGCACCGCTGGCGCGAGCAGATCGCCTGGGTGCCGCAGCGCCCGTACCTCTTCGCGGGCTCGATCGCGGACAACGTACGGCTGGCGCGTCCTGAGGCGGACGACGCGGCGGTGCACGATGCGCTACGGGAGGCGGGGTCGTACGACTTCGTCGCCGCACTCCCCCGGGGGGCGGACACCGAGCTCGGCGAGGACGGAGCGGGGCTCTCCGCCGGTCAGCGGCAACGGCTCGCGCTGGCACGGGCGTTCCTGGCCGACCGGCCGTTGCTGCTGCTCGACGAGCCGACCGCGGCACTGGACGGGGAGACGGAGGCGGGCATCGTCGAGGCGGTGCGACGGCTGGCGAAGGGGCGCACCGTCCTGCTCGTCGTCCATCGGCCCGCACTGCTTGCGGTGGCGGACCGGGTGGTCACACTCAACCTCTCCGGGATCAGTGCCGACTCCCCTCCGCGGAACGCCGCGGCGCCGACGGCGGCACCGGTCCGGTCGAACGGGACCACCGAGGACGTCCCGCTCGTTGTGCCGGCGTCCGCCCCGGGCACCCCCCGGTCACCGCTGCTGCGGGTCCGCGCGGCAGCGGACGGGCTGCGCGGCAGGCTCGCCCTCGCGCTGCTGCTCGGCGCGCTGGCGCTCGGATCCGCGGTCGGCCTGATGGCCGTGTCCGGCTGGCTGATCTCGCGGGCGTCGGAACAACCGCCCGTGCTCCATCTGATGGTGGCCGTGACGGCGACCCGGGCCTTCGGCATCGGGCGGGCGGTGTTCCGGTACGCGGAGCGGCTCGTGGCCCACGACGCCGTGCTGCGGATGCTCGCCGAGATGCGGGTCGCCGTGTACCGCAGGCTGGAGCGGATCGCCCCGGCGGGACTGCGCCGAGCTCGCCGCGGCGACCTGCTCTCGCGGCTGGTCGCCGATGTCGACGCGCTCCAGGACTACTGGCTGCGCTGGATGCTTCCCGCGGCGGCGGCCGCTGTCGTCGGCGCGGGTTCCGTGGGCTTCACCGCATGGCTGGTGCCCGAGGCGGGCGCTGTCCTGGCCCTCGGTCTGCTGGCGGCCGGAGTCGGCGTGCCCCTGCTGAGCGGACGGTTCGCCCGGCGTGCGGAGCGTCAACTCGCTCCTGCGCGAGGAACGCTGGCCACCACGGTCGCCGATCTGCTGCGTGGCACCGCCGAACTGACCGTCGCGGGAGCACTCCCGAGGCGGCTGGCCGTGGCACGTGAAGCGGACGCGGGACTGACCCGTATCACCGCCCGAACCGCGACTGCCACAGCGCTCGGCGGCGGACTCTCCGCCCTGATCTGCGGGCTCACGGTGGCGGGTGCCGCGCTCACCGGCGCCCAGGCGGTGGGAGAGGGCCGGCTCAGCGGTGTCTGGCTGGCGGCCGTCGTCCTCACACCGCTCGCCGCCTTCGAGGCTGTCGCCGGTCTGCCGCTCGCCGTGCAGTACCGGCGACGGGTCGAGCGCAGCGCGGAGCGGGTGCACGAGGTCCTCGACGCACCGGTTCCCGTGCAGGAGCCGCCGAGTCCGGCGGCGCCGCCCACGACCGCCTTCCCGCTGGAACTGCGCGGGATCGGGGCCCGGTACGCAGAACAGGAGCGGGAGGCGCTGAGCGATTTCGATCTGACTCTCTGGCCGGGGAAGCGGGTCGCTGTCGTCGGCACATCGGGAGCGGGAAAGACGACGCTCGCGCAGGTGCTGCTCCGCTTCCTGGATGCCGACTCGGGCACGTACACGATCGGTGGAGTCCCCGCGGACGCCATGGACGGCGACGCGGTACGGCGTTTCGTGGGACTGTGCGCCCAGGACGCCCACCTCTTCGACAGCTCCGTGAGGGAGAACCTGCGGCTCGCCCGGCCGGACGCGACGGACGAGCAGCTCAGGCACGCACTGTCGGAGGCACGGCTGCTCGACTGGGTCGAGAACCTGCCCGAAGGTCTCGACACGCTCGTCGGCGAACACGGTGCCCAGCTGTCGGGGGGCCAGCGTCAGCGGCTGGCTCTCGCCCGGTCCCTTCTCGCCCGTTTCCCGGTGCTCGTCCTGGACGAACCCGCCGAACACCTCGACCTGGCGACGGCCGACGCGCTCACCGCGGACCTGCTGGCCGTGGCCGGGAGCCGGTCGGGCGAGGGGCCGGCCACCGTACTGATCACCCATCGGCTGCGCGGGCTGGATGCCGTGGACGAGATCGTGGTGCTGGAGGCCGGGCGCACGGTGCAGCGTGGCACGTACGAGGAGCTCTCCCTCGTCGATGGGCCGCTGCGATCGATGCTGCTGCGGGAGAGGGCCACCGACGACCGCAGTTCCCGACTTTCTCTGCCAAATACGCCTCATTAGGCTCGGGTGCATGACCGTGTCCTCGCCGCAGGAGCCGCCGGATGCCGCCGCACAGGCGGCGACACGCAGCCTCCAGGGCCTGTCCACCGAGCTCACCGCCCGGGTGCCGCAGTTGCTCGAGGCCATGCGCTCGATCGGCACAGGGCTGGAACTGCACTCGACGCTGGACCGCATCTGCCGCACCGCGGCCGAGCTGGCGGACGCCCGCTATGCCGCGATCGGGGTCGTGGACACCGAGGGCGACGGACTGTCCGACTTCGTGACGTACGGGGTGGACGAGGAGGTGGCACGGGCGATCGGGCACCGGCCGGACGGCCGTCGCGGGCTGCTCGGTGCGCTCATCCACGACCCCGCGCCGCTGCGGCTGGCCGACCTGACGGCCGACCCGCGCGCCGCCGGATTCCCCCCGGGCCACCCGCCCATGCGGACGTTCCTGGGTGTCCCCATCCGGGTCCAGGGCGAGATCTTCGGCAACCTCTATCTGACGGAGAAGACCGGCGGGGGCGAATTCGGCGACTACGACCTCCACATGGTGCGGGTGCTCGCCACCGAGGCAGGCATCGCCATCGGCAATGCCCGGCTGTACGAGGCAGCCCGGCAGCGCGAACGCTGGATCGACGGTTCGGTGGCCGTCACCACCGCCCTCCTCTCCGGCGGCGATGCGGACGACGCGCTGTCCGTCGTCGCCGAACAGGCCCGGCGTCTCGCCGACGCGGCTGCCGGGATCGTGCTCCTGCCCGCCGAGGGGGGCGGTCTGGAGATCGTGGCCGTCTCCTCCGACCGGCCGGCCTCGTCCCTGGGCGTGGTGATTCCACCGCACAGCCCCGTCGTGGCACGACTGCTGGCGGGCGAGCCGGTGTTCGTCACAGACGCGGCGTCAGATCTGCGCATGGTCAGCAGACTGGCGGGGCAGTTCGGGCCGAGCATGCTGCTGCCGTTGCAGAGCGGGGGCCGTGTCCTCGGCGCGCTCGCCATGCCGCGAGCGCCGGGGGCGCGCCACTTCTCCGAGTCCGAACGCACCCTGGCCACGCAGTTCGCCTCCCAGGCCGCGCTTGCGCTGATGATGGCGGAGGCGCAGCGGGACAGGGAACGGCTGGCCGTCTTCGAGGACCGCGACCGGATCGCCCGCGATCTGCACGACCTCGTCATCCAGCGGCTGTTCGCCACGGGGATGATGCTGGAGAGCGCGCAGCGGCGGTCTGTCGTCCCGGCCGTGCAGGAGGGTGTGGGCAAGGCGGTCGACGAACTGGACGTGACCATCCAGGAGATCCGCACCGCCATCTTCGCGTTGCAGCAGGGTCCGGCGGAGGCACCTTCCGGGCTGCGCACCCGGGTGCTGCGCGAGATCAACATGGCAGCGGTCCCGCTCGGCTTCAAGCCCGGGCACCGTTTCGTCGGACCGGTCGACGCGGTGGTCGGCGAACTCACCGGCAAGAACCTGATCGCGGCCCTGCGCGAGGCGCTGTCGAATGCGTTCCGGCACGCGGGGGCCTCCCGGATCGACGTGGTCGTCGATGCCACCGTGTCGCTCCCCGACGGCACTGCAGGGGTGCGGATGACCGTCGCCGACGACGGGGTGGGCATCCCGGACGGCGGACGCCGCAGCGGACTGCGGAATCTGGCGCGGCGGGCCGAGTCGCTCGGCGGATCGAGCGGCAGTGGACCGGGGATCGGGGACGAAGGCGCGGGCACGACGGTGATCTGGGAGGCGCCGTTGTAGCTCGAGTGCGGCGGCTTCTGCGCCAGTTGGCGGTATGGGACAGCACCGCGCCGCGCGTGCGCGCCGGACTCGGGTGACGATCCGAGAATGTGCTGGAAACACCGCGACAGGCTACTCATCGTCCCCGTGGTGCTGTGCACGCTCCTCAGTGTGCCGGCGCCTTCCTTGGCGTCCGCCGGCACGTGGCCGGCGATGGTCGTGGCCGACGAACCGGAGCTGCACGCCGTGCCGCTGCCGGACGTCCCGCCCGTTCCCGACGCCGATCTACCGCCGCTGCCCGACATCTGGCTGCCCGGTGCCCCGCAGCCGGACACTCCGGCCGTCGGCGGACCGCAGCCCGACGACCCGGCCCCCTACGTACTGCCGGACCCCGCCCCCGCCCCCGCCCCGGGGCCGGACAAGCCGCAGTCCCCGGCCGCGGCGCCCGACGTGCCGGCGCCGCCCGTCGCGGTCGAGGTCTCGCGGCTGTATGCGGAAGCGGCCAAGGCCACCGAGGTGTACGAACAGGGTCGCCGCGCCGCGGACGCTCAACTGGCCGAGGCGCAACGGCTCCAGGACAGCCTGGCGCAGCAACGGGAGCGGCTCGGCACGATCCACGACGACATCGGCGGTGTCGCACGGGAGCAGTACCGCAACGGCGGCTCACTGCCGCACGCTGCCCGGCTGCTGCTCGCCGACAGCCCCGATGCCCTCCTGCGTGGCTACCAGGTGGCCACACAGGCGGAGTCGGCGGTCAGCAGGCTGCTGGAGCGGGCACGCCGCGCCGAGCTGCAGTTCGTCCGGGCCGAGAAGAAGGCGCGCGGCATCTGGCAGAAGCTCGCCATGCGCAACGCGCAGCTCTCGGCCGTCAAACAGGGCATCGAGACGAAGCTGGAGACCGCGCAGTGGACGCTGCAGAGCGAGGCGGAAACCAGTGTGACGGCCGGAAAGTGCGCGGGCGCCGTGCGGCTGGAACAGCCCGCGGGCTGGCAGGGGCCCGAGTGGGTCACCCCGGTGGAGGGCTACAGCCTGTCGGCGAGCTACGACAGCGCAGGTGAGCGCTGGGCGCACCGGCACACCGGACAGGACTTCGCCGTGGGCATCGGTGCTCCGGTGCGGGCCGTCGGTGCGGGCCGAGTGGTGTCGGTGTCCTGCGGCGGCGGGTTCGGCATCGAGATCGTCGTCCAGCACCCTAACGGCTACTACTCGCAGTACGCGCACCTCGCGGCGGTCACCGTCGACCAGGGGGAGCAGGTGCGTACCGGCCAGTGGATCGGCCAGGCCGGTACGACGGGCAATTCGACGGGGCCGCACCTGCACTTCGAGGTGCGGCTCACGCCGTACATGGGTTCCGCGGTGGATCCGGTGAACTGGCTGAGCGAGCACGGTGTGCCGCTGTGACCCGGTGCCGGTCCGTCAGCTCTTCTGCTCGGTGTGCCGGGCGAGGAGCTGTTCGATGATCACCGCGACGCCGTCCTCGTTGTTCGCGACCGTTCGCCCCGAGGCCGCGGCGATCACGTCCGGGTGGGCGTTGCCCATCGCGTACGACGTCCCGGCCCAGGTCAGCATCTCGACGTCGTTCGGCATGTCGCCGAAGGCCACGACCTCGTCGGAGGAGATCCCGCGCTCGGCGCAGCACAGGGCGAGGGTGCTGGCCTTGCTCACGCCCAGGCCGCTCACCTCCAGCAGTGCGGTGGGGCTGGAGCGGGTGAAGGAGGCGAGGCCCCCGGCGGCGGTACGGGCCAGGGTGAGGAAGCCGTCGGGTGTCAGCTCGGAGTGGTGCGCGAGCAGCTTGATCACGGGGGCACCCTCGCCGGGCTGCGCCTCGTGGAGGAGCTTTTCGGCCGTGGCGACGGTCGCGCCGGGGTCCAGGTGGAACGGCGGGTAGTCCGGCTCGTAGTGGATGCCGGTGGTCAGCTCGACGGCGAACGAGGTGCCGGGAGCGGCAGCCCGCAGCGTCCGTACGACGGCCAGCGCGGTGTCCCTCGGCAGATCACGGACCTGCAGCAGCTCTCCGCCGGCGTGCAGGTCCACCACGGCCGCGCCGTTCGCGCAGATGGCGAGCCCGTGGCCGTGCACATGGCTACTGACGACATCCATCCAGCGGGCCGGGCGGCCGGTGACGAAGAACACCTCGATCCCGGCCTCCTCCGCGGCGGCGAGTGCGGCGATCGTCCGGTCCGAGACGGACTTGTCGTCGCGCAGCAGGGTGCCGTCGAGGTCGGTGGCGATCAGCCGGGGACGGGCGGGCAGGGGGCTGGGGTCGGTAGCTGAGGTCACCGTGACATTCTCGCGTACCGGGTGCACGGGCGTGCGCGGGGGCGCACATCTGAGTAGCGGTGCGGGGCCTGTCGAGCGGCGTACCCGGGGACGGGCCACGGGCGTCTCGTGCGCTGCTCCGGGCGACGTACGCTCGATGCATGCGTTTGAGCACCGTGATTCTTCCTTTCCGTCCCTGGCGCGAGGGTGGCCGTGACCAGTGGCTGCGCGCCGAGCAGCTCGGGTTCCACGCCGCGTACACGTATGACCACCTCTCGTGGCGGACCTTCCGCGACGGCCCGTGGTACGGCGCCGTACCGACGCTCACCGCGGCGGCCGGTGCGACCGAGCGGCTGCGGCTGGGCACGCTGGTGACCTCGCCGAACTTCCGGCATCCGGTGACGCTCGCCAAGGAGCTCATCTGTCTGGACGACATTTCCGGAGGGCGGATCACGCTCGGCATCGGCGCGGGCGGTGTGGGCTTCGACGCAACGGCACTCGGCCAGGAGGCATGGAGCCCACGGGAGCGGGCCGACCGCTTCGCCGAGTTCGTGCCGTTGCTCGACCGGCTGCTGACCGAGGACTCCGTCACCCAGGAAGGGACGTTCTACTCGGCAGTGGAGGCACGCAACATTCCCGGCTGCGTGCAGCGTCCGCGGCTGCCGTTCGCCGTCGCGGCGACCGGGCCGCGCGGGCTGAAGCTCGCTGCGCGGCACGGGCAGGCGTGGGTGACCACCGGTGACCCGAAGCTGTTCGAGACGGGCACGCCGGAGCAGTCGCGCGAGGCGATCCGCGGGCAGATGGACAAGCTCGCCAAGGCGTGCGCGGACATCGGCCGGGACGAGGCGCAGCTGGACAAGATCCTGCTCACCGGGTTCACCCCCGAGCGCGGGCGGCCTCTGGAGTCGCTCGATGCGTTCGTCGACTTCGCCGGCAGGTATTTCGACCTCGGCTTCACCGAGATCGTCCTGCATGCGCCGATCCCCGACTCCGACTTCGCCGCCGATCAGTCCGTCTTCGAGCGGATCGCCACCGAGGGACTGGCGCAGCTGCAGCGCTGACCGCCGTCGGGCCCGTGCCGCGCGTGCCCAGGGGCTATGCCTGCGGGAAGCGGATGTACTCCGGCGGCACGGCGGCCGTGAGCCACACGCCGTTGGCGCTCACGCGGAAGACGTGTCCCGACCGGTGCAGGGCACCGGCGTGCACGGCGAGAACGACGGGGCGTCCCCGGCGGGCACCGACACGGGTCGCGGTCTCCCGGTCGGGCGAGAGGTGCACGTCGTGCCTGTTCATCGGCTGCAGGCCCTCGTCGCGGATCGCGTCCAGGCTGCGTGCCACGGTGCCGTGGTAGAGGTACTCGGGCGGTTCGGCCGGGGGGAGGTCGAGGTCGATCTCCACCGTGTGGCCCTGGTTGGCGCGGATGCGGGAGCCGTCGATGGTGAAGCGCTGTTTGTCGTTGACCGCGACGACATGATCGAGTTCGGCGCGGGTGAACCGGAAGCCGTGCGCTGCGGCGGCGCTCATCAGCTCGTCGATCGGCACCCAGCCGTTCACGTCCAGCGTGATGCCGATCCGGTCGGGCTGGTGGCGCAGATGCTTGGAGAGGTACTTCGACACCTTTACGGTGCGCCGGTCGTCCGACGCGGGATCGGTGGGTCTTGCGTTCATTCCCTCAGCGTGCCGGTCCGGTGGTGGCGGCGCCACCGAGAATTTTCTCGCCCACATGTTTGATCCACAACCAACTCCGGTTATCCACAGGCAATTTGGCGATTCTGTGGACAACGAGCGTCGCATTTCAGGGTATTTGACCAAGTTGAGTTGATTCGGAAGCAGTTGCGGTGAGGGAGTCCAAGGTGCGTGCCTGAACCTCCCGTTCGGTGGCTGCCGTGATGAACGCCGCGACATTCTCCGGACCAACCAGCTTCTCCACCGCCTGCATTGTCGGAGCGGGCAGATGCAGCGGACGCGGTTGGTGCGGTGCGGGCGGCGGGCCTTCCGCGGACAGGTGCTGGTGAAGATGCAGGGTGGCGAACATACGCATGGCACGGGCCAGTTCGGCATCGACCGTCTGCTGCGCCAGTGGCCGCAGCCTGCGCACCAGCGTGGCTGCCTCTGCCGCATCGGCATCCGTGGGCGGCCGATGCTCCAGGTAGCGCGCGAACACATGCTCCGTCGTGAACTCCAGGAACCGCGCAGCGATGTGCTCGACCTGACCGCGAAGTTCCCTCAGATGTCCGGAGATTGCGGAGAGCGGAACACCGGCGGCGTACAACTCGGCTGCCACCGACAGCTCTTGCGGGCTGGGAACCAGGAACTCGTCGTCACGTCCCGGAATCCGCTCCAGCACGCCGAGCTCCACCGCTTCCGTCAACGACTCCTCGTCCGGAATCCCCCCGAACTTCGCGTCCAGCTCGTCCCGCGAGATCCGGGCCGCCTCCTCGTCGGTCCAGGGGCCGTGCACCTCGGCGACGAGCCCGAGCACCCCGCCGAGACCCCGGCCGGCGTCCCACGCCTCCAGCAGCTCCTTGATCGACGCCAGGGTGTAGCCGCGGTCCAGCAGGTCCGCGATCTGGCGCAGCCGGGTGAGATGCGCCGAGCCGTAGACATTGGACCGGCCGCGCCGCTCGGGCCGCGGCAGCAGCCCTCTGTCCTGGTACGCGCGGATCGTGCGGACCGTTGCTCCGCTGCGGTGCGCCAGATCCTCGATCCGGTACTCGGCGACCGACGTCACTTCGCTCACACGTCCGCTCCCGCTCCCTCGGTGGCAGGCCTTTCCGGGCGGCGGCTCACAGCGGCGGCTCCATCCGGGCGAGAGCGCGCAGCGCCCTCGGCATGAACCGTGACATGAGATGGGCGCCGCGGGCCTCCGGTGTCACCGGCACGACCGCCTGGTTCTTCAGGACGGCGCGCAGGATCGCATCGGCGACCTTCTCCGGTGGGTAGTTGCGCAGTCCGTACAACCGGGCGGACTTCTTCTGCCGGCGCTGCTGCTCGGCCTCGTCGACCCCGGCGAAGCGGGCGGTCGAGGTGATGTTGGTGTTCACGATGCCGGGGCAGATCGCGGAGACCCCGATATCCTTGGCGGCGAGCTCGGCCCGCAGGCACTCGCTCAGCATGAGCACCGCCGCCTTCGATGTGCTGTAGGCGGGAAGGGACTTGGAGGGCAGATACGCGGCGGCGGACGCGGTGTTCACGATGTGCCCGCCCTGGCCGCGATCGGCCATCTGCCGGCCGAAGAGCCGACAGCCGTGGATGACGCCCCACAGATTGACGTCGAGGAGCTTCTTCCAGTCCTCGGTGCCGGTGTCGAGGAACGAACCGGAGAGTCCGATGCCCGCGTTGTTGACCAGCACGTCGACCACGCCGTACTCCGTGAGGACCTTCTCGGCGAGCTTCTCCATCGCCTGCTCGTCGCCGACGTCCACGGTCTCCGCCCACGCCTCGGGCGCACCGGTGAGCCGGGCCAGCTCCGCGGTCCTGGCCGCACCCTCCGCGTCGCGGTCCACCGCGATGACGCGTGCCCCGGCCTCGGCGAACGCGAAGGCGGTGGCCCGCCCGATGCCACTCGCCGCGCCTGTCACCAGGACGAGCCGGCCGCCGAACCGCTGCCCGTACTCCCCTTGCGGAACGGTGGCCGCTGCGGCCCCCGCTCCTGCTGGTCCGGACTCGTGTGTTGTCACGAACTCGGTGATCCATGCTGCCAGTTGGTCCGGCCGGGTGCGCGGAACCCAGTGCTTGCCGGGCAGCGTGCGCCGGGTCAGCTGCGGTACCCACGTGCCGAGGTCGTCGTAGAGCCGCTCGGAGAGGAAGATGTCGCCGGTCGGGGTGATCAGCTGGACAGGCGTGTGCGCATAGGCGTCGGTGCGCGGCCGACGCAGCCGCGCCCGGACGTTGTCGCGGTAGAGCCAGGCGCCGTGTGCCGCGTCCTGCGGGAGGGAGGCCGTCGGATAGTCACCGGAGGGCACGCCCTCGGCCCGTTCCAGCATCTTCGGCCAGCGCTTGCCCAGCGGACCGCGCCAGGCGAGCTCGGGCAGCACCGGGGTGTGCAGCATGTACACGTACCAGGACTTGGCGCCCTGGCCGAGCAGCTGGCCGACCCGGCGCGGGGTGGGACGGCTCATCCGCCGCTTGATCCAGTGTCCGAAGTGGTCCAGCGACGGCCCCGACATCGAGGTGAAGGAGGCGATACGGCCCTCGGTGCGTTCGATGGTGACGAACTCCCAGGCCTGCACCGATCCCCAGTCGTGGCCCACGAGGTGCACGGGCCGGTTCGGACTCACGGCATCGGCGACCGCCAGGAAGTCGTCCGTCAGCTTCTCCAGCGTGAACCCGCCCCGCAGCGGCACCGGCGCGGTGGAGCGCCCGTGACCCCGGACGTCGTACACCACCACATGGAAGCGGTCCGCCAGCCTGGTCGCGACCTCGGACCAGACCTCCTTGCTGTCCGGATAGCCGTGCACCAGCACCACGGTCGGCTGTGTGTCGTCGCCCAGCTCCGCGACGCACAGCTCGACACCGCCCGTCCGGACGCGGCGCTCGCGCGCCCCCTGCAGACCATTGACGCTCACCGGATCTTCTCCTCCGCCCAGCGCCGCACATGCGGCAGATCGTCGTCCAGCCAGAACGCGCTCTGTTCGGGATCCTTCGAGTCGGTGACGATCAGGATCTCCTCGAACTTCGCGCCCGTACCCCGGAATCCGAGATGCGGCTCGACCGCCCACAGCCCCGGCCGGGGCGGGTGGTCGGAGAATGTGTACGGGCTCCACAGCGGGGACCAGCCCTCCCTGTGGCCGTGCAGCGCATCGCTCGCGAGCCCCTTGAGCGCCTGGGTGCCGAACCCGAACAGCCGGGGCGACCAGCGTCGTTCCGTCACCCTGTCGATCTTGTGGGCGATGACGCCGAACGGATAGGCACGGTGCCGGTTGGCGTATCCCTGCCGGACCATCAGCCGGTCCACGTCCTCGTAGATCTCGCGCAGGGAGCGCCGCTCGCGCACCTCGCGCAGGATCAGCTCGCGGTGTGCCTCCAGATCGGCAACCAGCCTGTTGTGCAGGGGGTTCGGGCCGAGGCAGCCCGAGTAGCCGATGTCCGCGGTGTGCCCTTTGTAGACCGGAGCCATGTCGAGGATGAACGGCATGCCCGCCTCCAGGACCCGGTCCGTCGGGAAGAACTGCAGGGGTATGCGGAAGTTCACGAACGCGGTGCGGTCCCCGAACCAGGCGAACGGAAGATGGAACCAGTCCCGCACCCCGCGTTCGCGCAGCCAGCGCCGCTGCATGCGGGCGGCCTCCCGCTCGGTGACACCCGGCTTGAGCTGTGCGGCGACCGCTTCCGCGCACTCGTAGGCGAGCCGCTGCACCACCCTGAACCCGCGCAGATCCGCGGTCTGCTCACTCACCTCCGCTGAGGCCATGCCACCGTCCGTTCTCCCTGCGATACGAGCCGTAACCTGACACTGATGAATGTGACAATGCCTGGCGGTCACGTCAAGGGGTGTGCATCGCCTGTGGAAAACCCGGCGAGCCATTCCGGGGGCTCCGACCCCGACGTGGATCCCGCACTCAGGTCGCATGCCCCTACGGGTCCGTACCTCTGGAGTCGGACACGGATCAGGCCGCGAGGCTGACGTCAGATGTGGTGCGCGCCACTACCTTCGAAGCGTGACTGTGATCGCGACCGAAAGCCTGAGCAAGCGGTTCCCCCGGGTGACCGCGCTTGACCGGCTCTCCTTGGACATCGGCCCCGGTGTGACCGGCCTGGTGGGCGCCAACGGAGCCGGCAAGTCCACGTTGATCAAGATCCTGCTGGGTCTGTCCCCCGCCACCGAGGGCCGGGCCGCCGTGCTCGGACTCGACGTGGCCACGAGCGGCGCCGAGATCCGTGAGCGCGTCGGCTACATGCCGGAACACGACTGCCTGCCGCCCGACGTCTCGGCCACCGAGTTCGTCGTGCACATGGCCCGCATGTCCGGCCTTCCGCCGACGGCCGCGCGCGAGCGCACCGCCGACACCCTGCGCCATGTCGGCCTTTACGAGGAGCGATACCGCCCCATCGGCGGCTACTCGACCGGTATGAAGCAGCGTGTGAAGCTCGCCCAGGCCCTCGTCCACGACCCGAAGCTGGTCCTGCTCGACGAGCCGACCAACGGGCTCGACCCGGTCGGCCGCGACGAGATGCTCGGCCTGATCCGCCGAATCCACACCGACTTCGGCATCTCGGTCCTGGTCACCTCCCATCTGCTCGGCGAACTGGAGCGCACCTGCGACCACGTCGTCGTCATCGACGGCGGCAGCCTGCTGCGCTCCAGCTCCACCAAGGACTTCACCCAGACCACCGCCACCCTCGCGGTCGAGGTCACCGACTCCGACGCCCATCCCGACGGCACGGCAGCCCTGCGCGCGGCTCTGACCGCAGCCGGTGTCGCGCTGCACGAGCGCACGGAGGAGGGCCTGCCCGGCGCGGGCCACATCCTGCTGCTGGAAGCGGCCGGCGAGGACACGTACGACATCGTCCGGGACACCGTCGCCGACCTCGGCCTCGGACTCGTCCGGATGGAACAGCGCCGTCACCACATCGCGGAGGTCTTCCGCCCCGAGACGGCCGACCGGCCCATGGAGGTGCAGGCCCGGTGAGCACCCACACCCCAGGGGCCCCCGAGACCACGCGTATCCACAACATCGGATACCGCAACTACGACGGCCCCCGCCTCGGCCGCGCCTACGCGCGCCGCTCCCTCTACTCGCAGTCCCTGCGCGGCGCCTACGGCCTCGGCCGCTCGGCCAAGTCCAAGGTGCTTCCGATGATCCTGCTGGGGATCATGTGCCTGGTCGCCGCGATCATGGTGGCGGTCGCCATCTCCGTCCCGAACACCACCGACCTGCCGGTGGAGTACACCCGCTACGCGATCATCATGCAGGCGCTCATCGGCCTGTTCCTCGCGGCACAGGCCCCGCAGTCCGTCTCCCGCGACCTGCGCTTCAAATCGGTCCCGCTGTACTTCTCGCGCCCGATCGAGCGCGTCGACTACGTGCTCGCCAAGTTCGCGGCGATGGCCTCGGCGCTCTTCGTCCTCACCGCGACGCCGCTGGTCATCCTCTATCTGGGCGCCCTGCTGGCGAAGTTCGACTTCGCCGACCAGACGAAGGGCTTCGCGCAGGGCATGGTCTCCGTCGCTCTCCTCTCCGTCCTCTTCGGCGGGGTCGGCCTGGTGCTCGCCGCCTTCACGCCGCGCCGGGGCTTCGGCGTCGCCGCCGTGATCGCCACGATGACCATCACCTACGGCGCGGTCTCCACCGTGCAGGCGATCGCGTGGGAGACGGGTTCGGCAGGCGCCATCGAGTGGCTCGGTCTGTTCTCGCCGGTCACCCTGATCGACGGCGTGCAGACGGCCTTCCTCGGCGCCACCTCCGCCTTCCCCGGCGGCGAAGGACCCGGCGCCGGCGCGGGCGTGGCCTATCTGCTCGTCGTCCTCGCGCTGATCGCCGGCTGCTACGCCGTGCTGATGCGCCGCTACCGGAAGGTGGGGCTGTGACCTCAGTCAAGATCGAGCACACCTCACGGTGGTTCGGCAACGTCGTGGCCGTCAACGACGTCACGATGGACATCGGCCCGGGAGTCACCGGTCTGCTCGGCCCCAACGGCGCCGGGAAATCCACCCTCATCAACATGATGGGCGGCTTCCTCGCCCCCTCGACCGGCACGGTCACCATCGACGGACAGCCGATCTGGCGCAACGAATCGGTCTACAAGCAGATCGGCGTCGTTCCCGAACGGGAGGCGATGTACGACTTCCTCACCGGCCGCGAGTTCGTCGTCGCCAACGCCGAACTGCACGGACTGGGCAACCGCGAGGCCGCGCGGGCGCTCGCCACCGTCGAGATGGAGTACGCGCAGGACCGCAAGATCTCGACGTACAGCAAGGGCATGCGGCAGCGCGTCAAGATGGCGTCCGCGCTGGTCCACGACCCGTCGGTGCTACTGCTCGACGAGCCGTTCAACGGTATGGACCCGCGCCAGCGCATGCAGCTGATGGACCTGCTGCGGCGGATGGGCGCGGAGGGCCGCACCGTCCTGTTCTCCTCCCACATCCTGGAGGAGGTCGAGCAACTGGCCTCCCACATCGAGGTGATCGTCGCCGGACGGCACGCCGCCAGTGGTGACTTCCGCAAGATCCGGCGTCTGATGACGGACCGTCCGCACCGCTACCTCGTGCGGTCCAGCGACGACCGTGCGCTCGCCGCGGCCCTGATTGCCGACCCGTCGACCGCCGGTATCGAGGTGGACCTCTCCGAAGGGGCGCTGCGCATCCAGGCCGTCGACTTCGGCCGGTTCACCGAACTGCTGCCGAAGGTCGCCCGGGAGCAGTCCATCCGGCTGCTCACCGTCTCGCCGTCCGACGAGTCGCTCGAGTCGGTCTTCTCCTACCTCGTAACGGCCTGAAAGGAGCTGTGACGTCATGTACAACCCCACAGTCGCCCGGCTCACCTATCGGGCCGTGCTCGGCAGGCGCCGCGCCGCGATCCTGTTCGTCCTGCCCGCTCTGCTGCTGCTGATCGCTGTAGCGGTACGGAGCTTCAACGGCGTGGACGACCAGGTCGCCGCCGACGTCCTCGGCGGGTTCGCCCTCGCCACGATGGTGCCTCTGATCGGCGTGATCGCCGGCACGGGCTCCATCGGCCCCGAGATCGACGACGGGTCGATCGTCTATCTGCTCGCCAAGCCGGTGAAGCGGCCGACGATCATCTTCACCAAACTGATCGTCGCGATCGCCGTGACCATGGCCTTCTCGGCGGTGCCGACGTTCATCGCCGGGTTCATCCTCAACGGCAACGGCCAGCAGGTAGCGATCGCCTACACCGTGGCGGCACTGGTCGCCTCCATCGCGTACAGCGCGCTGTTCCTGCTGCTCGGCACGGTGAGCAGGCACGCGGTGGTCATCGGGCTGGTCTACGCCCTGGTGTGGGAGACGCTGTTCGGCAGCCTGGTGGCCGGCGCGCGCACGCTCAGCGTCCAGCAGTGGGCGCTCTCCCTCGCCGAGCGGATCGCCGGCGAGGGCCTGATCGGCTCCGACGTGGGCCTGCCCGCGGCGGTGGCGCTGCTGGTCGGCGTGACGGTGGTGGCGACCTGGTACGCGGGCCAGAAGCTCCGGGTCCTGAAGCTCGCCGGCGAGGAGTGAGCCGGCGGCTCGTCGGTCGCCTCGGCCCCCGCCCGCCCGGGCGGGGGCCGAGGCATTTCGCGTAACTGTACGTTTATCGGCTCGTTGTCCAGCGAGCGTGGAGGCAATGTGAGTTCGTATCGTCGAGCGTTCGTGAAGTAGGGGATTGCCGGTGCCGGGGTGAGGGTTCTCGTCCGGGCCGGTCATTGAGCGAGTTGCACCGTGAGCCGAC
This sequence comes from Streptomyces sp. NPDC043812, assembly GCF_056436245.1. Classification (NCBI taxonomy): domain Bacteria; kingdom Bacillati; phylum Actinomycetota; class Actinomycetes; order Kitasatosporales; family Streptomycetaceae; genus Streptomyces; species Streptomyces sp. NPDC043812. The sequence goes on from NZ_JBWKCY010000016.1 coordinate 45,986, forward strand.
CTCCACCCCTGTGCCCGGGGAGAGGGCCGTCCAGAAAGGGTTCACGAACGGAAGGCATCCCCATGCCATCGGAAATCGCCCTGCTCGAGTCGCGCGCGATGCGCGTCGAGCACGTGGGGCGGGTCGAAGTGCTCGACAAGGTGAAGGCGCTCCGACTGCTGCCGGACAGCATGCACGTATCCACAGAGGGGGTCGCGGGGTACTTCGAAGTATCCACAGAGGTCATCCGGCAAGTGACGTCACGGCACCGCGAAGAGATCGCCGCGAGCGGCATGCAGGTGCTGCGAGGTCCTGACCTGCGGGAATATCAGAGTGACAACATGTCACTCTCATCGGAGGCTGAGGGAAGTTATCCACAGCGTCGCTCCAGTCTCACCCTCTTCACCCGCCGCGCCGTGCTCAACATCGCCATGCTCCTGCGGGACAGCGACATCGCCCGCCGCGTGCGTACCTACCTCCTCGACGCCGAGGAGGGGTGGCGCGAGGGCTACGCATCCCTCGACCGACGCGTCACGAACGTCGAGAACTGCCTCGCCGGGGTAGGCACCGCGCTCCAGGAGCTCGGACCCGTACTCGACCGGATGTCGCACCGACTCGACAGGCTCGATCAGCGGCTGGACGCCACCAACCGCGTCGTCGCGGCGATGAGCAACAGGCTGTGCGAACTGTCCGACGACATGAGCCGGATGGACGCCAGGATGGATGACGTCGTCCATCAGCTGAGGGATCTGCGTCGTCGCAGGCTCCGCTGATAATTCGGTGGCGCCGGACTGCCCGGCCCGGCACAGTGGTTGAGCCGGGACAGCACCTCAGTGCGACCGGCGCCACCGACCGGGAGAGGAGCGCGGCGATGACCGAGAGTTCGAGTCCGTCGTGCTCCCGTCGAGGCGGCACCCGGCAGGCAACGGAGTAGTCATCACACTCCGTACGGCCGCCGGGCGGCCGCCCAGGGGGCGGCCGCTTCGAGCGCGCATCTGCGCGGGCCGCCCCCTCCCGGAGGATTGGCCGAGTGGTAAGGCAGCGGCTTGCTAAGCCGTCGTCGGGGCACAACCCCGCGCGCGTTCGATCCGCGCATCCTCCGCAGAACGCTCCGCCGAAGGCGCCCCAGGCACTGATCCGCCGGACAGGCATAGGGCCTCTCGTTTGGATCTTGCCGACCCTAGCGATCGAGCAGGTGCTCCAGGACCACCGCGATGCCGTCGTTGTCGTTCGACGCCGTGATCTCGTGTGCCACGGCCTTGAGTTCGTCGTGCGCGTTGGCCATCGCCACACCGTGCGCTGCCCAGCCGAACATGGGGATGTCGTTGGGCATGTCGCCGAAGGCGATCGTGTCCGACGCCCGCAGGCCCAGCCGCCGGGCCGCCAGCGAGAGGCCCGTCGCCTTGCTCAGTCCGAGCGGCAGGATCTCCACGACACCCGCGCCCGCCATCACGACGTCCACGAGACTGCCGACCGTGGTCCTGGCCGCCTTGGCCAGAGCGTCGTCGTCGAGCTCCGGATGCTGGATGTAGACCTTGTTCAGCGGCGCCGCCCACAATTCGGCCGGGTCGTCCATCAGCACCACGGGCAGCGGGCCTTCCTGCACCCGGTAGCCCGTACCGACCAGCACCTCGCCGTCGAGTCCGTCGCGGCTGGCGGCCAGTGCCAGCGGACCGACCTCCGCCTCGATCTTCGACAGTGCGAGGCCGGCCAGCTGACGGTCGAGCGTCACGGAGGTCAGCAGCCGGTGCTCGCCGGCGTGGTAGACCTGCGCTCCCTGCCCGCACACGGCCAGGCCTTCGTAGCCGAGGTCGTCCAGGATGTGCCGCGTCCACGGCACGGCGCGCCCGGTGACGATGATGTGCGCGGCGCCCGCCGCGGTGGCCGCGGCGAGCGCGTCGCGGGTGCGCTCCGAGACGGTGTCGTCGCCACGCAGCAGCGTGCCGTCGAGGTCCGTGGCGACGAGCTTGTACGGGAAGGGGGCGGAGCTCACTTGGAGATCGGCTCCAGCACTTCACGGCCCCCCAGATACGGGCGCAGCACCTCGGGGACCCGCACCGACCCGTCGGCCAGCTGGTGGTTCTCGAGGATCGCCACGATGGTGCGCGGCACGGCGCACAGGGTGCCGTTCAGTGTGGCCAGCGGCTGGACCTTCTTGCCGTCGCGCATGCGCACCGACAGGCGGCGGGCCTGGAAGCTGTCGCAGTTCGACGCCGAGGTGAGCTCGCGGTACTTGCCCTGGGTCGGGATCCACGCCTCGCAGTCGAACTTGCGCGAGGCGGAGGCGCCCAGGTCACCGGTCGCCACGTCGATCACCTGGAACGGCAGCTCCAGGCCGGTCAGCCACTGCTTCTCCCAGTCCAGCAGCCGCTTGTGCTCGGCCTCGGCGTCCTCCGGGGCGACGTACGAGAACATCTCGACCTTGTCGAACTGGTGCACCCGGAAGATGCCGCGGGTGTCCTTGCCGTACGTGCCGGCCTCGCGGCGGAAGCAGGGCGAGAAGCCCGCGTACCGCAGGGGCAGCTTGTCGGCGTCGATGATCTCGTCCATGTGGTACGCGGCGAGGGGGACCTCGGAGGTGCCGACCAGGTAGTAGTCGTCCTTCTCCAGGTGGTACACGTTTTCCGCGGCCTGGCCGAGGAAGCCGGTGCCCTCCATGGCGCGCGGGCGGACCAGCGCGGGCGTGAGCATCGGGATGAAGCCGGCCTCGGTGGCCTGGGCGATGGCGGCGTTGACAAGGGCGAGCTCCAGCAGGGCACCCACGCCGGTCAGGTAGTAGAAGCGCGAGCCGGACACCTTGGCGCCGCGCTCGACGTCGATGGCGCCGAGTGCTTCACCGATCTCCAGGTGGTCCTTGGGCGCGAATCCCTCGGCCCCGAAGTCGCGGATCGTGCCATGCGTCTCCAGGACGACGAAGTCCTCCTCGCCGCCGACCGGGACGTCCTCGTGGACGAGGTTGCCCAGCTGGAGCAGGAGCTGCCGCGTCTCGTCGTCCGCGGTGTTCTGTTCGGCCTCCGCGGCCTTGACGTCGGTCTTGAGCTGCTCGGCCATCTTCAGGAGCTCGGTGCGCTCCTCGGGAGTGGCCTTGGGAATGAGCTTGCCCAGCGACTTCTGCTCGGAACGGAGCTCGTCGAAGCGGATGCCCGAGGACCTTCGCCGTTCATCGGCGGAGAGCAGGGCGTCGACGAGGTCGACGTCCTCTCCACGGGCGCGCTGGGAGGCGCGGACACGGTCGGGGTCCTCACGGAGCAGGCGAAGGTCAATCACCCCACCAGGCTACCGTTGCCGACTCGGGCCACCCCACCCGATATTGCCTTGCGTGTCACTTTGTCCGAATTGCGGGAATTTATAAAGCTGCGGGTAATCGGCCCTGGCCGGGTGCCTCACTCGCGTCGATATCGACCGCGTTTTCGTCGAAAGGGGACACGGTGGCCGGGCTTCGGCCCGTCTCGCCCCTCCTTGCGTGGGCGGGTGTCGGCCGGGTTGTCCACAGGGGGAGCGGCGCCCCGATGGGTTATCCACAGGCTGTGCGAATGATCTGTGGATTGCGGAATTGATCATTCCGAAAGGGCCGAGCGCTGCGGAGGATTCCCATGTCAAACCCACCCCACGCACTCATTCGGGTGGGAATTCCTCGCCCTAAAGGGTTGATCAATGGAATTGGGGTGACAGGGCCCGACCTGCTGCTCTATGGAAGGAACTGGGCCCTCTGGGCAGATTTGTCGACCATGCGGCATTGCGTTGTCGACTTGTCCCCAGGTCGAGAAGCATGCCTGTGGATAACTTCTGTGGACAACGAAAATCTGCAGGTAGGAACGGCTGATCAGAATCTGCAGTCAGGCCCTGCCGGTCAGGCCCGGCCGTCCTGGCAGCGCGCCAGCCAGTCGGATGCCGCCGTGAACTCGGCGTCCGAGGTGCCCGCACGAAGCGGCCGTACGTCCTGCGGCGCGACCCCCGCCCGCGGATACGAACCGAGGAAACGCACCTTGGGACAGATGCGCTTGAGCCCCATCAGCGCCTCTCCCACCCGGCGGTCGGAGATATGGCCCTCCGCGTCGACGGCGAAGCAGTAGTTGCCGATACCCGCACCCGTCGGCCGGGACTGGATGAGCATCAGGTTGACGCCACGCACGGCGAACTCCTGCAGCAGCTCCAGCAGCGCGCCCGGGTGGTCGTCGCCCAGCCAGATGACCACCGAGGTCTTGTCCGCGCCGGTCGGAGCCGCGGGACGGGCAGGCCGGCCCACGAGGACGAAACGCGTCTCCGCGTTCTCCGCGTCGTGGATCTCGGTGACCAGCGGCTCCAGACCGTACGTGGCCGCGGCGAACTCTCCGGCGAAGGCCGCGTCGAAACGCCCCTCCTGCACCAGCCGCGCGCCGTCCGCGTTCGACGCGGCCGACTCCCACAGCGCATCCGGCAGATTCCCGCGCAGCCAGTTGCGCACCTGCGGCTGGGCGACCGGGTGCCCCGTCACCGTCTTGATCTCCGACAGCTTCGTGCCCGGGCGCACCAGCAGCGCGAACGCGATGGGCAGCAGCACCTCGCGATAGATCATCAGCGGCTCGCCCGACGCCAGTTCGTCGAGGGTGGCGGTGACACCGCCCTCCACGGAGTTCTCGATCGGTACGAGAGCTGCCGCCGCCTCCCCGTTGCGCACGGCGTCGAGCGCGGCGGGCACGGAGACCATGGGGGCGAGGACCCGGGTGGCGGCTTCCGGGAGCGTGCGCAGGGCGGCTTCGGTGAAGGTGCCCTCGGGACCGAGATACGTGAAGCGCGTGGCCGACATGACGTCACCCTAATGCGCCGTGCGCAACTCCGACGGCCGCCGTCAGCTCTCCAGCAGTCGCTGCCCCACGTACTCGCCCTTGCCGGGCCCGCCCGGCACCGCGAACAGTCCGCTGGCCTCGTGCCGGATGAAAGGCGACAGCGCATCGCCCCGGTCGAGCTTGCGCTGAACGGGCACGAAGCCGCGCAGCGGATCCGCCTGCCAGCAGACGAAGAGCAGCCCGGCGTCGGGGGTCCCGTCCGCGGCGATTCCGTCGTGGAAGGAGAAGGGGCGCCGCAGCATCGCTGCTCCGCCGTTCTGCTCGGGGGCGGAGATCCGGGCGTGCGCGTTCGCGGGAACCACGAGCTGTCCGTCGGGCCCGGTCCTGTCGAGGGCGAGCTCGGTGGTCTCCGTGCCGCCGGTGAGCGGGGCGCCGTCGGACTTGCGCCGCCCGATGACCTGCTCCTGCTTCTTCAGCGGCAGCTTCTCCCAGTCGTCGAGCAGCATCCGGATGCGGCGCACGACCGCGTACGAGCCGCCTGCCATCCACGCGTACTTCGTCTTCTCCGGCACGAAGATCCGCTGCTGGAAGTCGGGTTCGGACGGCTTCGGATTACGGGTGCCGTCGACCTGGCCCATCAGGTTGCGCGCGGTCCTCGGCTGTGCGGTCGCCCCGGGCGAGCGGTTGAATCCGTTCATCTGCCAGCGCACCCGGGCGGCTTCGCCCGCCGCCTTCTGCACCGCCCGCAGGGCGTGGAAGGCGACCAGCGCGTCGTCCGCGCCGATCTGCACCCACAGATCGCCGTCGGAACGCTTCGTGTCGAGCCGGTCGGACGAGAAGCGCGGCAACGGGTCCAGCTCCGGCGGCCGCTGGGTGACCAGGGACGTACGGTCGAAGAAGCTGCGCCCGAACCCGAAGGTGACGGTCAGCGACGACGGTCCGGCGTCCAGCGCGATACCGGTGTCGCCGTCCCCCGTCGGCCGCCCGGCCGTGAGCTCCGCAGCCAGCGCCGACCAGCGCCGCATCAGCGCGGCCGCCTCCTTGCGGCCCGCGCCGGCCGCCAGGTCGAAGGCGACGAGGTGGCCGTGGGCCTGCTGCGGGTCGGTGATCCCCGCCTGATGCGTGCCGTGGAAGGCGATCTCGGTGGCGCCGAGGGAGGTCAGCGCCGTCGGGGCGGCGTCGGTGGCAGAGGCGTACGCCGCCGCGCCGCCCGCCGCCCCGAACAGCAGCCCGGTCGCACCGGCCGCACCGGCGGTGCCGAGCAGCCGCCGCCTGGAGATGTCGTTGTCGCTCACGGGTGGATCAGCCGATCTTGATGTTCTTGTCGAGGGTGGTCTGGTCGATGTCGGAGGTCCGCACCGTCACCTTCACCTGCCAGGTGCCGGGCATCGGGATCTGGACCGCGCTCGCCGACCAGTGTCCCGCGGTGACCCGGTCCGGGGTGATCGGCAGCGGACCGATCTGCTTCGCCTTCAGGGTGAACGACACCTTCAGCTCGGGCGCGTCCAGCGGTTTGCCGTCCGGCGACTCGGCCCAGACGTGCATCTCGTTGGCGCCGGGCTGTGCGGGGTCGAGGCTGAGCCGCAGGGTGCCCTTGCCGTTTGCGCCGCCGGTGTCGAAGGGCAGCTCGATCTCGGTCGGTCCGGCCGGAACGGACGGCGCGGACGGGGAACTGCCCGCAACCGCGGCCTCCTCCTCCGTGCGGCCCGGCTCGGTCGACGTCAGGACGGTCGTCACGGCCAGCAGGACCACGGCGATCCCCGCCTCGGCGAGCACGGTGCGGCGCAGTCCCGAGCGCTCGGCATCCGCGTCCCTAGTCCGCTTGCGCTCGGCGGTCGCCACGGCGGCCTTCTGACGGGCGAGTTGGGCCGCGCGCTCCGCGTCGGCCGGGGTGCTGTCCGAGGCCGCGGTCTTCTCGTCCTCGTCCTTCTCGTCCTCGTCGGACTCCGCCGGGGACTTCTCGACCGCGGACTCCTCGGCTGCCGCCACCTCGGACAGCCGCGCCGTCCAGCGCCGTGAGATCCAGGCGACGCCGACCAGCACCACGACCAGGCCGATCTTGAGCAGCAGCAGTTGTCCGTACCGGGTTCCGGTGAGCGCCGACCACGAGCCGACCTGGCGCCACGACTGGTAGATCCCGGTCACGGTCACCACGACGACACTGGCGAACGCGGCGGTCGAGAAGCGTTGCACCGCCGTCCGTTCCACCGACGGCGTCCGGTACAGCGCGGTCAGCAGCGTGGCGAGACCGCCGAGCCAGACCGCGACGGCCAACAGGTGCAGGACGTCCACCGGCATCGCGAGGCCCGGCTGGATGCCGGTCGACGCATGTTCCGACAGCGCCCATGTCGCGGCGATCCCGGCGGCCACGACCGTGCCGCCCATGGCCAGTCCGAAGGTGAGGTCCTTCTTCTCCGCCTCGTCCTCGCGCCTGGTGTAGGCGCCGAACAGGACCGCGACGAACAGCGCGGCGGCTCCGAGCAGCAGCAGTCGCGAGACGAGCGCGGCACCGGTCTTGGTCTCCAGCACGTCGCCCAGGGCGCCGAGATCGAGGGCGTCCCCGAGCTTGCCCGACCCGGTGTAGGGGGAGCGCAGCAGCAGCATGGCGAGGGTGGCGGCGGTCAGTGTCAGCCAGCCCTGGACGACCAGTCGCTGCACCGGCCGTACGGTCGCGCCGCGCCGCCAGCAGATCAGGATGAACGCGGCCCCGCCCGCCAGCAGCACGAAACCGCCGTACGCGGCGTAGCGCGCGATCCCGTACAGGACTCCGACGACTCCGCCACCGACCTCCTGCTCGGGCAGCGCGACCGTCGTCTTCGAGGGTGCGCCGATGGAGAAGGTGAAGGCGCCGGAGACGGGGTGGCTGTCCGCGGAGACCGCCTGCCAGGCCACGGTGTACGTGCCGTTGGGCAGCCCCGCGTGCAGATCGACTCCGTACACGACGGTGCCGCCGACGCCGAGATCGCGGATCTTGGCGACGTCGGCGCGTTTGCCGCTCGGTTCGAGCACGCGGATGGAGTCGTTGCCCATGGCTATCTGCTCGGAGAAGGTGAGCGTGACCTCCTTGGGCGCGGTGGGTACCACCGCCCCGTCCTTCGGGTTGCTCGTGAGCAGCGCGGCGTGCGCCGCTGCGGGGCCCGCTCCGGCCAGCAGCGCGCCGAGGAGCGTGCCGACGAGCACGGTCACGGCGAGCACGAGGCGGAGCGGGGACGGGCCGAAGCGCGGGGCGGTGGCGGTCATCATGCGATCAGTCCCTCACTGCTCGGTGCCGGGGTTGTAGGTGGTCTCCTTGACGGGGACCTCCACCGTGATCGGATCCGACTTCTCGAAGTGCAGCTCGAGGGCGACCTCGTCGCCCTCCTTCGGCTGCTTCTTCAGCGCCATGAACATGATGTGGCTGCCGCCGCGTTCGAGGTCGAGCCTTCCGTCCGCGGGGATGTCGAAGGCCTTCACCTGCTGCATCTTCTGGTTCTTCGTCACGTGGATCGTGACGTCGTCGGATATGTCGCTGGTGACCGAGGTGAGCTTGTCCGCCGCCCCGCCGTTGTTCTCGACGGTCAGGAATCCGGCGGCCATGTCGTCCAACGGCTGCGGAATGAACGCGCCGCTGACCTTCAACTCGGGGGCCTCGTCCGCCGAGCAGCCCGCCAGCACCAGACCCGCGCTCGCGGCCAGGGCAACGGCGAGAGCGGCGTTCCGGCGGATCACGGGGTCTCCCCCTCGATCAGCTTCGGCAGATCCTTGGCGTAGTCGTCGGCGGTGGTGTCCTCGCCGTACAACACGTAACCCCCGTCGGTCTTCGGCGAGAAGGCGATCACCTGCGCGCCGTGCATGGACACGACGGTGCCGTCCTTCTCCTTCTTCGGCGGGTCGATGCCGATGCCCATCTGGCGTGCCCCTGCCTGGATGGTCGGGAAGTCGCCGGTGAGACCGATGAAGGAGGGGTCGCCCGCGCTCGGCAGCCACTTGGCGAGCTCGGCGGCGGTGTCCCGCTCCGGGTCGGTGGTGACGAACACGACCTGGAGCTTGTCCTGGTCGGCCTTGGGAAGCTGCTTCCTGGCGATGGCGATGTTGCTCATCGTCAGGGGGCAGACGTCGGGGCAGTGCGTGTAGCCGAAGTAGATCAGCGTCGGCCTGCCCTTGGTCCGCTCCCGCAGGTCGAACTTCTTGCCCCGGGTGTCGGTCAGCACGAGATCCGGCTTGGTGTACGGCTTGTCGAGGACTGTCGCCGCCTTGGTCTTCTTCTCGGCCGAGATGTCGAACTGGGGCTTGGAGCCGCCGTTCTCCTCGGAGGAACAGGCGGACAGGGTCAGTGCCGCGGCCACGACGAGCGCGGCCGCGAGCACGTTCTTCTTGCGCATAGAGCTGTTTCCAGACGTGGTGTGCGAGAGCTCAGGAGGTGCGGCGACGGCCGGCCAGGACACCGAAGGCGACCCCGGCGGCGCCGATGACGATGCCGACGATGCCGAGGATGCGGGCGGTCGAGTCGCTGCTGTCCGAGGAGGCGGCCGTGGTCGTGGCCTCCTTCTCGTCGTGGCCGGCGTTCTTGTCGTCCTTCGCCGCGGCGCCGGTCGCGCCGCCGCCGTGGTGGTCTTCGGTGGCGGCCGACAGCTGCAGCACCGGAGCGGGCGACTCGGGCTCCTCGCCACCCTCCTTCGTCTCCTCGATCCAGCGCACGACCTCCTTGTTGTCGTACGTCTGGAGGGCCTTGAAGACCATCTGGTCGGTGTCCTCGGGCAGCCGGCCGAGCGAGAGCGGGAACTGCTGGAACTGACCGGGGCCGATCTTGGAACCGTCTGCGGTCCAGGTGACCTTGGAGACGGCCTCGGTGATCTGCTTGCCGTGCACGTCGAGCGGCTTGTCGAGCTTGGCCTTCGTCACCTCGACCTTCCAGCCGGGGACGGGCTGCGGCATCACGGACGCCAGCGGGTGCTCGGAGGGCATGTTGACCTCGACCTTGACGGTCGAGGCGTTGTCGCGCTCGTTGGGCACCTTGAAGTTGACGGTGGCGTAGCCGCCCTTGGCGGCCTCGCCCTGCGGCTGCACGCTCACATGCGCGAAGGCGGCGCCGGAGAAGACGACGACGGAGGTGGCGGCGACCACGGCAGCGGCGGCGATGCGGGAAACGTTCATGGCAAACACTCCACGGTGAGGGAGAGACGAGGGAGCGCCGGCACACAGGGATGCGCGGGCACAGCGGCTCCACTCCCGTGAGTGAGCCGCGATTATGCGCTGAGCACGTATACGCGCGGCGGCCCGCGCCTGATCACCGTGTGCTGGAGTACTTCGCCGACCGACGCCGGAGGCGCCCCGGCCGAAGGCGCCGCCGGGCGCGGGGCACGGCCGGGCGCACCGGGCAGTCCGGCCCGCAGGGCGCGTACGAGAACGAGCGCGGCGCGCAGCGCACGCAGCAGCGTCCCGTCGGCCACCTCGTGCGCCGAGTCGGCGGAGAGCCGCAGCAGGGCGGCGTCCCCGCGACGCAGCAGGAACCCGGTCGCGACGCCGGCCAGCAGATGCCCGAGCACCATGGTCAGCGAGGGCAGTTCCGGGCCCGTCGCCGCGGCCTCGGCGGCATGGGTGTGGGCGAGGTGCGCGTGCGGGTCGACGCCGGCCGTGGTGACGATGCGCCGGGCGTCGGTGGGGCTGATCGAGGCGGCGCCCGCCCCGCACACCAGCTTCGCCGCCAGCCTGACGAGCGCGTCGTCGGCGGTCTGCGCCAGGTGGAGTCTGCTCTGTCCGACGCCGAAGAGGGAGTGCAGCCCGAGCTGTCCCGCGGTGAGCACCGCGGCGATGGCGGGCAGCGAACGCTGCCGTCCCGCGAACGGCAGCACGAGGGCGAACACCCCGGCGAACCCGAGGGCGAGTGTCCACAGCGGCACCGACTCGCAGGCCGCGAGCACATGCCCGGTCCCGGACAGCACGACGCAGACCGCGGTGAACACCGCGGCCCTCAGCAGCCGCAGACCGGCTCCGGCACGTGCGTGGTGCATGGACGACATGGCCGGGTCATCATCGCACTGCGCCGTCGGAGTCCGTACGGCAGGTCCGGAAGATCCCGTTTGCCGCCGTGCGCCGTCGGCATACACCGGACTGCGCGGGTGCGCATCCGCCGAATGAGGGCCGTCACAGTGTGATTGCGCTTACCGACCGTGTCCACGGGCAATACGTATCGGTATGTCGAGCCGCGGCCGGGAGGCTGGAGCATGAGCATCTGGTGGTCCCTCCATCTGCGACGCGAGGCTGCGAGCGTCCCGCTGGCCCGCCGACTCCTGCTCGGCACCATGGAGACCGCGGGCGTCGACCCGGAGATCTCCTACGACCTGTCGGTGGCCCTGACGGAGGCGTGCGCCAACGCCGTGGAGCACGGCGGCGACAGGGACACCGGCGCCGGGTCGGCCGGGTATCGGGTGACGGCCTATCTCGACGGCGAGAAGTGCCGCATCGAGGTTGCGGATTCGGGTCCGGGGTTCGTCCCGCGGCGGGGTTCGCACTGCGGGCACACCGCGTCGGCCGTGGCGGAGAGCGGCCGCGGACTGTGTCTGATCGAGCAGCTTGCCGACCATGTGCACGTGCGCAGCCGCCCGGGCCGAGGCGCGGTGGTCAGCTTCGACAAGATCCTCAAATGGCGCGAGGGCGCGCTGCTCAGGGTTTCCTGAGCGGCGCGCCCTCGGCACCTCGTCGTTGCCGGTCAGCCCTTGAGCGAGGCCATCCAGGCCTCGACCTCGTCGGCCTGGCGCGGCAGCGCGGCCGAGAGGTTCCGGTTGCCGTCCTCGGTGACCAGGATGTCGTCCTCGATGCGGACGCCGATGCCGCGGTACTCCTCCGGCACCGTCAGGTCGTCCGCCTGGAAGTACAGTCCGGGCTCCACGGTCAGGCACATGCCGGGCTCCAGCGTGCCGTCGACGTACGCTTCGGTGCGCGCGGCGGCGCAGTCGTGGACGTCCATGCCGAGCATGTGGCCGGTGCCGTGCAGGGTCCAGCGGCGCTGCAGGCCGAGCTCCAGGACACGCTCCACCGGGCCCTCGACGAGGCCCCACTCGACGAGCTTCTCGGCGAGCACGTGCTGCGAGGCGTCGTGGAAGTCCCGGTACTTGGCGCCCGGCTTGACCGCCGCGATGCCTGCTTCCTGGGACTCGTACACCGCGTCGTAGATCTTGCGCTGGATCTCGGTGTAGCGGCCGTTGATGGGCAGGGTGCGGGTGACGTCGGCCGTGTAGAGCGTGTGGGTCTCTACTCCGGCGTCGAGCAGCAGCAGGTCACCGGAGCGGACCTGACCGTCGTTGCGGACCCAGTGGAGGGTGGTGGCGTGCGGACCGGCGGCGCAGATGGAGCCGTAGCCGACGTCGTTGCCCTCGACGCGGGCGCGCAGGAAGAACGTGCCCTCGATGTAGCGCTCGCTGGTGGCCTCGGCCTTGTCCAGGACCTTGACGACGTCCTCGAAGCCCCGTGCGGTCGAGTCGCAGGCCTTCTGCAGCTCACCGATCTCGAAGGCGTCCTTCACGGCACGCGCCTCGGAGAGGTACACGCGCAGTTCCTCGTCGCGCTCGGCGGTGACCTTGTCGGCCAGCGCGTCCTCGATGCCGGCGTCGTGGCCGCGGACGGCGCGCACCGGGCCGGTCGCCTCGCGCAGCTTGCCGGTCAGTTCGCGCACGTCCTGGGCGGGGATGCCGAGCAGCTGCTCGGCCTCGGCGAGGGAGTGGCGGCGGCCGACCCACAGCTCGCCCTGACCGGACAGCCAGAACTCGCCGTTCTCACGGTTGGAGCGCGGCAGCAGATGGACGGTGGCGACATGGCCGTCACCCTCGGGCTCCAGGACCAGGACGCCGTCCTCGGTCTGGTCGCCGGTCAGGTAGGCGTACTCGGTGGACGAGCGGAAGCTGTACTCGGTGTCGTTCGACCGGGTCTTGAGATTGCCGGAGGGGATCACCAGGCGCTCACCGGGGAAGCGCGCCGAGAGGGCGGCCCGGCGGGCGGCCGTGTGCTCGGCCTGCGCGATGGGCTCCAGCCCGTGGAGCTCGGTGTCGGCCCAGCCGGTCGTCATGTTCTCGGCCAGCTCGTCGGACACGCCCGGGTACAGGCTGTTCTTGCGCTGCTTGATCGGCTGCTCTTCCTCTTCCGGGGTCTCCGGGGTGAGGTCCTCCGCCACGTCTGCCTCCAGGGCCTTTCGGCCTTTCACGATTCCGACATCGGGTCCCGTCCGCCGTTCGGGCGGAGGGACGACTCCATCGTATGTGCGACCGGAAGACGGCCCGGGGCGGGTTGGCGAAGATGTGAGGAATCAGTCGAAACGGGCGGCCAGCAGGACAATGTCCTCGCCGTCGTCGGCGCGGGCCGGCCCTTCCGGCAGCACCGAGCGCAGCACATGGTCGGCGACCGCCCCAGGGTCGACCCTGGCGGCCTTGGGCACGCTCGCTGCGGCCGCGTGCAGCCGGGCGAAGGCCCGGTCCATGGCGTCGCCGGTGCGCCGCAGCAGTCCGTCGGTGTACAGCAGCACCGTTTCTCCGGGTTCCGGGGACAGCTCCACGCTGGGCGCCTCCCAGCACGCGAGCATCCCGAGCGGAGCCGACAGCGACGTCTCGACGAACTCCGTCCGCCGCTCGCCGATCAGCAGCGGCGGTGTGTGCCCGGCCCCGGCCAGCACGATCTTCCGGGCGGCCGGCTCGGCATAGGCGAACAGCGCGGTCGCCGTGCGCGCGGGCTCGGTCAGTCGCAGCAGGAGCTCCAGGTCGGAGAGCACCGCGACCGGATCCTCGCCTTCCATCACGGCGTACGCCCGCAGGGACGCGCGCAGCCGGCCCATCGCGGCGAGTGCGCTCGGCCCCGACCCGCTGACCGAACCGACCGCGAGACCGAGGGCACCCTCGGGCAGCGGCAGCGCGTCGTACCAGTCGCCACCGCCGTTCCCGCCCGTGCGGTGGCGGGCCGCGAGCTGGACACCGGGCACCCTCGGCAGCCGGCTGGGCAGCAGTTCCTCGGCGACCGTCGCGACCGTCGCCCGGGCGTGCTCCAGCTCGAGCAGTCGCGCCAGATGCTCGGTGGCGTACCGCATGTAGAGGCCCGAGAGATGGATCTGCCGTTCCACGGGGGCGGCGGGCTCGTCGTAGAACCAGACCGCGGCGCCGAGGGTGCCGGCCTCCTCGGTGACCAGAGGTGCGGTGTAGCTCGCGGCGTAGCCGAGGCGCACGGCGACCTCGCGGTGCAGGGGATGCAGATGGTCGTCGGCGAGCAGATCGGGATGGGCGACGGGCCCGGGGGTTCCGTCGGGCCCCTCCGAACCGCCGGGGAGACGCCCGTCCAGGATCGACCCGTACGCCGTGACCTCACGCGGCACGGTCTCGATGTGGCCGAGGTCGGCGTGGCTCAGACCGAGGCCCCGGGTGCGGGGGAGTCCCTGGCGGGACGGGAACGAGCCGTCGCGCGCGGGGTTGCGGGCGGGTTCGAGGACGACCATCCCGCGTCGCGCGCCCACGAGTGCGGCGCCGGCGTTCAGCAGCTCGTCGAGCGCGTCGTCGAGCGTGCCGGTTCTGATCAGACGCTCGGTGAGTTCATGGAGGGTGGTGAGGTCGGAGACCCAGCCGGCCAGGCGGTCCTGGATCACCGCGCCGGCGGCGGGCGGAGCAACGGATTCGGACGACAGTGGGGTGGCAGTGTGCGTGGGAGCCGGAACCGTTGAATCGATTCCAGCCACTTTCGGCAGGTGTGGGGCGCTCATGGCAGCCGACTTTCCGGCAGGTGCGTACTGCTCAATAGCATCGCAAACCCCCATGTCATTCTGCGCCGCTATCACTGCATCCACATCTACACGCCCACGTAAGGTGATGTCCAGCACTGTCCCGGTGGGATTGATGGTGTCTGGGGGGCTTGTAACTTGGCTGAAAAATGCACCCGATGGCGGACGATTGCGGTCGACTGAAGGCGTTCGGCAGGGGGACCCCCGGGGTGTGGACCTCAGGGAAAGCGTCATTCCAAGCGTGCTGGGTACGTGTACGTAAACGGTGACGGCCAGGGGCAGTTGGACCGCTCCGGAACCCGACAGCGGGCCCGGGCGTCCCAATAGTCGGAGGCCGCGCCCCACTCCTCGAGTGGCGGGGAAAAGTTACCGCGGGCAACAGCGAGCGCCAGGCGCGCGCCACCCCTCGCCATGCGTTTAATGGACTACAGCCGACGTTCGGCCCTCGGGCGGCGATCCTGCCGCCGGCGAAACGAGGGCGCCCATGCCAGAGGCACGGGCGGTGACGCGCCGATCAGTACGCATTTGTACGCACAGTGAAGATCGCACACGTGTAGTGATGTGGACCCCGGCGTTCAACGGAAAGGAACGAGCGCTCATGCGCGAGATCCTCGGAAGGCGACGCAGGCTCTGGTACCGGCGCAACAAGGGGCCTGTTCAGCTCGCAGCGGCGCTCACCTGCGCCGTCGAGTGGGAATGGCCCGTGCTCCCCGGTGTGGGACTCAAGGCCGCAGGCGGCAGCGCCGCGGCGGGCCCGAAAAGAAGCGGTGACGACCGCGGGCGCGGCTGCGCCTGCCCCGACCCCGAGTGCGTCGTCCCCGGCGCGCACCCCTTCGACCCCGGAATCCTGACTGCCACCACCGACGAGCGCATGGTCCGCTGGTGGTGGACCAACCGGCCCACCGCACCGGTCGTGCTGGCCACCGGAGGCCGTGCGCCGTGCGCCGTGAGCCTGCCCGCGGTCGCCGCGGCCAAGGCGCTGGCGGTACTCGACCGGATGGACATGAGACTGGGCCCCGTCCTCGCGACCCCCACCCGGTGGTCGCTGCTGGTCGCCCCGTACTCCCTGGAGCAGCTCGGCGAACTGCTCTTCGTCAAGGATTGCGTGCCCAGCTCGCTCCGGTTCCACGGTGAGGGCGGCTATCTCGTGCTGCCGCCGTCGGAGACCGGCACCGGGCAGGTGCGCTGGGAGCGGGCACCACTGCCCGGTTCCGCGGCGCCCTGGCTTCCGGATGTGGAGGCGGTGGTGGACGCGCTGGTCGAGGCGAGCGCCACCAGCGCGCCGGAGAGCGGGCTGTACCCGCCGGAGGCGGGCGAGGGCAGCCGGCTCGCCTATTGACGTCGGTACCGGCTCTGGCCGGTACCGGTCGTCCGGCGGGTCACTCGTACGGGTAAGAGCTCGGCGCAGTTGTCACGGAATTGGGCGCGCACCCGTCGGCGCGCCCTTATTTCGCGGATATCTTCGGGCAACCGTCAGGAATTCCCCCGCAGTCGGCAGGTGGCCCATGAATCTCCGCATGATCGGGCTCACCGCCGCAGTGGTACTCGGCGCCCTGCTGCCGCTGGCCGCGTCCGCGGGCACGGCCTTCACCCCCCGCCCCGGAACCGAGCCGTCCGTGGACGCGAAGGCGTCCGACGGCGGGGGCGGCGGGGACGGCCCTCTACTGCCGGGGCTCGGAGCCCCTGACGGGGCCGGTCCCGAGGATGCGTCCGACGACACCGAGAGGACCGCCGAGTTCGGGGCGGCGAATGGTACTGGAGCAGACCGGCGGCTCCCACCACGCGCCGCGGAACGATGTGGGCCGGAACTCGCCTCCCCCGACGGGGTGGAGGCGCAGACGTGCATCCTCACTCAGGGCCGCGAAACATGGGCACGTACGTATTACCGCAATGCGACGGGCGAGGAATTGACGTCCGTACTGACCCTGATGGCGCCCGGCGGGCGTACATGGCAGATGAACTGCGGGGAAGCGGCGGGCGACGAGCCGCGTACCTGTGAAACACCTCGGGAGCGGTCACTGGGTGCACCGTCTGCCTACTCGGCCATTGCGGAGTTCGCCGCTTCATGGGCCGGCACAGAGGGGCTGCTGCTGCTGCGCTCCGGGAGCAACTCGGCGGAGTTGAGGGGGCGTTGATGCTTCGGCCTGTCTCGCGGGTCAGGCCGGAAATGGAAGCGCCCGGTCGCTGGCGACGGGGGATGCACCAGCGACCGGGCTTCTAGAACGGTAACAAGAGATCCGCGGTTCGCAAATTCGATCTCTGGTATTCGGACAGGGATTTACCTGTCGTCAGAGCGAGTTGTGACTGGAGTCACCCGGGGTGCGCGAGTATTTCGTCACTCTCAGCTGAGCGTGACCTGGCGGTTGGTGAGACCACCGCGCGCACGGCGCTCCTCGGGGGTCAGCGGAGCGTCGTTCTCGAGGGCCGACGCAAGCCGCTCGGCGAACTCGGCGGCTGGCTTCTCGCACTCCTCCGCGCCCATCCCGCTCGGCAGGTCCCACACCGGGACCATCAGTCCGTGCGCACGGAAGGACCCGACGAGCCGGGTGTCGTCGCCGAGCGAGGACGTGCCGGCGGCGTGCAGCCTGGCGAGCGCGTCGAGCAGTTTCTCCTCGGCGTGCGGCATGACCCACCGCAGGTGGTTCTTCTCCGGGGTCTCGCACCAGTAGGCGGAGTCGACTCCGGTGAGCTTCACCGTCGGGATCGCCGCGGCGTTCGCACGCTCCAGGGACGCGGAGACCTCCGGAGAAGCCTGTTCCGCCGAATCGGGCACCCAGAACTCGAAGCCGGAATGGACGTCCGGCGTGAACGCGGCGTCCGGGTCGAGCAGATCCTGCAGCCGTACGGGGTCGGCCGAACCGCCCCCGGTGACGGGGGTGCCGGGCGCGGCTGTAAGCGCCCGCTGAAGCGTGCTCGCGAGGTCACGGCTGAGGTCGCCGGAGGGGGTGTCGTTCTGCAGACCGAGCAGGACGGAACCGTCGTCGCGTCGCAGGGCGGGCCACGCCATCGGCAGGACGGTCGCAAGCGTCACCGACGGGACGCCCTCGGGCAGCCCGTCCTTGAGGGTCAGCTCGACGGTCGCGGCGGGCACCAGTTCGCGGAGGGCCACCCAGTCGCACTCGCCCGGCAGCCCTTCGAACGGGCGCTGGACCAGCTCGGTCACGGCGTGCGCGGCGGCCCGGCCGTGACAGGCCTTGTAACGGCGGCCCGAACCGCACGGGCAGGGCTCGCGGGCGCCCACGACCGGCACGGGCTCGTTGACGCCCGCGGCACGGGCCCCGGTCTTGGTCTGAGGCTTCGTCGCCTTCGTCTGGGGGCGCTTCTTGGCCATGGTGTGGCTTTCTCCCGATTGCGGCGGTGCTGTGTCGGGCGCGAGCCTAGCCGCATGCCGCCGTTCCGGGGTGCAGTGCCTCACAACGGCACGACCGTGTGCCGCCGTCGACGCCTCGGTGGCCAGCCGATGCTCGCCGGCCCACCGCTCTCGGCGCGGGGAACGGTGTGCGGCGTGGCTGCGGAGTCCTGCCGCCGGCCGTGGTCGGGCCGGCGGTGGTCGGGTGCAGCGATCGGGGTGGTCAGTCCAGATCGTCGAAGGTGTCGGCGAAATCGAAGGACGGGCCGGCGACGCGCGTAGCGAAGTCCTCGCGCCGGTGCCCTTCGGTGACGATCACCCACACGGTGACCTCGCCGGTCACGCTGTCGCGCACGCCCCATTCCTGGGCCAGTGCCGTGATGATGTTCAGCCCACGGCCGCCGCGTGCGGTGACCGACGGCGTCGCCGGAACGGGGCGGGTGGGACCGCCTCCGTCCGTCACCTCGACCGTGAGCCGGCCGAAAGCGTCCACACGCCAGGCGGCGCGGATGTCGCCCTCGCCCACCTCGGTGCGGCCCAGTGGTCTGCCGTGACGGCAGGCATTGCTGAGAAGTTCGGAAAGGATGAGAACTGCATCGTCGACGACCGCCTCGGACACGCCGCTGCGGTTCAGCTGCTCACGCATCCGGTGTCGTGCCTCGCCCACGCCCGCAGGGCCATGGGGTACGGCCATGCTCGACGACGTGGGCACCTCCTGTGCCACCACAAACGCCACCCCCGAGACCTCCTTTGCCCCACGCCACGGTGTGAATGCCCCAATGGACTGGACCGGAAACCGGCCAACCACGCAGCAGTGACGCACTCGACACGTTCGAACACGCAATGAATGCGCCGGGGCACTCCTTGTAACTGGAGTTACGCACGGCCCAGTTGGGACAGGACCTGTTTGGGGCGGTTGGTGATGATTGCCTCGACGCCCAGCCGAACGCAGAGTTCGACGTCCTCCGGCTCGTTGACCGTCCAGACGTGGACACGATGGCCCGCCTGGTGCAGCCGGTCGATGTAGCCGGGATGGCTGCGGACGATCCGCATCCCCGGGCCGGCGATCCGCGAGCCTGCGGGCAGCCGTCCGTCCCGGACCCGCGGCGTGACGAACTGCATGAGATACACCGTGGGGATCTCCGGAGCCGCGGCGGCGATCCGGTGCAGGGAGCGGGCCGAGAAGCTCATGATCCGCACCTGCGACTCGTCCGTGGCCGCCGGGGCATCCAGACCGAACCGCCCGAGGAGCTCGAGCAGCCGCTCCTCGACCTGGCCGGCCCAGCGGGTCGGATGCTTGGTCTCGATCGCGAGCTCGATGCGGCGCCCGGAATCCGCGACCAGCTCCAGCAGCCGTTCCAGCGTGAGCACGGAGGTGAGGGACGGATCCCTCCAGTCCGGGGACTCGGAGGCATCCTTCCAGGAGCCGAAGTCGAGGGCGGCGAGATCCGCGAGCTCGAGCGCGGACACGGCGCCGCGGCCGTTGGAGGTGCGGTTGACGCGGCGGTCGTGGACGCAGACGAGATGACCGTCTGCGGTGAGTCGTACATCGCACTCCAGCGCGTCCGCGCCGTCCTCGATCGCTTTCCGGTAGGCCGCCAGGGTGTGCTCGGGGGCGTCCTCGGAGGCACCTCGGTGGGCGACGACCTGAATGTTGTGCTGCCGTGCTTGGGTCACCGCGTCATGGTGTCACCGAGATGGGGTAGGCGGGAGCAGGGTCGGGCGGAACGTGCCGTTCCTGGCCGTGAGCGGTGTTCACCGGGTCGGCGGAGGGCGCCGGGGGGTCACCGGGCACCCGTTCCTGAGGTGCGTCCGTAATGCCGGAAGTAAAGGATTGCCGGAATACGCACAGGTCCTGCTTACAGTGGCCTGACGTGCCGTGGGAAAAGCTGACCGCAGACAGTTGGACGGTACGCGTCATACGGTCGTCGCCCGGATCGGTCGTCGACTCGTACGGTTCCCGCCGTGCGCAGCCCCCGCCGTACGAACCGAAACCGCTGCCGAGCACGCCGAGCAGGTCCGCCCTACGCGGATCGTCCGCACCACCCGCACCAAGCCGTAGACCGATGTGGAACCTGAGGAGACAGAGCTGTGAGCACCGAGAACGAGGGCAACGCGGTTCCTGCCGCCCCGTCCGTACCTCCTGTGCCGGGCACCGCTCCCGAGGGTTCGACTCCCGGACCCGCCCCCACGCATCGACACCCGTCGGGCGACCCCGGAGCCAGCAGGCCCGCTCCTTCCGAGACGACGGCGGCGGCCGCGGCCGAGCGGCCCGGGCACTCCCCCCAGCCCGAGCCCGCCATAGCGCCGATCCCCGTACACGGTGATCAGGCCCCGCCGTCCACCCCCGCACCGGCCACAGCGCCGACCGAGGCCCAGTACCCCGGCGCCGAGTGGCCCCCGCCTCCCCCGGTGCTCCCCTCCCACGGCAGCGCGGGCGGCGGCCCTGTCTGGGGCGCACCCGTTCCGGCGGCCGCGCCCCGCCCCAAGCGGTCCGGCGGACTGGTCGCGGCGGTGCTGGTGGCGGCTCTCGTCGCGGGTGGCGTCGGCGGCGGCATCGGCTACTGGGCGGCCGAGCGCAACGACGACTCCACCGGTTCGACCACGGTCTCCGCCGTCTCCCCGCAGGACCTCAAGCGCGAGCCGGGCACGGTCGCCGCGGTCGCCGGCAAGGCGCTGCCGAGCGTGGTCACCATCGAGGCCAAGTCGGGCGGCGGCGGCCTCGACGGCTCCGGCGGCGAGGGCGAGGGCGGCACGGGCACCGGCTTCGTCTACGACAGGGAAGGCCACATCCTCACGAACAACCACGTGGTGGCCTCCGCCGCGGACAGCGGCAAGCTCTCGGTGATCTTCTCCAACGGCAAGAAGTACGACGCCGAGGTCGTGGGCCGGGCCCAGGGCTACGACGTGGCCGTACTGAAGCTGAAGGACGCCCCCTCCGGGCTTGCCCCGCTCCCGCTGGGCAACTCCGAGAAGGTCGTGGTGGGCGACTCGACGATCGCCATCGGCGCCCCCTTCGGCCTGTCGAACACGGTCACCACAGGCATCATCAGCGCGAAGAACCGCCCCGTGGCCTCGGGCGACGGCTCCAGCGGCAAGAACTCCTACATGAGTGCGCTGCAGACCGACGCGTCGATCAACCCGGGCAACTCCGGCGGCCCGCTGCTCGACGCGGGCGGTGCGGTCATCGGCATCAACTCGGCGATCCAGTCGGCGGGCAGCGGCCTCGGCCAGTCCCAGGCGGGTTCGATCGGCCTCGGTTTCGCGATCCCGATCAACCAGGCGAAGACGGTCGCCGAACAACTGATCAGGACGGGCCAGCCGGTCTACCCGGTGATCGGCGCCACGGTCGACATGGCGGGCGAGGGGTCGGGCGCCAAGATCGCTGCGGAGGGCGCGGGCGGCTCGGCAGCGGTGACGTCCGACGGCCCGGCGGCGAAGGCGGGCCTCAAGGCGGGCGACGTGATCATCAAGTTCAACGGCAAGGCGATCGACAGCGGCCCGACGCTGATCAGCGAGATCTGGAACCACAAGCCGGGCGACAAGGTCACGCTGACGTACGAGCGGGACGGCCAGGAGCGCACGGCCGAGGTGGTGCTCGGCGAACGCAAGGGCGACAGCTGACGCCCGGCCTCCCCGCCGCCGCGGAACGCTGCTGCGCCCCGGCCGTGGCGCCCGGTAGTCTGTAGCCCGCTCCGGCGCAGGTGGCCGGGGCGGGGTGGGTTGCCCGAGCGGCCTAAGGGAACGGTCTTGAAAACCGTCGTGGCAGCGATGTCACCGTGGGTTCAAATCCCACACCCACCGCAGTGTTTGAAGGCTCCTGACCAGCGAAATCGGTCGGGAGCCTTCGCCCTTTACGGTTCCCGTGGGCTACGGCTGTTCCCCGTTGTTCCCCGCTCGATCGGGCACTGGTGGGGCATGGCCCAGCGGCCAGCCACCACCCCAACCCTCCATTCCCCCGGCCCTCAACGGGACACCGGCGCGGACGGCCTGTGCCCGCCCCGGCCGACTGCGGGCTGAGTAAGGTCGGGACCGGCGCGTGGGTGCCACTGCCCGGGAATGTGGCGAGCGCATCCGCGAGAACGTCCGAGGGGGCACCACATGACGCCACAGGGAACCATCACGGTAGAGCGCATGGACGGCTCGGCCGCAGCACAGGCTGTGGACGCGTTCAGGCTCGTCTATGCCGACGTGTTCGCGGAACCGCCGTACAACGAGGCCGCCGACGACGTCACGGCCGCCTTCCGGCGCTTTCACTTCCAGACCCGCAAGCGCACTTTTCGCGGCGCCGTGGCCCATGCCGAGGACGGCGAGCCGGTCGGCACGGCATACGGCTACCCAGTCGAGCCTGACACAGGGTGGTGGGACGAACTGACCGAGCCCGTGCCCGACGACATGCGGCGCGAGGACGGGCGCCGCACCTTCGGCCTCATGGAACTTGCCGTACGCGGACCCTGGCGCGGGCAGGGTGTTGCACGGCGTCTGCACGAGACCCTGCTCGACGGCATCGAGGCCGAGCGGGTGCTGCTGAACGTCCACCCGGACAGCAAGGCGGCGTCGGCCGCCTACCAGGCGTGGGGCTACCGCAAGATCGGTGAGGCGCGGCCGTGGGAGGGCCCGGCCCTCTATGACGTCATGCTGCTCGACCTGCGCACATGACGACTGGGCCATCTGTGGGCCAGAGCCAGGACTGATCTCCCTCATCGAGTGGGCGGGCGATCAGGTTGTCGGAGTGCTGCTGCCCCCTTCGCTCGCCGACCCGCCAGCGGAGTTCCCACAGAGTTCCACCGGATCCGTCCCGTGCCGGGCGCCGGTGGTGTCACAGCTCGTGGCCCTGCTGATTCGGCTTCAGAAAAGTGTCTGAGCTGGGCACCACCCGGCTCCCGTTGGGCGCCGGACCCCGCCCCGCCGAGGAGCTGTCGCCGATTGGCGACAGCTGCTCTCGATTGCCAGGGCGGTTCCGGGTAGCCGCACACCTGGCCCGTGCAGGCGTCGGGCCCGGCCTCCCGCGTCACGCGGAAGTCCGGGCCGGGCGTGTGGGTTTGGTTACCGCGGTCAGGGTTGGGCGCTGGCGAGGTCCCCGCCGCTGTCGTCGTCGCCCACCACCTCTGCGTCGATGTCGTCGATGGTGCCGTTGTCCAAGAGGGTCACGTCGACCTCGACGGGCTGGATCGGGTTGGGCGGGACGACCGGGCCCGGCGGGAAGATCTTGAGGAAGGTGGGGTTGATGGTCAGCGGGGTGATCGGGTCCGGTGGGTAGGTGACGGTGTCGATGTCGGCGCCGACGAAGCGGTAGAGGTTGCCGGTGTCTTCGCCGATGCCGGTGGTGCGGCTCAGGCTGCTGATGATGCGTGCGGTGCCTCCGCCGCCCGGCGCGGTGCGGGTGACGACCGTGACGCGGATGCTGCCGGTGATGTCGATCGGCTCGGCGTCCTCATCGTCGAAGACGCCGCTCAGGGGCAGCAGGACGGTGCGCGTGCGCACAAGCAGCGCCGCTTGTGCGGCCTGTGCGGTCTGTGCGGTCTGTGCGGCCTGGCGGGGCTGGGCGGGCTGGGCTGCGGCAGGGACGGTGGGGGTGGCCAGGCCCAGCAGTGCGAGGAC
Source organism: Streptomyces sp. NPDC043812 (assembly GCF_056436245.1). Classification (NCBI taxonomy): domain Bacteria; kingdom Bacillati; phylum Actinomycetota; class Actinomycetes; order Kitasatosporales; family Streptomycetaceae; genus Streptomyces; species Streptomyces sp. NPDC043812. Next base: position 69,411 of record NZ_JBWKCY010000016.1, read on the forward strand.
GAGGCCGGTCTTCGTGGCGGCGGTTATGAGATGACCGCGCATGGTGCTCCGTTCGATCCAGCGGGACCCCTTGCCCACCCCGTCCCGCGACGACGACACCCAGCCTGCCCAGCATGACGAACAGCTGTCTCACCAGAGAGGCCAATCGAGCTATACGCCGGGCACCGGCTGACCGCCTGCTGCGCCCCAGGCAGGCCGGGCGCCCCGGAGTCGATCTGGAACAGGCCATCGGCATCCATCTTCAGCAAGCCTGGCGCGCAGCCCTCGACCCTGCCAGGGCTGCCCATCAGTTCATAGCTGCCGGACCGACCGACCTGGCAGGAAGCGTCTCGAACACCGGCGCGCCCGAATTGGCAAAGCCGGCCCGGATTGCTCCATGAGAATGGTCGGAGCACGCCGTGCTCTCGGTGCCCATCCCAGCGTGCTCTCGAATGCTTTCCGCGGTCGGCGGAGCGGCTTCGGGGTTCACGATGTCGCCTCAGTGGGCTGTCAGTGAGGGCTGCTAGCGTCCGGCCGATCATTCGAGATCGGGAGGGGGCGACCTCATGGGCGCATCAGGATGGGACTACTCCGTGCCGTACCACGAGGATCTTGGGCTGGCATTTGCAGGCTTGCAGCGCAAGGTCTTCGAGGGACACGACTACTACTGGGCCGGGGAGGACGAAGGCCGGCCGTGGCCGAGCACCGAGGACGAGCTCTGGGCCGACGAGAACGTCCAGGAAGCCGGAACGCATTCCATCCTGGACGTCGCCCGCGTCATCGGCGCCGAGGAGAAGTCGGACTACGACACTCTGAGGCCCCTGACCGAGGACGAGGCGGTTCAGGTCTTCGGCTCGCGGAAGCCCACCAGGGCCGATGTGCCCGAGTTCGGCGCCCTTCCCTGCGAGCGGTGGCAAGGACGGTGCGTCGTGTTGCACGACGAACAGGGGGTCCCGGTGGAGATCTACTTCTGGGGGATCTCGGGCGACTGACCGGGACGGACGCGCAGTTCGGCTTCTTCGAAGTGTGATGCCGCCCTCTCACCGGACCGTACGGCGGCGTGGTGAAGGAAGCCGGGGAACCCTCGGGTGATCATCGAGGAGGCCGAGCCCGGCCTTCAGAAGGGCCGGGCGGGTGGCGGGTTGCGTGCGATCGCCTGGGCGGAGCCGCGCGGCTAGCGCTTCTGGGCGCGGTATCTCTTGAGCAGTGCGGTGATCTTCGCGTGGTCGGCTTTTCCGTTCATTTCGGTGAGGAGATCGTCCGGGCACATTTCGTAATGGTCGCCCCACCAGCGCTGCCCCCTGTTGTCCCAGATCCGGTAGCCACCCGGTACGCCTCTGGCCACGTAGCGCCTTCTACCCACGGTGCCCACCGGCGACGTCGGTGCTTGCGGAGTCCTGCACGTCTTCTCCTTCGTCGGGATGCGGACGGGTGAGGCCGATGACGGTGAGGCCGGTGACGGGTAAGGCCGGTGACGCGTGAGGCCGGTTCAGCATCCGTGATGCCGGCACGCGGGGTAACGCAGGCGCCGCCCCCGCCCGTTGGGGCGGAGACGGCGCAAGTGACGCGGGGCGTCGGGATCAGGCGGCGGAGCCGGCCTTGCGGCGGCGCACGACGAACACGGCGCCGGCGCCCAGCGCAACCGCTGCGCCCGCCGCTGCGGCGAGCTGCGGAAGGGCAGAGGCGGAACCGGTGTTGGCGAGCGCGCCGCTGGTCGTGTTGCCCTGCGGGATCACTCCCGGCTTCGTCTTCGAGGTCTTGCCGGGCTTGGCGTCGTCGACCTTGCCGGGCTTGCTGCCCGCGGCCAGCAGGTCGAACTCGTACTCCGTGAAGAAGTTTCCGCCGCACGAGCCGTCGTCGTTGACGTAGTCACCGGCGATGAACGCGACACCGTTGCCCGCAGGCGCCTTGGCGTCGACCTTCAGGCGGAGCTTGACGTCGGCGTGGGCGCCGGCCTTGAGCGGGCTGATCGAGCCGGCGTACTCGCCGTCCTCGACCGGCGTCCACTTCGGCGACGCGGCAGTGGAGACCTGCAGGTGGAAGTACTCGTCGACGACGTTGTAGCCGCTCTTGTCGGTCGCGTGGAAGTACGCGAACGGCAGCACCTTGTCGAGGGTCTTGTCGGTGCCGTTGGTGACCCGGACCGAGAAGTCGACCGTGGAACCGGCGACGATCTTGGAGGGCAGGCCGGTGGCGACGGTGGTGAGCTTCGACTGCGCGACGCACTCCTCCTCGCCCTCCTCACCTTCCTCGCCCTCTTCGCCTTCCTCTTCCTCTTCCTCGGCCTTGGCGTCGGCGAGGGCCTTGTCCGCCGCCTGCTTCGCCTTGAGCGCCTCTTCGAGGGCCTTGTCCGCGATGCTGTAGGCCTGGGCGGCCTTGACGCGCGCGTCATCGGCCGCCGTCCTGGCGGCCTTGGCCTTCTCGTCGGCCGCGGTCTTCGCCGCGTCGGCGGCCTTCGCGGCGGCGTCGGCGTCGGCGACCTTCTTCTCCGCGTCCGCCCGCTCCTGCTCGGTGGCGGTCTCGGGGAGCGCGTCGAGCTCGGCCTGGGCGTCGGCGAGTGCCTGGGCGGCCGCTTCCTTGGCGACGGCGGCGTCCTTCGCCTCCTGCTCGGCCGCAGCGGCTGCCACGGTGAGCGGGGCTTCGTCCGAGAGGGCGTACTCGAGAGTCTCCCTCGCCACCTTCTCGGCGGCGACAGCCGCGTCGTACGCCTTCTGCGCCTCCTCGGCGGCCTTCTCCAGATCCTCGATGGAGGGCTTGTCGGCGGCCGTCTGCTGCGCCGACTGGCCGGCGACGGGCTTGGTGTCGGCGATCGCGGGGGTGACGGACAGCAGCACGGCGGGGGTGGTCACGGCGGCGACGACGGCCGTGGCCACCATGCGGCGAATGTTCAAGAGAGCCCTTTTCTGGGTCAGGAGTTCTGAGGCAGGTCACGCAAGTAGAGGGCAGCCGCTGCGGCATCACTCACGCAGTGCGACTGCCCGGTGATCGTATGACCGGATATGAGGGAGAAGGAAGGAGGTTACGCACGCATGGTGGAGGGTCCCGGGCCCTCACAGGGAGGGCAATTCGCCAGATACGGAACAGTTGCTTCGCGTGCGGTGGTCACTTTTGTGATCCATGTCATCAGCGTGGTACCGCGCTGAGGCGGGCAGCGGAGGCGATCGTCGCGCGGGCCTCCCGCTCGGTGAGCCCGGCCAGGACCGCCGCGTCCGTCAGGGCGTCCGCGAGCGCTTCCCCGAAGCCGTGCTCGTATGCGCGACAAGCTGCCCAGAACAGACGGGTGTTGCGCTGCCCTTCCTGCGCGGCGAGCACGAACTGCACGAGTCCCTGCCCCTGGTCTGCCCGATCGGTCCCGTGCGTTCGGTTCGGCTGGTTCGGTCCGTCCCGCCGGCTCGCGCGAGACTCCGCGGGGCGTGGCGACGCTGCGTGGCGGGGGCGTGCGGGAGGTGCGATCAGGCGCAGGAGGGCGCGCGGGCAGGGCGCGGGGGGCAGGTCGGCTGTGCCGGGCGCCAGGCGGTAGGCGCCCTGAGCGGTGACGGAACCGGGCCCGACCAGGTAGCCGCCGGTGCCGCGGACATCGATGCCGGGGGCGAGCCGGCTCGCGGAGTTGGGGACCACCACGTCCGGCGGGCCGGTCAGCCACAGGTGCCGGCCGCCGCTGGGGGTGAGCACAGTGACGGTCTCCGGGACGGTGAACAGGTGCCGGAGGGCGAGATGCCGGAGCTCCGCCACGGAGTCGGTGCCCGACTTGGTGTCGAGGTCGATGCCGATCAGCCGATACGGCGGGCGTCCGCAGGCGATGCCGTAGCCCGTTGCCCAGGGCGCGGCCGCGAACAGGGCGCGTACGGCCGCGAGGTCCGTGGTGGCGTCGTGTACGCCATGGCCGGGCCGGCCGCATTCACCGCGGCACAGGAACGGTTCCGCTTCGTCCCGGTGAGGGGAGCGGAGTGCGGGGAGCTTCGTGGCGGACAGGGGGATGACGGGGAGCCCGCGCTCGGCGGCGGTGAGGGCGTGGGCGAGGGCCAGGGTGGCGGTCTGCCGGTCGGTGATGGCCATGGCTCTATGTTCGTACACATGTTCGAAGAAGGGAAGAGGGAAAGATCGGTCGAAAGAGTGCTGGAGCGGCTCATCTGGTGCGGGGGTGCGGCGTGCGTGTTCGATCCGGGCCGTGCGGGCGTGGAGGGGTTTATCGACTTGTCCTCACGCTTGCGAGCGAATCGCCCCTTCCGGGGGGTTCGTCTGGGATTCGGTGGGCAACTCTGATCCCGCGACGTCGTGGAAGCGGTCGGGGGCGGTCGGCCAACCGCGCGGAAATCAACCGCACTTGTGCAGTTCCGGTTCAAGGAAGAAGGGACAAGTCAGGCATCCAACTGTGGTGACGACCGGTCCGAGGGGGTGGAGGGAAGGGCCGGTCCGAGGGGGGTGGGGAACGGCCGGTCCGAGGGGGTGTGGGGGGAGGGTGAGTGACAGCCTGCGCGACGGTGCTCCGGTGCCGTCGCGCAGGCGTGTTCGTGTCCGGCTCCCCGGGTGGAGCTGTACGTAGTGCGGGAGCGGGCGGGGGTTCGGCGCGGGCGCGCAACGGCAGGGGCCATTCGGGTCGGGCGCGGCGTGACCTTGACAGTTCGCACGGATCTGACGGACAGTCAGAATCCTTGTTCCGTGCGCCCGGGAGGCCGCCGCCGTGCACCTCGCCCCGACGGAGCGTCAGCAAAGGCTGCGCGCCGAGCTTCGTACGTACTTCCGTGACGTGATGCCGGACGGGCCGCCGCCCGACTCCGACCCTGCCGCGCAGCGCGCCCTGCTGCGCAGAATCGGCGGCGACGGCCTTCTCGGCCTCGGCTGGCCGGTCGAGTACGGCGGCCAGGGCCGGGGGGCCGACGAACAGTTCGTCTTCTTCGACGAGGCGTACCGCGCCGGTGCCCCCGTCTCGATGGTCACGCTCAACACCGTCGGGCCGACCCTGATGACGTACGGGACCCCCGAGCAGAAGGCGTTCTTCCTGCCCCGCATCCTCGCCGGCGACCTGGTCTTCGCCATCGGCTACACGGAGCCCGAAGCCGGGACCGATCTCGCGTCCCTGCGCACACGCGCCGTGCGGTCGGGGGAGTGCTGGATCATCGACGGCCAGAAGGTGTTCACCAGCAACGCCCAGAACGCGGACTGGATCTGGCTCGCCTGCCGCACCGATCCCGACGCTCCCAAGCACAAGGGCATCTCGATCATCCTGGTGCCGACGGACGCGCCGGGCTTCGCCTGGACGCCGATCGAGACCGTCGGCGGACTGACGACGACGTCGACGTACTACGACGGGATACGGGTGCCCGCCGCCCATCTGGTCGGCGAGGAGAACGGCGGCTGGGGTCTGATCACCAGCCAGCTCAACCACGAGCGGGTGGCGCTTGCCGCGATCGGTATGCAGGCCGAGGACTTCTTCGCGGCGGCGCTCGACAGCGCGCGAACACCCGATCCGGTGACGGGTGTTCGTCGCATTGACGAGCCGTGGGTGCAGTTCCGGGCCGCCGAGGTGCACGCCCGGTTGGCGGCAACGCGCCTGCTCAGCTGGCGTTTGGCGGGTGCCGTGGGAGCTCGGGAATCGGGTGGCCCGGCTCCGGGGGACGCAAGCGGCGTGAAGTTCGCGGGAACCGAATCCGCGGTGGCGGTGTATCGAATGTGCCAGGAAATCGCGGGGGAGGCGGGACTGATCCGAGCGGGGTCACCCGGCTCGCTCGGATCGCCGCCGGGCTCGGGCGCTCCGCGGGAGGGCGAGCTGGAGCGGATGAACAGAGCGGCGCAGATCAACACCTTCGGGGGAGGGGTGAGCGAGGTGCAGCGGGAGATCGTCGCGACCATGCGGCTCGGCATGAGGAGGGGAAAGAGGTGACCGACGCGTTGTACGCACGGCTGAAGACGTACGAGGGACGGGCCGCCGCCACCTCGGGCGAGGGCAAGGACCTCGTCAACGAGCCGATGATCAGACACTGGTGCGAGGCGATGGGCGACGGCAACGGGGCCTATCGGGGACCGGGAGCCGTCGCCCCGCCGACGATGTTGCAGGCATGGACGATGGGCGGGCTGTCGGGCCACACCGCCCGCACCGCCGCGCAGGACGAGTTGTTCGAGCTGCTCGACGGGGCGGGATTCGGCTCGGTGGTGGCGACCGACTGCGAGCAGGAGTATCTGCGGCCGCTGCGACCTGGCGACCGGATCACGTTCGACGCGGTGATCGAATCGGTGTCACCGCGCAAGACGACCAAGCTGGGCCCGGGCTATTTCGTCACGACACGCATGGATGTGCGGGCAGAGGGCGAGCTCGCGGGCACGCACCGCTTCCGGATCCTCAAGTACGCACCGGCCGCGGCCCGCCGGCCCACGGCGAAGCGTCCCCGCCCGGTCGTCAACAGGGACAACGAAGGCTTCTGGCAGGGGGTCGCCGACCACCGGCTGCTCATCCAGCGATGCGGTTCCTGCGGGACACTGCGGCTGCCCTGGCTGCCGGGGTGCGGTTCCTGCGGGTCGCCGGACTGGGACACGGTCGAGGCCGCAGGCGGCGGCTCCGTCTTCTCCTATGTCGTGATGCACCATCCGCCGTTCCCCGCCTTCGACCCTCCTTACGCGGTGGGTCTGATCGAGCTCGCCGAGGGCGTGCGGATCGTCAGCAACGTGATCGGCGTGCCCTGCGACGAGGTGCGGATCGGCATGCCCGTGGAGCTGGAGTTCCTGCGGGTGGACGACGAACTGGAGCTTCCGGTCTTCCGAGGTGCGAGCGGGGGTGTGAGCTGACATGGACTTCACGCCCACACAGGAGCAGTCCGCGGCGCAGGAGCTGGCGGCACGGATCTTCGGTGACCTGGCGACCCATGACCGGCTGGCCGCGGTGGGCTCGGACAGTGATCCCGAGCTCTGGAAGGCGCTCACCGCCTCGGGATTGACGGCCGCGGTGGAGGAGATCGGGCTGCTCGGACTGGTGCTGCTCCTGGAGGAGCAGGGACGGACGACCGCGCAGACCCCGTTCGCGGCGAGCTGCGTGTACGGCTTGCTGGCGGTGGCGGCCCACGGCACGGACGATCAGCGCGGGCGGCTGCTGCCGGGTCTGCGGGACGGGACGGTGGTGGCGGCGGGTGCCTTCCCGCTGCACGGGGTGGGGGTGCGGGCGGACGGCGCGGGCCGTCTGATGGGCGTCGTCCCGTACGTCCCGTGGCTGCGCGACGCCACGCATGTGCTGGTCCCGGCCGTGGTGTCGGGCGGTCCGGCAGCCGAGGGGCCGCCGGGGAGCGGTCCGCCGGGCGACGCACCGGGTGGCGGGGGCCTGCCGGGCCGCGGTCTCCATGTCGAGGGACCGTCGGGAGACGGACCGAGCGGCGAGGACCGGCCAAGCCCCCGACAGGCCACCGCCCGACCGGCGACCGCCCCACCGGCGGGCGACCGACCACCGGGCGACCGACTACCGGGCGACGGACCGGAGCGCGAGGGATCGCGCGAGGCGCCGTCGGCCGTGGCACCCCGCATTGGCTGCTTCCTGGTCGAGACGGGCGATGCGCATGTCGAGCCCGTCGAGCTGACGGCTCCCTGGGCCGCCGGCCGACTGGTCCTCGACGGTGCGCGGGCGGAGCCGCTCGGCGGGCCCCATGCGTACGAGGACGTGCTCGCCACCGCCCGGATCGCTTTCGCCGGCCTTCAGGCAGGGGTGTGCGCGGGCTCCCTCGCCCGTGCCGTCGCGCACACCACGACCCGTGAGCAGTTCGGGAGGCCGCTCTCCACCAACCAGGGCGTCCTGCTCCGCGCCGCCGACGCTTACATGGACACCGAGTCGATACGGGTCACCGCGTACGAGGCCGCCTGGCGTCACGACGAGCGGCTGGCGTGCGCTCCCCATGCGCTGACCGCCGCCTGGTGGGCTTCGGAGGCAGGCACCCGCGTCGTGCACACCGGGCAGCATCTGCACGGCGGCGCAGGCGCCGATGTGGAGCATCCCGTGCACCGGCACTTCCTGTGGGGCCGGCAGTTGGACGCGTATCTCGGCAGCGCAGGTGAAGTCCTCGCCGAACTGGGCGCGTTGCTCGCCAAGGAGGAGTCCCGATGAGCCGGATCCCGGGCGTCGGCACGGAGCTGCCGCCGCTGACCGTGCCGGTCACGCGCACGCTGATCGTCGCCGGGGCCCTCGCCTCCCGGGACTACCAGGACGTGCACCACGACGCCGAGCTCGCGAAGGAGAAGGGGTCACCGGACATTTTCATGAACATCCTCACGACCAACGGCCTGGTGGGGCGCTTCATCACCGACTTCTTCGGTGACCGTGCCGTTCTGCGCAAGGTCGCGATACGCCTCGGCGCCCCCAACTATCCGGGAGACACCATGGTGTTGAGGGGCACGGTCGAGGCGGTCGACGGCCCGACGGCCGAGGTGCGGATCGTCGGTGCCAACAGCCTGGGCAGCCATGTCACGGGCACGGTGACAGTGACGCTCCCGGAGGCGGGCGTATGAGCATCCGGGAGAAAGACGGCCTCGGCGGCAGGGCTGCCGTCGTGGGGATCGGCGCCACAGAATTCTCGAAGGACTCCGGGCGCAGCGAACTGACGCTCGCCGTCGAGGCCGTGCGGGCGGCGCTCGACGACGCGGGCCTCTCCCCCGCCGATGTGGACGGCATGGTCACGTTCACGATGGACACCAGCCCGGAGATCACGGTGGCGCAGGCTGCGGGCATAGGTGAGCTGTCCTTCTTCTCCCGGGTGCACTACGGGGGCGGTGCGGCCTGCGCCACCGTGCAGCAGGCGGCGCTCGCCGTCGCTGCGGGCGTAGCCGAAGTCGTCGTCTGCTACCGGGCGTTCAACGAACGCTCAGGGCGCCGATTCGGCTCGGGGGTGCAGCAGCGGGAGCCGTCCGCGGAGGGCGCGGCGCTCGGCTGGAACCTCCCCTTCGGGCTGCTCACTCCCGCCTCCTGGGTGGCGATGGCCGCCCAGCGCTATCTGTACGCGTACGGGCTGACCCCCGAGGCATTCGGCCACGTTGCGGTCACCGGTCGCCGCCATGCCGCGAACAACCTCGCCGCGTACTTCCACGGCAGACCGATCACGCTCGCCGACCATGCCGCGTCGCGGTGGATCGTCGAACCTCTGCGGCTGCTGGACTGCTGCCAGGAGACCGACGGCGGCCAGGCGGTCGTCGTCACGAGTGTCGAGCGCGCCCGGCACCTGCGCAGTGCCCCTGCGGTGATCCTCGCCGCCGCCCAGGGGGCGGGCCGTGCCCAGGAGCAGATGACGAGTTTCTACCGCGACGGTCTCACCGGCCTGCCCGAGATGGGCGTGGTCGCCCGGCAGCTGTGGCGCACTTCGGGGCTCACCCCGGACGACATCGACGTGGGCATCCTCTACGACCACTTCACGCCGTTCGTGCTGATGCAGCTGGAGGAGTTCGGTTTCTGCAAGCCTGGTGAGGGGGCGGAGTTCGTGGCCTCGGACCGTCTGCCGCTGAACACTCACGGAGGCCAGCTGGGTGAGGCGTATCTGCACGGAATGAACGGCATCGCGGAGGCGGTCAGACAGCTGCGCGGCACCTCGCTGAACCAGATACCGGGCGCGGCCAGGACCCTGGTCACGGCCGGCACCGGAGTTCCCACGTCCGGACTGGTCCTCGGGGCGGACGGCGCATAGCCCTTGGGGGTGCCCTCCACCTTCAGGAGGTGCGGGCCGCGTCGGCCCTACAACCTGAGGGGGACAAGGCTTCGGTCCCTGGGGCCGATCCGCCGGGGCGGGCCCGCTCCTAGCGTGGAGGGCATGACCACGCCAGTCTGTACGAGCGCTTCCCAGGCCGCCGCGCCGGTGCCGTCGTACACGCCTTACACCTCGTTCTCGTCGTACGTACGGGCGCGGGGGCCCGTGCTGCTGCGCACCGCCCGGTCGCTCACGGCGAACCCGTGCGATGCCGAGGACCTGCTGCAGACCGCGCTCACCAAGACGTATGTCGCGTGGGACCGGATCGAGGACCACCGGGCGCTCGACGGCTATGTCCGCCGCGCTCTGCTGAACACCCGCACGTCGCAGTGGCGCAAACGCAAGGTGGACGAGTTCGTCTGTGACGAGCTGCCCGAGCCGGAGGCCGTTCCTGTGACGGACCCGGCCGAGCAGCAGGTGCTGCACGATGCGATGTGGCGCGCCGTGATGAAGCTCCCGGACAGGCAGCGGGCGATGGTCGTCCTGCGCTACTACGAGGATCTGAGCGAGGCCCAGACCGCCGAGGTGCTCGGGGTGTCGATAGGCACGGTCAAGAGTGCGGTGTCGCGGGCCCTCGGCAAGCTGCGCGAGGACCCGGAGCTCTCACCGGTCCGCTGACCGCCCGGCTGCACGGCCCGCCGTCGGGGCTGCGTGCCCGGCCACCGGCCCTGCACCCGTGTCCCTCAGCCGGGCCGGAACCCGTGTCCGGCCGCCCGCCCGACACCCACGTTCATGTGCGGTGCTGTGCGGTGTTGTGCGGTGATGTACCGGGATTCATTACCCTCGGGTAGTGACATACCGCTTGGTATGTGCGCAGAATCTTCCCACCTTGTCGCAACGTAGCGCCAGCGCCCACCGGGAGGACGCCGTGCTGAGCACCATGCAGGACGTACCGCTGACTGTGACTCGCATCCTTCAGCACGGGATGACGATCCACGGAAAGTCGCAGATCACCACCTGGACAGGCGAGGCCGAGCCGCAGCGCCGCAGTTTTGCCGAGGTCGGCCGCCGCGCCACCCAATTGGCGAACGCGCTGCGCGACGAGCTCGGCATCGACGGAGACCAGCGGGTCGCCACCCTGATGTGGAACAACGCCGAGCACGTCGAGGCGTACTTCGCGATTCCCTCCATGGGGGCCGTGCTCCACACGCTCAATCTGCGCCTGCCCGCCGAGCAACTCGTCTGGATCGTCAACCACGCCGCCGACCGGGCCGTGATCGTCAACGGCTCACTGCTCCCCCTGCTCGCCCCGCTCCTGCCCCACCTGCCGACGATCGAGCACATCGTCGTCTCCGGCCCCGGCGACCGTTCGCTGCTCGCCGACACCGAGGCACAGGTCCACGAGTACGAGGAGCTGATCGCCGGCCGCCCGACCACGTTCGACTGGCCGGAGCTGGACGAGCGCACCGCCGCGGCCATGTGCTACACCTCCGGCACCACCGGCGACCCCAAGGGCGTGGTCTACTCCCACCGCTCCATCTACCTGCACTCCATGCAGGTCAACATGGCCGAGTCGATGGGCCTCACGGACAAGGACACGACCCTGGTGGTCGTTCCCCAGTTCCATGTGAACGCCTGGGGTCTGCCGCACGCCACGTTCATGACCGGCATCAACATGCTGATGCCCGACCGCTTCCTGCAGCCCGCCCCGCTCGCCGAGATGATCGAGCGTGAGAAGCCCGAGCATGCGGCGGCCGTCCCCACCATCTGGCAGGGCCTGCTGGCCGAGGTCACGGCCAACCCCCGCGACCTGTCCTCGATGAGGCAGGTCACCATCGGCGGCGCCGCCTGTCCGCCCTCCCTCATGGAGGCCTACGACAAGCTCGGCGTGCGGCTCTGCCACGCCTGGGGCATGACGGAGACCTCGCCCCTCGGCACGATGGCGCACCCGCCGGCCGGTCTGACCGCCGAGGAGGAGTGGCCCTACCGCGTCACGCAGGGCCGTTTCCCGGCCGGTGTGGAGGCGCGACTGGTCGGCCCCGGCGGCGAGTTCCTGCCCTGGGACGGAGAGTCGGCCGGTGAGCTCGAGGTGCGGGGCACCTGGATCGCCGGTGCGTACTACGGCGGGGCGGGCGGCGAGAACTTCCGTCCCGAGGACAAGTTCAGCGAGGACGGCTGGCTGAAGACCGGCGACGTCGGTGTGATCAGCCCCGACGGCTATCTGACCCTCACCGACCGGGCGAAGGACGTCATCAAGTCCGGCGGCGAGTGGATCTCCAGCGTCGAGCTGGAGAACGCGCTGATGGCGCACCCGGAGGTCGCCGAGGCGGCCGTCGTCGCGGTCCCGGACCAGAAGTGGGGCGAGCGCCCGCTGGCTACGGTGGTGTTGAAGGAGGGTGCGACAGCGGACTACGGGACGCTGAAGGAGTTCCTCGCCCAGAAGATCGCCAAGTGGCAGGTGCCCGAGCGTTGGGCAGTGGTCCCGGCGGTGCCCAAGACCAGCGTCGGCAAGTTCGACAAGAAGGTGATCCGCAGGCAGTACGCGGACGGTGAGCTGGACGTCACCCAGCTGTAGCGGCTCCACGGACAGGGGCGGCGGTGAAAACCGCCGCCCCTGTCCGCATGCCGTACGTCAGCCGGTGCCTGTCCTCAGTTGGTGCCGATCTTCGCGAGCAGATCGACGATGCGTGCCTGCACCTCGTTGCTGGTGGAGCGTTCGGCGAGGAAGAGCACCGTCTCCCCCGACGACAGCCGCGGCAGCTCCGCCCGGTCGAGGCCCGCCGAGGTGTAGACGACGAGCGGGGTGCGGTTCAACTGGCCGTTGGCGCGCAGCCAGTCGATGATCCCGGCGCGCCTGCGGCGCACTTGCATCAGGTCCATCACGACCAGGTTCGGCCGCATCTGGGTGGCCAGCGTGACTGCGTCCGCGTCGGCGTCCGCCCGGGCCACCTGCATCCCGCGCCGTTCCAGCGTCGAGGTGAGCGCGAGAGCGATCTCCTCGTGCTCCTCGATCAGCAGCACCCGCGAGGGATGCTGTTCACTGTCGCGCGGCGCCAGCGCCTTGAGCAGGACGGCCGGATCGGCTCCGTACGCGGCCTCTCGCGTCGCCTGCCCGAGTCCCGCCGTCACCAGCACCGGCACCTCGGCCGCCACGGCGGCCTGCCGCAGCGACTGCAGCGCGGTGCGGGTGATCGGCCCGGTGAGCGGGTCCACGAACAGCGCTGCGGGGAACGCGGCGATCTGCGCGTCGACCTCCTCACGCGAATGCACGACGACGGGCCGGTAGCCGCGGTCGCTCAGCGCCTGCTGCGTGGAGACGTCGGGCGCGGGCCACACCAGCAGCCGACGCGGGTTGTCCAGCGGCTCCGGGGGCAGCTCGTCGTCGACCGGCTGCGGCTGGGGGCGGTTGGTCACCTCGACAGCCCCACCGGGGCCGTCCAGCGGCTGCGGCCCCTCGGCGCCCTCGTCGGGCGCCCCTATGGCGTAGGCCCTGCCCTCCGAACGGTCGGCGGGCAACCGGGGTCCGGCCGCCCCAGGAGCCGGCGCCGGGGCGGGCGCCGATGCGGGCGCCGGTGCCGGGGCGGGCGCCGGGGTGGGCGCGGCCTGCGGCTGGGGATGCGGGCGGGCAGCGGTCTCGGGCGGCTCGGCCGCCGTGCGGTTGGCCAGCTTGCGGCGGCGGCCGGAGCCCAGCGTCTGGTTCTGCTGCTGCGTGAGGTGCTGGGCGAACGGGACACCCTGGCCGAGCGTGCGCACGCTGAACGCACGCCCCTGCGTCGAGTCCGCCGGAGCCGGTTCCTCCGCGGGCAGCGGCTGCGCGACCCTGGCGGCGGGCCGGGTCGGTTGGGGCGCGGTCGGCGGCTGGGGTACGGGCACGGAACCGGTGTCCGTGTCGTGCCGCGCCGCCTCGGTTCCCGCCTGCTCGTCCTCCGTGACAGGCGCGCCGAGCCCGCCCCCGGGCATGCCGGACGGATCGGGAGTGCCGACGGTGCCGTCGTTGGTGGCGTCCTGCCCGGCGGACGCCGGATCCTGCGCCTGAGCGCGCCTGCGGCCCGTCGGAGCGGGGTGCTGCTGCGGCGGAGTGTGGTGATCGGTGCCGGGGGCGGTGGCCACGGCGTCGTGCTGCTCGGCCGCGGGTGCCGCGGCGGGCCGGGTCCGCCCCCGGTCCGCCTCGGCCGGCGGCAGCGCGAACGCAGTGCGTGCACCGCCCTCCGCAGGGGCCGGTACGGCAGGCGCTGCGGACAGTGCCCGGCGCGCCCGCCGCCCGGCAGGCTGCGCTGCCTGCAGTTCCGAAGGCTGGTCCGCCTGCTGCGGCGTGATCGGCTGCAGACCGTGCTGCTGAGGCTGCTGAGGCTGCTGAGGCTGCTGGGGCTGTGCGGGGGAGGGCGCGGCAGGCAGCGTCGGCATGCCGCCCTCGACGGCGCGCCGTGCCCGCCGCCCCGCGGGAGCGCCCGTCATGCCGTGGGCGTCGACCGGTACGCCTTGCGGCGGCACGGTCTCGCCGAGCGCCGCCCGGCCACCCGCGCCTTCGGCGGCCGTGACCACCGAGCCCTCGGCAGGTCGGGCGGCGGCCTCCGCCTGCTCGGCGGGGCTGGGCCGCCCGCGCCGGCGCCCGGTGCCGCCGCTGCCGTTGCCGCGGGGCGTCTCGCCCGTGTCCTGCGCGGGGATCTGCTCCCCCTCGGTGGCACCCCGGCGGCGTCCGGTCGGCTGTGCGGCCACCGGGTCCTCCATCGCCACGGGGCTCTCCAGGAATGCGTCCGTGGAGGCCCGGCGCGCCCGCCGCCGCCCGCCGCCACCGGACGTGACCGGGGAGGGCTCGGCCGACTGCTGCGCGGGCAGCGCGGGCGTCAGGTCCGCGACCGGCGCCGGCGGTACCGTTCCGGCGCCCTCACCGAGCGGCACCTCCAGGACGTACGCGCTGCCGCTCATTCCCGGCACCTCGTGCGTCTGCAGCACCCCGCCGTGCGCACGGACGATGCCGCGCACGATCGGCTCGTGCACGGGGTCTCCCCCGCTGAACGGCCCTCGGACCTCGATGCGCACGACCTCGCCGCGCTGTGCCGCCGCGACCACGACCGTGGAGTCGACGTATCCGCCGCCCGGGACGATCCTGGCCTTGCCCGTGGAGTCGACTCCGGCGACGTCCGCGACCAGGTGCGCGAGCGCCGTGGCCAGCCGTCCTCCGTCCACCTCGGCCTCTATCGGCGGGGCGTGTACGGCGAACTGCGCCCGGCCGGGGCCGATCAGCTCGATCGCGCCCTCGACGCCGGCCGCGACGACGGCGTCGAGCAGCACGTTGGACTTCGTCAGCTGCTCGGTGCCCGTGTCGAGCCGCTGATAGCCGAGCACATTGTCGACAAGCGTCGTCATCCGGGCATATCCGGCAGCGAGGTGGTGCAGGATCTGGTTCGCCTCGGGCCACAGCTGGCCGGCCGGGTCGGCAGCCAGCATGCCCAGTTCGGCGCGCAGTTCCTCCAGCGGCCCGCGCAGGGACTCCCCGAGCACGGCGGTCAGCTGGGCGTGCCGGGCGGCCAGCTCCCCGTACCTCTCGGCGCCCGCCTCCAGCTCGGCCGTGTACCGGTCGGCCTTGTCGGCCAGTTCGGCCTCGTACGCCTCGGACGTGGTCGCGAGCTCGGCCTTCAGACGCGCGGTGGTCTCCGAGAGCTCGGTCGTCAGCTGTGCCGTGGTCCGGGACAGTTCGGCGTTCAGGCGCTCGGTCGTCTCGGCGAGCTCCGCCGCGTGCTTCTCCGCCTGCTCCTCGTACGGCCGCCGGTCGGTGAAGGTCATCACCGCGCCGACAAGCTGGTCACCGTCCCGGACCGGAGCGGTCGTGAGGTCGACCGCGACCTTCGCGCCGCTCTTCGCCCACAGGACCTGCCCGCGCACCCGGTGCTTGCGCCCGGACTTGAGCGTGTCCGCGAGCGGGGACTCCTCGTACGGGAACGGCTCGCCGTCCGCGCGCGAGTGCAGGATCAGCGGGTGCAGTTCCTGCGCGCCGAGATCGCTGGCGCGGAAGCCGAGGATCTGCGCGGCGGCCGGGTTGACGAGCACGACCCGTCCGTCGGTGTCGGTGCCGACGACTCCCTCGGAGGCAGCCCGCAGGATCATCTCGGTCTGGCGCTGGGAACGTGCCAGTTCCGCTTCGGTGTCCACGGTCCCCGACAGATCCCGCACGACCAGCATCAGCAGCTCGTCGCCGGTGTAGCTGGTGTACGACGAGTCGTACGCCTCGCGCCCGTCCAGGCTCGCGCTGGTCACCTCGACCGGGAACTCGCTGCCGTCCGTCCGCCGCGCGGTCATCCGGGCGGGCTTGGTGCGCCCGTGCTCGTCGGCCGCGTCGGGGCGGCGCATGGAACCGGGGATCAGACGCGAGTCGAACTCGGGCACCAGGTCGAGCAGGCCCCGGCCCACGAGAGCGGTCCCGGGGGCCTCGAAGAGCTCGAGGGCGATGGCGTTGGCGTTGACGACCGTGCCGTTGGCGTTGACGAGTACGAGCCCGTCCGGGAGGGCATCGAGTATGGCTGCGAGGCGAGCAGCGCCTCGGGATGGCCTGCTGCTCACGACGACGGTTCCTCCCTGACCTACTGCATATTGCGGACGGCCGGTCCCATCTTGCCCCTCGGGCCCCGGCCTGTCACTGAAGGGAGTCTAAGCGCAGCTGTCGGCGCCCAGACGGCGGATGAGGGGGAGCTCTCACCAAGGTTGTGTGCGGAAGACGTACCGCTTCGCCCTATGACCTGGTGTTCGGCAGCACCGGCTCCATGGTCTGCCAGCGCGAGATTTCGCAGCCGTTCGCCTTGTTGAAGGTGGCGTCGACGCGTTTGCCCTGCCAGGTGCCGGTCACCCGCGCCGTGACCGGCCCGCCGAACTGCTGTGTACACATCTGTCCCTCGGGCACCGGCGCGAACGGGTTCTCGTTCTGCCGCGCGAGCTCGTCCAGCCGCTCGCAGGCCGACTGTGCCGAGGGGTGGGTGCCGCCGGCGGGCGTGCACTCCAGCTCGTATCTGCCGTCCGTTCGGGTGTTCCCAGTTTCCGAGACGGTGACGCTGAGCCGGTCGGGTGTGCTCGGCAGCGCCTCCGGTGCCTCCGGCAGCGGGTCGCGTGCCTCCACCAGCGGCACGGGCAGGGGCAGCGGTGAGGCCACGGCACCCGCGCCGGGGACGGCGACGGCCAGTGCGGCGGCGGACACGGTGGCAGTGAGAACGAGGCGGCGCAGCATGGAGGGCTCCTGGAGAGTCACGGGTCCTGCCGGGGCGTCGAGGCCCCGGCATCTCTAACGCTGCGCACGCCACGGCGTTGCGCAACCGCGGACGCTTTGCTCTGTGGGGCAGGGGGCTAGTACCGTGGACGGCGATTGGTGACCGGCCGCGATGCTGTGTCATCATCTGCACGCACCACTCGCGCCCGCGTGAGTGTGCTGGAGGCGTCGCCTAGTCCGGTCTATGGCGCCGCACTGCTAATGCGGTTTGGGTCTTAAAGCCCATCGAGGGTTCAAATCCCTCCGCCTCCGCCAGTTGATCACCGAAGCCCCGGCCCGACGGCCGGGGCTTCGGTCGTTCCCGGCGCGCCGTGCTTCGCCCGTGTCGCGAGCCCGTCTCCCGCCCCGCCCCCACAGAGGGCCCGTTCGGGCATTTCTGCAGGTCGGAAGGGGTGCGGCTAATGGATTTCGCGTGACGGCGCGGGTCATGTAATGTTGTTCCCGCAACGCCGACCGGGCCGAAAAGCCCGGGAAGCACAAGCACTCGTAGCTTAACGGATAGAGCATCTGACTACGGATCAGAAGGTTGCAGGTTCGAATCCTGCCGAGTGCACACAGGCCAGAGGCCCCCGGAGATAATCCGGGGGCCTCTCGCGTTGGGGCGTACAGCAGCGAAGTACAGCAACCGCGCCGACCTCTGTTAGCCGGTGCCGCCCATCGCGTCGGACAGCTTGCCGATCGCAGCCCGTACAGCTTCCTCGCTCGCTTCGGCGTAGACCTCCATCGTCATGGCGATCTGTGAGTGCCGCAGGATGCGCTGTGCCACCTTCGGGTGGACCTTGAGGGCGACCAGGAGCGAACTGCAGGTGTGCCGGGTGTTCCGGAGCGGGATGGCCCGCAGCCCGGCGCGGCGAGCCCGAAGGGCGAACATGCGGGTGAGGTTGCCCGGCTCGATCGGGGTGCCGTACTTCGTGGTGAAGATCAGTCCGTGGGCGTCCTGCCAGAGCTCCCCGGCGGCTTTCCGGTCGCCGAGCTGCTGGGCGCGGCGCATTCGTAGGGCCTTGAGGCAGAGTGCCGGCAGGGGCAGGAAGTCGTCGGAGTCCTCGGTCTTGGTCTCGCGGTGGAGGATCTGACGCCCGGCCCGCTGGATCTGGTGGTCGACGTAGAGCTCCCCGGTCTCGAAATCGACGGACTTCCACGTCAGGCCCAACACCTCCCCGCGGCGCAGCCCGAGGCAGAGCACCAGCACCCAGGCCGCGAAGAGGTGGTCATCGCGGGCGGCGGCATCGGTGAGGAACTGGCCCGCTTCGGTGACGGACCACGGCTTGACGCGGCGGCGGCGAGGCTTGGGCACCTTCACCAGCGAGGCCACGTTCTTACTGATCTCCTCCTCTGCGACCGCATGGGTGAGAGCGGCCCGCAGAGCGTCGCGGATGCCTGGATCACCCGGCGGGAGGGGTACGACTCGCAGCAGTCCCCGACCGCACAGCACTTGCGGCGGTTGGTTTCCCGTTTCGCGTCCTTGCCCTGAGCGCAGCACTGGCAGACGGTCGCCAGCTCGGTCAGCCACTCACGCACGTCCCGGACGGTCAGCTTGTCGAGCCGTTTCGCACCGAGGCACGGGCCGATGTAGAGCCGTACGTAGCCCTCGTACGAGACGTACGACAGGGGGGCGAGGTTGGGCTTCACGATCGAGTCCAGCCAGTACGAGAGGAAGGCGGCGAGTGTCCGGTGTGCGGTCTGCACCGGGCCCTTCTTCGCTTCGGCGTGGAGCTTGAGCCACTTGTCGTGGACCTCTTCGCGGGTCTTGCCGTAGGCGTACTTCCGGGCCCGCTCGCCGTCCGGCTTGGTGACCCAGACGTAGGCCGCGTAGCCGTTCTTGTACGGGTAGATGGAGCCCTCACCGTTGCCGCGCTTGCCGCTCATGCCGCCCACCCTTCGGCGTCGGCGGTGACGCGCTGGACGTACTCGTCGACCCAGGCCGGGAGGATGCGGCGGTTACGGCCGACCTTCACGGAGCGGATCTCCCCGGTGAGCACGAGCATCTTGGTCTTGGACAGGCCGAAGCCGAGCATGTCGGCGACCTCGGCGGTGGTGTGCCACTTCCGCTCGATCACGGTGGTGGTCATGCGGTGACTCCTTCCAGGGCGAGTTGGTCTTGCAGGGCTTCGCGGGCGGTTTCGCGGTTGAGCTGGATGTCGCGGGCGATGGAGGCGGCGAGAGCTGACTCACCGGGGGTGTGGCCGTGCCCGGCGTACTCCCAGGAGGCGAGGACGAGCACGGTGTCCGGGTCGCCGAGCACGTCTTGCTCCTGGGCGGCGCGGTAGTCGGCGCGGATCTGGCGGAGAGCGCCGAGGGTGGTGGAGTAGCGGCGGGACTTGGTGGAGAAGTGGCCGCGGAAGCCGAGCATGTGAGCCCAGGCGCCGAGCTTCCGGTCGGGGTAGAGCGGTGCGAGGTCGAGGCATGCCTCGATGAGTCGGCGGGGGTGGTCGGGCACGTCCAGGAGGTCGAGGACTTCCCGGTTCCCGATCCGGCGGTCGAGGCTGCCGGTCGACTCGGCTGCCTTGGTGGCGTACTTGGCGACGTAGGAGGCAACCGCCTGCTCGGTGATGTCGGAGCCGTCACCGAACGCGCGGATCGGGCGGATGTCGAGTTGGCGGCCCCACTGGAAAGGCCGGCAGGGCTGGTCCCCGGCGGCGGGCATGGTGATCGTTGTGTAGGAGTGGGCGACCGCGGCGCGGATCGCGTCGGTCAGCAGGTCGACCGAAGCCCAGGGCGGCGGCGGGGAGTCGGGGCCGTCCGGTCCGTCGAGGCGGATCACGGCGTGGAAGTGGATCGCGCCCCGCTTCTGGAACTCGGCGACCTTGCCGTACGAGAGGCGCAGGACGTCTTTGAGTTCGCGTTGGGTGAGTCCGGCGCGGGCGGCGAGTTCGCGGCGCAGCCGGGTGGTGAAGCGCTGCCAGAGTTGCCCGGCGTGGTTGTTGAACAGCACCGTGCCCGCGTAGTCGTAGGTGGCCGGGTCGAGGGCGGTGCCGAGGGCGGGATCGTCGTCCTGGTGGTGGGTGCCGCAGCGGCAGGCGCCACGGTCGGGCCGGTTGTGCACGCGCCCGAAGGAGGGAGCGGTGAGGGTGGCGAAGACGCGGGGGTGATCCCGGACGGTGGCGGGGATGTCTTTGGTCTCGTCTCCGGCGAGGCCTGCCCGGATGAGGTGGTAGGTGTCTCCGGCGTAGGTGTAGGCGCAGGAGGGGCAGCGGGAGGCGCGGCGGTTGCCGCAGGCGACGCGGAGCCGTCCGTCCGGTTCGGTGTCGGTCGAGTACCGGCGCAGGGTCTCGCCGGTGGTCTTGTCTTTCGCGAGGGTCCATCCGGTCAGGTGGATTGGGTCGGAGCAGCCGCCGGTGCGGTGCACCTGGTCTTTCCAGCGGTCGAAGCCGGGGGACCCGGCCACCCGGAGGACATCGTCCAGGGTGGCCGGGTCCAGGCCCGCCGCAGTGGCGGTGTTGTTCACGCGCTCACCTCGGCAGGGGTGGTCATCGAGTCGAGTTCGCGGGCGGCCTGGTCGGCGGCGGCGGAGATGGCGCGCAGGACGTCGGCGGTGCCGCCAGGGGCGATGAGCACGACGTCCACGGCGCCGCCGCCGATACGCAGGCTGACGAACTCGGAGTCCGGGAAGGTGACGACGCGGGTGCCGGTATCGGGGTCGAGGTGCGCGGTCACGGTGAGGGAGTTCATGCACGGCCCCCGATCAGCTGGGCGGTACGAGTGCGGCGGGTGCCGGTGCCGTGGCAGGCCGGGCAGTGGACGGTGATGGTGCGCAGGTTGCCCAGGCGGTCGCGGCCGCCGAGGGTGACGCGGACGGTGGGGAAGCCGTCGCAGTTCGAGCAGACCCGCACGGCGTGGGTGGTGGGCTGGGTCATGATGGGTGTCCTTCCGGATCGATTGGTTCGGGCAGGGCCCGGCTCCCGGGGCGGGCAAGACTTGGCGGTTGAGGCCGCCCCGGGGGCCGGTCAGCGGGGCTTGTGCTCGGAAGCGATCAGCGAGCGGACGACGAGCGCGCACACGGCGACCGAGGCCGCGGTGACGGCGACCGCGAGGAGCATCGAGACCAGGACCGCGCCGACGACGAGGACGACGGCGGTGCCTCCACCTACGAGGGCGACCAGGGCCCCGGGCGTGAGCTGGACGGTGGGCCGGGCCGGTGTCGCCGGGGCGACGGGGGCCGGAGCAGGGGCCGGAGCGTGCTGGACGACGGCGGTTGGCTCGACGACGGGCGGGGCGACGATGCCGGTAGGGGTCGGCATGGTCGGGATCTTCGGACGGAGCATGATCGATCTCCCTTCTGCGGTGGGCTACTTGATGGCGGTGTCGATGACAGGCGCGAGCAGGCTGTCCGCGAGGAGGAAGCCACCGAGGAGGAGCACGGCGACGAGCCACCAGGGCGGGCGGATGAGCTTGATGCCGAGGGCACCGACGACGATCAGGGCGAGCCAGAGCGGAACGTCCATGGCGGTGGTCTCCCGTTCAGCCAGAGATGCGGCAGCGGTGGGTGCGGGCGGCGAGCTGGGCGGCCGTCTGGCTGGAGAAGTTGGCGGACCAGCCGCAGCGGTCGGCGCTGCAGACGGCCGCGTGCTTGGTACGGCCGTGCCGATCGCGATGGGTGCCGATCTGCACGGGGCCGATCCGCATCACGGAGTGGAAGTGGTCACGGGCGGGCATAGCGGGTCTCCCTTCTGGTCAGGCGAGTTGGGCGGCGATCGCGTCGGCCATCGGGGCCGGGACACCGAGTCGGGCGCGCAGGGTGTCCGTATCGATCGGGTTGCCGGTACGGGTGCGGTGATCGTCAGCGACCTTCCGGGCGTGGTCGACCAGGGCGGCCGGGACCGGCACGGCCGGAGCGGGTTCGGCGAGGGGCAGCGCCGGAGGAGGTTCCGGCGGCTCGACGGGTGCGGGCACAGGGCCGGGGACCGGTTTGGCCGGCACACGCTCGACCGGCTCAGGTTCCGGTGTCGACTCGTGGTCCGCGGCGGTCGGTGAGTGGGCGAGGAGCGTCCCGCCGAGGAAGGCGAGCGCAGGCCATCCCGCGATGCCGAAGCGCAGCCAGGCGGGCGGGTTCTGGAGGTCGAGGAATCCGGCGGTGGCGACGTTGGCGCCGAGCGAGGCAATGAGCGCGATCAGGAACCAGCACCAGGCGAGCCGGGACGGGCCGTCGTTGCGCAGCCGACGCCAGGCGGCGACCAGCAGCAGGTCGACCGAGACCGGGTAGGCCCATGCCTTCCAGCCGGTCTGTCCGGCAGCGGCGGCGAGGTCGTGCAGGTGGGCGAAGGACAGGGCCCCGGCGATCACGGCTTGCACCAGGACGGCGTCGATGCGCAGTTTGCGGGTCATGTCTTCACCTCCTTCGCGGGGCGGTTTGGGCATGGCGGGGTAGGGACGTGGCGCGTGTCGGTCGCGCCGACCGGGGTGCGGGGTGGTCAGGCGGAGGCGGGTGCCTTGGCCGGGGCCGGGATCTTGACCAGCGAGACCACGGGTGGCAGGGCGGGCCGGAAGGCGGTGAGGCCGGGCAGGTCCGGGGTGCGGTGGGCGTGCCGGTTGCAGGCGTTGACGGCTTGTCGCATCGAGGTGTGCGCGGTGCGGATGCGGGCCCAGCCGCCGGACGAGTCGCCGGTGACGGCGAGGCCGGGTGTCTCGGTGGGGATGTTGATCGCGGCCAGGACGGCGTCGGGGGCGATGTCGCCGAATGCCATGTTGGCGGAGGTCTCGTCGTTGACGCGGTGGGCGGTGCGGCCGGTGAGCTGGGCGCGGAGCATGGTGATGCCCTTGCCGAGTTCGGAGCCGAACCGCTGTCCGCAGATTTCCAGGTAGATGCCGGCGGCGCGGCCGAGCTGGGCGAGTCGGGCGAGGGCGGTGATGATGCGGTCCCGGCGCTTCTCCTCTTCCTTGGTGGTGAACAGGGCGAGTTCGGCGACCTCATCGACCAGGAGGACGATCGGGGTCGGGCGCAGGTGGTCGGGGAGGTCCCAGATGTCGGCGGCGATCTCCGCATCCGGCACATCGGCGGTGATGCGCTGTTCGGCCCCAATCAATTGGTAGACGCCCTCCATGTGGGAGACGAGGGCGTCGAGGAGATCGGCGGCGGTGTCGGGGTTGTCGGCCAGCGCGGAGAACCGGCGGGCCAGCGGGAACAGCTCCACACCCTGTTTGCAGTCGATGCCCACCAAGGCCACATCCTGAGCGGCGAGTTCGGCGACCAGGTTGCGCTGGTAGACGGACTTGCCGGACTTCGTAGCCCCGACGGTCAGGGCGTGCGGGGTGGAGCGGTAGTCGCGGTAGTGGACGGCGCCGTCTTCGCGCAGGGCGACCGGGACACGCATCGGAGCGGTGTCGACCTTGGCAGGCATCTGCACTCGCTTGAGCACGTCGTAGCCGGTCATCCGCACCTCGACCACACCCGAGCGCAGTTCACGCGACGTGACGCCGTACATCGCGAACGAGTGCCGGAGGCGGTCCGTGGCCGCAGCCACGTCGAATGCGTCCTGGCCAGGACGGAGCCCCAGCCGTAAGACGAGACCGGTCCGGGTCGGTCGCACTCGAAGGATTCGAGGCGCACGCGACTCGGGGGCCGGGCGATTGGCCATCCGGGCGACGGCGAGCCGCCAGCGGGACGGAGGCACGGTCAGCCCACACGCCTCCATGACCAAGCCGTACCGGACCAGGACGCGCAGCGTGGCGAGGGTGACGCCGAAGGTCAGCCAGTACCAGGCGGGACGCCGCCACCGCAGAAGACCCGCGATGACGACGACCAGCACCAGGAGGGCAGTCAGCCACGACATGCTCAGGCCGCCTTGGGCTTCGTGGCACCGGCTGCGAGTGACGTGACGGCGACGGCGCGGAAGGCGATGCCGTGGCGGCCGTCTCGCTCCCACGGCCGGGCGATCAGACCGGTCAGCGCGACCGGGGTACCCATCGCCAGGTCGCCCGAGATTCCGGTTTCCGGGACGGTCACGGGCAGGAGTTCCACAGTGTCGTTGGCCGCGAACATCACGTGCACGGTCATCAGCGTGCCCCCGGTCTCGGTGTCGGTGGCGACCTCACCGGTACGGCGGTCCTTGATCTTCGGCTGCGGCGGCTGGGCCACCATCACGGAGGCGGCGGAGGTGTCGACGGGAATCTGACGCACAGAGATCACTCCTCTAGAAGTGCTGGACTCCGTCACTCATGTATATGAGTGACATGAAGAAGAGTGCATGACTCCTGTACATGAGTCAACCCGCCGAGGCGAAGAAGTCCCGGCGGGTTGTGAGGAGTTGAGCGAGCGTCAGTCAGCCGCGGGGATGCGGTACTCGAAAACGAACTGGTCAGCCGCCATGAGGGTGTCGCAGACCTCCACCACGCGACCCGCTTCGGTGACCGCGTTGCGAAGGAGGTGGATTACGGGTGCACCGGGGCTCAGGGCCAGTTCGGATGCCTCGGCCTTGGCGGCCGGGCGCGCTTGCAGAGTCTCGACGAACTCGGCGAAGGTGTGGCCGTCGCCCTCCAGGCGGGCGTAGATGCCGCCGGGGCCGGGGTTCTCGGCGAACAGCTCCGGGATGTCCTTGACCACGTCCCACGGCAGGTACGAGGTAGCAGTCTCGACCGGGACTCCGTTGCGGAAGTAGAGCCGCCGCCGGGCGAGAACCTGGGTGCCGGCGGGGACGTCGAGACGCTTGGCGATGTCCTCGGGGGCCTCCATCGGGCCGATGTAGAGGACGCTCACCTTGGCCGTGGCGCCGGACTGCGCGGACTCGGCGAGGTACGCGGCCTTGCCGCCCCTTCGGTGCGATGCCCGGAAGCGGTCGGAGGAGCGCAGCCGCACGGGCGGCCGATCCTTCACGATCGAGCCCTTGCCGTGGCGGGTATCGACGAGCCCACTGGCCCGGACCTCCACCATCGCCTTGCGAATCGTCCCGCCGGAGACGCCGTAGCGCTCGACCAGCTCGGACTCACTCGGCACCAGGTCACCAGGCTTGAGGACACCCGCCCGGATGTGCTGAATGATCTCATCGGCGATCTGAACGTACCGAGGTACGGCCCTGCCACCTCCTACGGCTGTTCCCATAGTCCTTCTCACTCTCCTATGCTCCTGTACATGAGTAACAGCGCCAGCGAAGCCCAGTCAACGCCACTGCACTCCGTGTCGGTGGCGGGAGCAGTGGTGCGCGAGGACGGGCGACTCCTGGCGATCCGCCGAGCGGACAACGGGACCTGGGAACTGCCGGGCGGAATCCTCGAACTCACCGAGGCGCCCGAGGAGGGCGTAGTCCGGGAGGTCTGGGAAGAGACCGGCATCCGGGTCGAGGTGGACGAGCTGACCGGGGTCTACAAGAACACGACGCGCGGCATCGTCGCCCTGGTGTTCCGTTGCAAGCCCTCAGGCGGCGCCGAGCGAACCTCCGCGGAGTCGACGGCAGTTGGCTGGCTCACGCCCGAAGAGGTTGCCGAGCGGATGGGCGAGGTCTACGCGGTCCGGCTGCTCGATGCCCTGGACGGGAACGGGCCTCACGTCCGAAGTCACGACGGCCACCGACTGACGACGGCGCAGTGACCATGCAGCCACACCGAACGATGAGCCGCGGAGAAGCGGTGTCCCTCGTCCGGCGCCTCTTGGACGCCGTTACCGACGAAGCGGAGACAGGCGAGATCCTCGACGCTCTGGAGCGCGGACTAGTGTGCCCCCACATCAGCGACTACATCTACTGGGACTTCGACCAGGAGTTGAGCGCCGAAAAGATCGTCGACCGGGCCATGGCATACAAGCCGATCGCTCTCTGAGCTCCAGGCGCGGTAAGAGTTTCCTTACTTGATCAAGGCGGCTCGCTCCGCTCGCCGCGCGCGGCCCCGGCTCCAGCGCCGGGCCCCGACGCTCCTGTCTCCGCCCCGCTCCGGGCCCCGGCTCCGCCGGCCGCGCGGCTAGAGCGAGCACACCTGATGCGGTGGACGGTAGCCAGCTGTGGTTGGGGCCAGTCGGCTCCACGGCTTTAGGCAGCCACCATGGGGCGAGCCTCGAAGATCATGGCCCCAACGTCGTGCTTTAACGGGCAGGTCCACAGACTGCCCGACTCGTCGGAAGCTTACGGGGCCATGATCTCTCGCCCCATGGCAGCTCCCGCCCAAAGCCGCTCCACCGACCTCGTAGGCGCGTGTCGGGGTGTAGCCCATCACCTGCAATCGGCTGGTGGCAGCGCCAGGGCTGGATCGAATGCGATCCGACGATCGGCATCGAGCGACGGCCGGCGCCGCCAGACCGAACCAAGGCCCTCGCGGAGAACCAGATTGCCGCCCTGTGGCGCCTGGACATCGCGCTGCGGGAGAGGACGTTCTGGCAAGATGCTCTACGAGTCGGTGGCGCGGGCGGAGGAGATCCTGTGCCTGAACGTCGAGGACCTGCACCCGGGCGGACAAGCGCGGCCGGACCCTGGCCAAGGGCGGGGCGACGGAGTGGATCCACTGGCAGTCCGGCACCGCCCAGTTGCTGCCCCGCCTGATCGCCGGCCGCAGCCGCGGCCCGCTGTTCCTCACCGGCCGCAAGGCCCCTGCCGGAACGCCCACCCTGGATGTGTGCCCCGAGACCGGCCGCGCCCGGCTCTCCTACCGCCGCGCCGAGGAGATCTTCGAGGAGAACACCCGGCTGCTGGCCAACCCGCTCGCCCGCGAAGAGGACATCGAAGACCTGGACGGCTGGACCCTGCACCGGCTCCGCCACAGCGCGCTCACCCACGACGCCGAAGGCGGCACCTCCACCCCGATGCTGCTCGCGCGTTCCCGGCACGCCTCCGTCCGCTCCCTGGAGGGGTACGCACGGCCTGGCGTCGACGCGGTCGTCGCCCACGTCGCCGCCCGGGATCGGGCTGCCCGACGAAAGCGCTGAGAGGCCGTCTCTGCGTCACCCTTGGCCTGTTGCCTGTTTCGGTCGTATTCCGGTTGCCCTCCTACCACCCCGTGGCGATCGAGTGACACGGGCTTCGCGGCCGTGATCAAGCCGTCCTCGCCGCGTTCCTGTGTGTGCAGGCATCCCGCGTGAGCCGCCGCCGTTCTCGGCCGGAGCCGCATCACGGCAGACCTACACACCACAGGAGAAACCCACTATGGCCATCCACACGTTGAGGCGGCGCTTCGCCTCCCTCGGCACCGTCCTGGGGCTGGGCGTCGCCCTGCCGTTCGCCGTAGGGGTCACCCCCGCCTACGCGCAGGCCCAGCTGGACATCACGAAGACCCACTCGGGGGACTTCCCCCGGGGCGGGCAGGGGATCTTCACCATCACGGTGAGCAACCCCGGCGACCAGGAGACCCACCCTAACGGGACGCGGATGACGGACACTTTCCCCGCAGGGCTTACAGGCGTAGCGATCGCGATCACTCAGAACACCACCGGCGGCGGGGTTGGGTGTTTTCTCAACGATGCACGCACCAGGGTTGAGTGCGAAACCGACGGCTCCATCGCCGCTGGAGGCAGCTACACGATCGAAGTGATCATGAGCGTGGCCACGGACGCTCCTTGCACGGCCACCAACACCGCCACCGTGATCGATATCCAAGGCGGCCTCAGCGACTCAGCGAGTGACACCGTCAACATCCCCGGCCCCAACTGCAACGGCGGGAACGGCGGGAACGGCGGGAACGGCGGCGGAATGTCCATCCTCACCATCAACAACATCATCAACAACAACAACAACACGAACAAAAACAAAATCATCAACAGCCCCGGCGCCAGCAACACCAACACCAACACCAACACCAACACCAACAACCAGAACCTCCCGGTCAACGCGCCCTGAGAGACCGCCCGCCCCCTGCCTCCACCGCCGGTCGGGGGCAGGAGCCTGCAGCGGCCGCCTCTCCGGCGAAGCCGGTGACCTTGCTCGGGGCCACCCAGCCACACGGGCCGCACTGGCCGCTGCCCTGCCGTGAGTCGATGGCCTGGGCCTGTCGGGCTGACATCACCAGGTGACATCAACGGCTGCGAACGAAGGTGCACCGAAGCGGCCACGGCCGGATCGGCGAGCGGCCTGCGGTCCCCGTTTCTGCGCGCCGCGCCGCGCTGCGATCGAACTTGTAAAGCGGGTGTCGCAGGTTCGAACCCTGCCGGGGGCACCAGCGCAAAGGCCCTGGACCGATCATGGTCCGGGGCCTCGGCGGAGGCCGGCAGGTCGGTGACCTGTAGCAGCTCCAGTCCAAGCTCCTCCACCGAACTCAATCTGCACGCCTCGGGCTACATTCACCAGATGAGCATCGAGGAGCGAGTGAGCTGCGCGTTCTGTATGGAAACCACCGACATCAGCCCTACCGGTGATGGCGTCACGTTGGAGATCACGCGGGCCGGGGCGCTTCCTCTGACGGAGTGATCGGCTCGCCAGGCTTACGTACTACAGGTAAGACACTCCAGGGGGAGTTGCTCCACTCAGCATGCTGCCGTGCCCCGGCCCACCGAACTCACGTGACTTCGGTCCACGGGCCGGTGGTCTCGTCTTTTGGAATCCAGAGCAGCGGTTGGCCCGTGCGGCAGCGCTCGTCCGCCCCCTCTTCCCAAGGGAACCGCCCGGCCTTGTCCGGCCAGAACAGCTGCGTGATTGGCAGGGGCGGGGTCTGGTAGAAGTCGATGCCTGCGCCGAAGAAGTCGTGGTACCAGCTGGGATGCACGGGCCGGACGGCCACGTCGTAGCCGTTGAGGACGTCTCCCCGGCGCTGGTCGGGCTCGAGTGGATTGCCGTCCCGTATAGCTGCCCCAGCGGCGTTCGCCACGCGCATCGCGGTCTGCGATGGCAGGCCGAACACGCTTACCTCGGGACTACGCATTGTGTGCCAGAGACCGATGGAGTAGCCCCAGTCGCCGGGCGCATCATCGCCGGCCACGCCCATGACGTGCCAGCCGAAGTCCGCGACGCTCTTGGCTATGCGGCTGTCGCGTTCCTCCGACACGGGGCCGCCCCATTCCGTCGGGGCGCAGAGGAGGCAGAAGCAAGGGGCGTCGTCCATCCGAGGAGAGTAGGCCTGCTCGCACACGGGGCCGTCGGCCGGGGTAGGCGTACAGCAGCGAAGTACCGCAACCCCAGCAGCCGCCCCCGACCGGTAGCCTCCCTCCGGGGCCGTGGAGCGACCGGAATGACCGTCGCTGACCGTTCCGGCTAGAGCTACGGATCAGAAGGTTGCAGGTTCGAATCCTGCCGAGTGCACACAGATCAGAAGCCCCCGGGATCATCCCGGGGGGCTTCTGGCATCAGCGGATGACATCAACGTCCCCGTCGGCGGACTCGGGCGACTGCATCCGCCCCGGCGTCGTCTTCGTCGTCTTCGTCCGATTCGTGACGAGGGTGCCCAGCATGTCGAGCGGGCCCATCGAATATTCCGTGCAGTGCCGGTCGGCGGAAGTGCAGACTCGCTCCATGGCGGACATAGACGCATTCCGGGACGCGGTCAGCAGCTGGGCGGCCGGCGGTCCCGGCGAACCGGCGAGTGATCTGGCTGTGCAACTGGGGCTGCGGACGGCGGTGCTGCTGGAAGGACTGAGTGACCTCGCGGCCGTCGAGGCGCTGGCCGCGCGGCGTGGCCGGGACCTGGCCGCCGAAGGGGTGTGCGTCGTGTCGATGGGCGGCGCGATGAGTGTCGGCCGCTATGCCGGTCTTCTCGGGCCGCCCGGTCTTGGCCTCGGCCTGAGTGGACTGTGCGACGAGGGCGAGCAGCGCTTCTACGACCGCGCCCTGAAGCAGGCCCGGTCGCCGCACCGGGGCTTCTTCGTGTGCGTGGCGGACCTGGAGGACGAGCTCATCCGCGCGCTGGGCACGGCGCGGATCGAGGAGATCATCCGGGCCGAGGGCGACCTGCGGGCCTGGCAGACCTTCCTGCACCAGCCCGCACAGCACGGTCGGCCCCGGCAGCTGCAGTTGCGGCGCTTCCTCGGCACGAAGAAGGGCCGCAAGATCCGCTACGGCCGTCTCCTGGTGGAGGCCCTCGAGCCCGGACAGGTACCGGCCCCGCTCGACGACCTCGTCGCGAGCCTGTGACCGACGCACGAAAGCGCGGTCACAGCCACTTCGGGCGCTCTGCCCCGCCGTCCGTCCGAGGTGGCCAACCGGCGCGCCCGACGACCATCCATCCGTGTGACCGAGCGCCGTAACTGCCCGTACGGCCGACTTCGACGCTCACAGTCGCGTCCGGATCGGTCCAGAGGGGCTCTTGTGTTGTCCGTACAGCAGCGAGGCGGGCAGCGGCAGCCGAGCGGCTGATCTCCGTGAGTCCGTGGATAGGGTGTGCGCTCGATGTCGCGCCGTGCCGGGGGGTTCTGGCAGCTGCGGGGCGACCGGAGGGGTGTACATGAAGAGCAGAATCGGATCGGTCGCGCTTGCCGCCGTCGCGTTGGCCGCGTCGGCGGGCTGCGGGCCGGTGTCCTTGGCCACGGGGGGCGAGCGCTCCGCGTCCGCCGAGTTGCAGGGCACCTGGTGGACGTGGGCGGCGTCCGAGCCGGAGGCGACCAACCCTGTCGTCGACGACGACGGAAGTGAGTGCCACCGAAACCAACCCGACGACGTGTGGTTCCTGGCAGGCACCTTCGGTGGGCATGCCGAGCGCGCGTGCACGGTTCCCGGCGGTCGTCCGATCGCTTTCCCCGTCGTGAATCGCCACGGAGAGCCTGCGGATTGCGCGGCGTTCATGAGCAGCGCACAGGGGACCGTGCACCTGGACGGCGAAGAGGTCCGGCCGGAGACCTACGAAGGCGAGACGATCACGGTGCAAGGCGTCCGGGACAACGCCGTCACCGGAACCGAGGAACGCTTCACCGCCACCGGGTGCGGCGTGTGGGCCCGGCTTCCCGCTTTGGAGCCCGGAGCACATTCCCTTCAGCTCCGCGGCCGGACGGACGGCTTCTCGACCAGCGTGGACTACGCGCTGACCGTCGAGGCCCCGTCGCGATAGCGCCGCCGTACGGTCGCAACTCCCCCAGCTGTACCGGGACCTCGGCAACCGCCCCTTCCGCTACCGTTCCTCGGGTTCTTTCGCGTTGTCCGCAGGCAGGCGCCGGAGGTGTGGGTGTGGCGTGGCGGTGTGCCGGGGTCGGGTGGCCGGCGGGGGCGCGGGTCGGGGTGTTGCGCTGGGAGGGCGGGCGGGTCAGTCCGCTGGGCCTCGGGAGGGACATCGGGTTCCGGGCCGAGGGTGAGCGACGCTGCGTCGGGGCGCGGGGGAACGTCTGCCCGCTGGGCGCCGTGGTGCCCGGGCGGGCCACGCAGGCGCGCTGCCCGGAGTGCGCGCGGCTCGACCGGGCGCACTCGGTCGCCGCGGACGGCGTGCCCGACGATCCCCGTACCTACCGTGTGTATCTGGCGTGGTTCGGGCCGGGGATGGTGAAGGTCGGGATCACCGCGGAGGAGCGCGGTGCGGCCAGGTTGCTGGAGCAGGGGGCCGTGGTCTTCGGCTGGCTGGGCCGCGGGCCGCTGATGGCGGCGCGGCGGACGGAGGAACTGCTGCGGGCGGCGCTGGGGGTGCCGGACCGGATTCCGTACGCCCGCAAGCGGGCGGTGCGGGCGGCGTTGCCGCCGGCCGCCGAGCGGGCCGCCGAGGTGGCGGCGCTGCACGCGCGTGCCGGGGCGCTCGGTGGATGGCCCGAGTCGTTGGAGCGGATCGAGTGCGAGGTCGTCGACCACGCGGAGGTCTTCGGGCTCGACGGGCTGCCGGCCGCGACCGGCGTGGTGCGCGAGCTGGTGGACGGCGGGACGGTCGCCGGGCGGCTGCTGGCCGCGGCCGGGCCGGATCTGCATCTGCGGACCGCCGGGGACGACGTCGTCGTGCTCGACACTCGCCTGATGAGCGGGTGGTCGCTGGTGGGGGCGGATCCCGGCGCCGGGGTGAGTGTGCCGGTGGTCGGTGTGGCGCGGGACGAGGGCGAGCAGGGCGGGCTGTTCTGACGTCCGCCGTCGGCAGGCAAAGAATTGGATCCCGTTCGGATCCCTTCCGGCAATGAAGGTGGACAGTACACGGGACCGGGCCGGAGGGTGGCGTCCATGGACATCAGACCAGTCGCGGGCATCGAACCGCCGTACTACGCCGTCGTCTTCACCTCCGTCCGCCCGGACGGAGACGAGGGTTACGCAGAGACCGCCGTGCGGATGAAGGAGCTGGTGGAGCAGGTGCCGGGCTTCCTCGGCCACGAGTCGGCAAGGACTCCGGGCGGGCTCGGGATCAGCGTCGCGTACTTCCGGGACGCCGAGTCCATCGCCGCCTGGCAGCGGAACTCGGAGCATCGGGCGGCGCAGCGGCGCGGGCGGGCCGAGTGGTACGAGAGCTACAGCGTGCATGTCGCCAAGGTGGAGCGGAGCTACGGCTTTGAGCAGGGCTGAGACGAGCGGGGGAACGGCCGGCGCGGAGGTTGCGGAGGTACGGGAGTTCTGGGCGCGGCTCGGGCTGCCGGGACTCGTGGACGTCCACACCCACTTCATGCCCGAGCGGGTGTTGCGCAAGGTGTGGGCGTACTTCGACTCGGCGGGACCGTTGACCGGCCGGGAATGGCCGATCGCGTACCGGCACGAGGAGGAGGAACGCGTCGCGCTGCTGCGCGCGTTCGGGGTGCGCACCTTCACCTCGATGCTCTATCCGCACAAGCCCGGCATGGCCGCCTGGCTCAACGGCTGGGCCGCGGACTTCGCGGCGCGCACCCCCGGCTGCGCGCACACCGCGACGCTGTTCCCGGAGCACGGCGTGACCGGTTACGTACGGGAGGCGGTCGAGCGCGGGGCACGGGTCTTCAAGGCGCATGTGCAGGTCGGGAATTACGACCCCGGTGATCCGTTGCTCGATCAGGCGTGGGGGCTGCTCGCCGACGCCGGGCTGCCGATCGTGATCCACTGCGGTTCTGGGCCCGCTCCCGGCAAGTACACCGGGCCGGAGCCGGTCGGCCGGGTGCTGGCGCGGCATCCGCGACTGCGGCTGGTGGTCGCGCACATGGGGATGCCCGAGTACACCGACTTCCTCGACCTCGCGCAGCGGTACGGGGAGGTCCGTCTCGACACGACGATGGCGTTCACGGACTTCAGCGAGGCCATGGTGCCGTTCCCGGCGGGGGAACGGGGGCGGCTCGCGGACCTCGGGGACCGGATCGTGCTGGGGACGGACTTCCCGAACATTCCGTACCCGTACGTCCACCAGCTGCGGGCGCTCGAACGCCTGGAGCTCGGGGACGACTGGCTGCGGGCGGTGTGCCACGACAACGGCGCGCGGCTCCTCCACACGCCCTAAGGCTTTCTCAGGGAATTCACAGGTTCGGGCAAGACGCCTCTCAGGGGCCCGCCCCAGGGTGTCGAGCATGACCACCACCACGCCCCAGGGGCGCACCGGACTGCTCAGGCCCGACGGCAGCGCTGTCCGGGTGCTCGTCGTGGACGACGAGGCGCCGCTGAGCGAGCTGCTGTCCATGGCCCTGCGGTACGAGGGGTGGGAGGTGCGCAGCGCCGGGGACGGTGCGGGAGCGGTGCGTTCGGCGCGGGAGTTCCGGCCGGACGCCGTCGTGCTGGACGTGATGCTCCCCGACATGGACGGTCTCGCCGTCCTCGGCCGGCTGCGCCGCGACCTGCCCGACGTGCCCGTGCTGTTCCTCACCGCGAAGGACGCGGTCGAGGACCGGATCGCGGGGCTGACGGCGGGCGGCGACGACTACGTCACCAAGCCGTTCTCGCTGGAGGAGGTCGTGGCCCGGCTGCGCGGACTGATCCGGCGGTCCAAGGCCGCCGCCGTGCGCAGCGAGTCGCTGCTCACCGTCGGCGACCTGACCCTCGACGAGGACAGCCACGAGGTCACGCGCGGCGGGACCTCCATTCATCTGACGGCGACCGAGTTCGAGCTGCTGCGCTATCTGATGCGCAATCCGCGGCGCGTGCTGAGCAAGGCGCAGATTCTCGACCGGGTGTGGAGCTACGACTTCGGCGGCCAGGCCAATGTCGTCGAGCTGTACATCTCGTACCTGCGCAGGAAGATCGACGCGGGCCGTCCGCCGATGATCCACACCCGGCGCGGGGCGGGATATCTGATCAAGCCCGGTGAGTGACGTGGTCCGTCCACGGCGCCGGCCCTGGTCGCTGCGGACGCGGCTGGTGGTCTCGGCGGTGCTGCTGATCGCCGTGGTGGGCGCGGTCATCGGCACGGTCACGACGATCGCGTTCCGCACGTATCTGTACGGGCAGTTGGACACGCAGGTGGGTTCGGTGGCGGCCCGGGCCACCGGGCCGGACGTGCCGGAGGGCGAGCGGCCTCCGGAGGGCGTCCCGCCCAGGAGGCCCCTGGAGTTCGTCACCGGCGGTGGTGCGCCGGTGGGCACGGTCGGTGCGCTGGTCGAGTCCGACGGCGGGGTCGGCCTCGCGGTCGCCAGTACGCAGAAGGAACCCGACGGCCCCGCCCCGACCGAGGAGGTGCTCACCGCGGAGCAGAGCGAGGCGCTCGCCGGGGTACCGCGGGACGAGCAGCCGCATTCGGTCGTGCTGCCGGGCCGCGGTGAGTACCGGGTCGTGTACGGCAGCGGTGTCCGGGGTTTGTTCCTGGTCGGTGTCCCGACGAGCGATGTGCAGGACGCGCTGGGCACGCTGATCGTCGTGGAGGTCTGTGTCACCGGCGCCGGGCTGGTCGCCGCCGGCATCGCGGGCGTGTCCATGGTGGGTGTGGCGCTGCGCCCGCTGCGCCGGGTGGCCGCGACGGCACGACGGGTCTCCGAACTCCCCCTGCACAGCGGCGAGGTGGTGCTGCACGAAAGGGTGCCCGATGCCGAGGCCGACCCCCGCACCGAGGTCGGTCAGGTCGGCGCGGCGCTCAACCGGATGCTGGGGCACGTCGGTTCGGCGTTGGCCGCACGCCAGGAGAGCGAGACGCGGGTACGGCAGTTCGTCGCCGACGCCAGCCATGAGCTGCGTACGCCGCTGGCGTCGATCCGCGGTTACGCCGAGCTCACCCGCCGCGGACGGGAGCGAGGCGCGGTGGGGGTACCCCCGGACCGAAGGCCCTCGGGCAGGGACTCGGTAGGGCCCGACACCTGGCATGCACTGGGCCGGATCGAGGCCGAGGCGACGCGCATGACGGGTCTGGTGGAGGATCTGCTGTTGCTCGCCCGGCTGGACGCGGGACGTCCGCTCTCCTGCGAGAGCACCGATCTCTCCCCGTTGGTCGTGGACGCGGTCTCGGACGCACGCGCTGCGGGCCCCGACCATGCATGGCGGCTGGAGCTGCCCGAAGAGCCGGCGACCGTACGGGCGGACGCCGCCCGGCTGCACCAGGTCCTCGTCAATCTGCTCGCCAACGCCCGTACGCACACCCCGCCCGGCACGACCGTCATGGCCCGGGTACGCCTCGACACCGAGGCCGGCCGGCACGTCCTGCTCGAGATCGAGGACGACGGCCCCGGCATTCCTGCCGAGCTGCAGCCGCTCGTGTTCGAGCGCTTCGCCCGTGGCGACGCGTCCCGTTCGCGGCAGGCGGGCAGTACCGGTCTCGGGCTCGCCATCGTGCACGCCGTCGTCGGCGCGCACGGCGGACGTGTGAGCGTGAACTCCGTGCCGGGGCGCACCGTGTTCGCGGTCGTCCTCCCGGCCGAGGGATCCGCCGCCGGTGACCTTTCGTACGACTCACAGACGGGCCACAGGTTGATCACACAGCCGTGACAGCGGCCCCGTCGAGGGTCGTCGGTATGCGAACCGACATCCCAGGGGGGACCCTTCCGGCCCGCGAGCATCTGCTCGCCGGCACAGCCGGTCCGCCCGTACTCGACGTGGTGATCCCCGTGTACAACGAGGAGGCCGACCTCGAACGGTGCGTGCTACGGCTGCACGAACACCTGGCGAGAACCTTCCCGTACGGCTTCCGGATCACCGTCGCCGACAACGCGAGCACCGACCGTACGCCCCAGGTCGCGGCCGGCCTGGCCGCCCGCCTTCCCGAGGTGAGGGCCCACCGGCTGGAGGAGAAGGGACGGGGGCGTGCGTTGCGCACAGTGTGGTCGCACTCCGACGCGCCCGTGCTCGCCTACATGGACGTCGATCTGTCCACCGACCTCAACGCGCTGCTGCCGCTCGTCGCGCCGCTGATCTCCGGGCATTCGGACCTGGCGATCGGGTCGCGGCTCGCGCGCAGTTCGCGCGTGGTGCGCGGCCCGAAGCGGGAGTTCATCTCACGGGCCTACAACCTGATCCTCAAGTCGTCGCTGGCGGCACGCTTCTCCGACGCGCAGTGCGGGTTCAAGGCGATCCGGCGGGAGGTGGCCGAGCGGCTGCTGCCGATGGTCGAGGACACCGGCTGGTTCTTCGACACCGAACTGCTGGTGCTCGCGGAACGGGCCGGGCTGCGCATCCACGAGGTGCCCGTCGACTGGGTCGACGACCCCGATTCGACCGTGCACATCGTCAGCACCGCGACCGAGGACCTCAAGGGCGTGTGGCGGGTGGGGAGGGCGCTGGCCGTCGGCGCGCTGCCGCTCGACCGGCTGACGCGGCCGTTCGGCGACGACCCGCGCGACCGGCAGCTGACCGGCGTGCCGGGAGGACTGGCCCGTCAGCTGGTCGGCTTCTGCGTGGTCGGCGCGTTCTCGACGCTGCTGTATCTGCTGCTGTACTCGCTCTTCCGCGCCGGTACGGGACCCCAGGCCGCGAACGCCGCCGCCCTGCTGCTCTCCGCGGTCGCCAACACCGCAGCGAACCGCCGCCTCACCTTCGGGGTCCGCGGCCGCGACCGTGCCGTACGCCACCAGGCACAGGGCCTGGTCGTGTTCGGCATCGGGCTCGCGCTGACCAGCGGATCGCTCGCCGCCCTCGACGCCGCGGCGGGCAGCCCGTCCCACGGCACCGAGATGGCCGTCCTGATCGCCGCGAACCTCGCGGCGACCGTGCTGCGTTTCCTGCTGTTCCGGGCCTGGGTCTTCCCCGAACGGCGCGGGGACGAGCGCCGGGGCACGCACGCCGACCACGACATGAGGTACATGCGATGACCACCACTCTTCCGTCCGCCGGAGCCACGGCGGCGAACGGCCCCGGGCACGCCCGCACCGGCGCCGGCCCCCTCGCGCGACTGTGGCGCGGCAGGGATGCTGACGCCGTCTGGGCGCGTCCCGCCCTTCTCGCACTGCTGCTCGCGACCACGCTGATGTACCTGTGGAACCTGAGCGCCTCCGGCTACGCCAACTCCTTCTACTCCGCGGCCGCGCAGGCCGGCAGCGAGAGCTGGAAGGCGTTCTTCTTCGGCTCGTCCGACGCGGCGAACTCCATCACCGTCGACAAGCCCCCGGCCGCGCTCTGGCCGATGGCCCTGTCCGTACGGCTCTTCGGCCTCGGCTCCTGGCAGATCCTGGTGCCCGAGGTGCTGATGGGTGTCGCCACGGTGGCGGTGCTGTACGCGGCCGTGCGCCGACGCTTCGGCCCGGCGGCCGGTCTCATCGCCGGTGTCGCACTGACCCTGACGCCGGTCGCCGCGCTGATGTTCCGCTTCAACAACCCGGACGCGCTGCTCGCGCTGCTGATGACGGTCACCGTGTACTGCGTGCTGCGCGCTCTCGAAGGTGCGCGCACCAAGTGGCTCGTGTGGGCGGGTGTCGCGGTCGGTCTCGCCTTTCTGACGAAGACGCTCCAGGCGTTCCTGATCCTGCCGCCGCTGGCGCTGGTGTACGCGGTGTGCGCGCCGACGACCGTACGCCGCAGGCTCGGGCAGCTCGCCCTGGCGGGGCTCGCGGTCGTCGTGTCCGGCGGCTGGTGGGTGGCGGTCGTCGAGCTGTGGCCGTCGTCCTCGAGGCCGTACATCGGCGGCTCGCAGAACAACAGCTTCCTGGAGCTGACCTTCGGCTACAACGGCCTCGGCCGGATCAACGGCAACGAGACCGGCAGCGTCGGCGGCGGTGGCGGCGGTCGCGGTGGCGGCGGCTGGGGAGAGACCGGCATCGACCGGATGCTCGCCGGCAACATCGGCGGCCAGATCGCCTGGCTGCTGCCTGCCGCACTCGTGCTGCTGGTGGCGGGGCTGGTGCTCACCCGGAGGGCGGCGCGCACGGACGCGGCCCGGGCGGCCTTCCTGGTGTGGGGCGGTGCGCTTGTGACGACCGTCCTGGTCTTCAGCTTCATGGCGGGGATCTTCCACGAGTACTACACGGTGGCGCTGGCCCCGTACATCGCGGCACTGATCGGCATGGGCGCCACGATGCTCTGGGAGGAACGGAAGAAGCCCGTGTGGTCGGCTGCCCTGGCGGGCACGGTCGCGCTGACCGCCTGGTGGTCGTACACCCTGCTGGGTCGCAGCGCGGACTATCTGCCGTGGCTGCGGACGGCCGTGCTGGTCGGCGGACTCGTCGGCGCGGTGGGGTTGTTGCTCGCGGGCAGGGCAGGGCGGGCAGTCGCGCTGGGCGCGGTCGGCCTCGGTCTGGCGGCGTCGCTGGCGGGTCCGGCGGCGTACTCGCTGACGACGCTGAGCGAGGGACACGCGGGCTCCATCGTCACGGCGGGTCCCGCGGTGGCGGGCGGCCGGGGCGGCGGTCCCGGTGGCGGCGGTGACGACGGCCGGATGCGGCCCCCCGGCGGCCAGGCGCAGGGCCAGGCGCAAGGGCAGGGGCAAGGACCGGCCGGCGGTGCGATGCAGCCTCCGGGACAGCAGGGCCGGGGCGGCCAGGCGCAGGGTGGGCCGACGGGCCAGGGCCAGGGCGGCGGGTTGGCCGGAGGCGTCCCCGGTGAGGGCGGTATGCCCGGCGGAGGCGGCGGCATGGGCGGACTGCTCAACGGCGCGAGCGTCGGCTCCGAGACCGCGGCCGCACTCGTACGCGACGCGGACGACTACACCTGGGTCGCCGCAGCGGTCGGCTCCCAGAATGCGGCCGGCTACCAACTGGCCACCGAGAAGCCGGTGATGGCGATCGGCGGCTTCAACGGCAGCGACCCCTCGCCGACGCTCGCGCAGTTCAAGCAGTACGTGGCGGACGGCAGGATCCACTGGTTCGTCGGAAGCGGCGGCGGTGGCGGTGGCGGTATGGGCGGCTCGGGAGCCGGCGCGGAGGTCTCGGCCTGGGTCCAGGAGACGTTCACCGAGGTCACGGTGGGTGGCGCCACGCTCTACGACCTGACCGACCGGAAATAGCGCTATACAGCGTACGAGACTCCTTGTACGGTGTACGGGACGACGACCCGTACACCGTACAAGGAGCACGTATGACGGCAACGACTGCCGAGAACCGAACGGCCCCCACGGGCCACCCGCAGCGCTGGCTGATCCTCGGCGTCATCTGCCTCGCCCAGCTCACCGTGCTGCTCGACAACACCGTCCTGTCCGTGGCGATCCCCTCCCTCACCCGGGAGCTCGACGCCTCCACCGCCGACATCCAGTGGATGATCAACGCCTATTCGCTGGTCCAGTCGGGTCTGCTGCTCACCGCGGGCAACGCGGCCGACCGCTACGGCCGCAAGAAGTTGCTCGTCGCCGGTCTCGCACTGTTCGGCATCGGTTCGCTCGCGGCCGGTCTCGCCCAGTCGTCGACGCAACTCATCGCGGCCCGCGCCGGCATGGGCGTCGGCGGCGCGCTGCTGATGACCACGATCCTTGCCGTCGTCGTCCAGGTCTTCGACGACACCGAGCGGGTCAAGGCGATCGCCCTCTGGTCGACGGTCAGCTCCCTCGGCTTCGCGGCCGGTCCGCTGATCGGCGGGGTGATGCTCGACCACTTCTGGTGGGGCTCGATCTTCCTCATCAACATCCCGGTCGCCGCGATCGGCCTGTTCGCGGTCGTCGCGCTCGTTCCCGAGTCGAAGAACCCGCAGGGGGACCGCCCGGACCTGCTCGGCGCACTGCTCTCCACGATCGGCATGACCGCCGTCGTGTACGCGATCATCTCCGGCCCGGAGCACGGCTGGACCTCCACCCAGGTGCTGGCTTCCGGCGCCGTAGGCGTACTGGTCCTCGGGGTCTTCGTCCTGTGGGAGCTGCGGATCCCGCACCCGATGCTGGACATGCACTTCTTCCGCAACCAGCGCTTCATCGGGGCGGTCGCAGGCGCGATCCTGGTGGCCTTCGGCATGTCCGGCTCGCTCTTCCTGCTCACCCAGCACCTGCAGTTCGTGCTCGGGTACGGGCCGCTCGACGCCGGTCTGCGCACGGCCCCGCTCGCGCTGACCGTGGTGGCACTGAACCTCACCGGTCTCGGCGCCAGGCTGCTGCTCAGGATCGGCACACCGCTC
This sequence comes from Streptomyces sp. NPDC043812, assembly GCF_056436245.1. Classification (NCBI taxonomy): domain Bacteria; kingdom Bacillati; phylum Actinomycetota; class Actinomycetes; order Kitasatosporales; family Streptomycetaceae; genus Streptomyces; species Streptomyces sp. NPDC043812. Next base: position 109,430 of record NZ_JBWKCY010000016.1, read on the forward strand.
ACCATCGCGTTCGGCATGACCCTGGTGTCCGGCGGCCTCGCCGCCATCGCGGTGCTCGGCGGGCAGAACTACGGCGGGATGCTGCTCGGCCTGGTCGTCATGGGCGCCGGCGTCGCCCTGTCGATGCCCGCCATGGCGAACGCCATCATGAGCGCCATTCCGCCGGAGAAGGCAGGTGTGGGCGCGGGCATCAACGGCACGCTGGCCGAGTTCGGCAACGGCCTCGGCGTCGCCGTCCTCGGTGCCGTACTGAACTCCCGGTTCGCCGCGCTCGTCCCGGGTGTCGTGGGCGCCGCCTCGCTGCCCGCGGCTCTCGCGGCCGCCGACGGCGCGGGCGAACGCGCCCGGATCTCGGACGCGTTCGCCTCGGGTCTGGAGACCAGCCAGCTCGTCGGTGCGGCGGCCGTACTGGCGGGTGGTCTTCTCGCCGCGCTCCTGCTGCGGCGCGCGGAGACGGCGTCCCCGGCGGGCGGTCCGGCGGGCGGCCCGGCGGCGGCAGACGCGCAGAAGACAGCGGCATAGCATCGAGGCCGGGCGGACCCGCAGGTCCGCCCGGCCGGGACGGCCCGGCCGGAACCGAGGAGGGTACGCGATGGTGCGTGAGGCCGACCGCGCGGCGGGTCCCGCCAAGACCAGCGTGTGGCTGGAGGGCAAGGCCGACCGCGGACGCAGATCCGGCCAGCCCGCCGGCCTCGACCGCGACAGGATCATCGCGGCGACGGTCCGGCTGCTGGACGAGGAAGGCGCGGCCAAGTTCTCCATGCGCAAGCTCGCGGCGGAGCTCGACGTCACCGCGATGTCCCTCTACTGGTACGTCGACACCAAGGACGACCTGCTGGAGCTGGCGCTCGACCGGGTCTTCGGCACCCTCCCGCCGCTTGCCGAGGACGAGGAGGGCGACTGGCGCGACGAGCTGCGCGAACTGGCGGCCGGTTACCGGACCCTGCTCGTGCGCCACCCCTGGGTGTCCGCGCTCATCGGCACATTCCTCAACATCGGACCGCATTCGATGGCCTTCTCACTGGCCGTGCAGAAGGTCATGCGCAAGACGGGCCTGCCGGTGTACGGGCAGATGGGCGGGCTCTCCGCCGTCTTCCAGTTCGTCTACGGGTTCGGCACGACCGAGGGCCACTTCATCCAGCGCTGCGCCTCCGCAGGGCTCACCCAGGACGAATACTTCCACCGGGCCATGGGGTCGATCGGCGAACAGCCCGATTTCCAGAAGACCTTCGGAGATGCCAAGGAGCTGATGGAGGCGCGCGGCGGCGGGACCGTCGAGGAGATGCGCGAGCGGGACTTCGACTTCGCGCTCGATCTGCTGGTGGCCGGCATCGAGGCGATGGCGGCGCGCACCGAGGCCTGACCCGGCCGGCCCCGCCCGCATGCGTCAGTTCGGGGCGAGACGTGCGGGGAAGCCGCCCGTGGCGACCGGACCCCATCGCTCCGGAGTGATCCGGATGATCGACTTGCCCTGCTTGACCATCGCCTCGCGGTACTCGTCCCAGTCCGGGTGCTCGCCCGAGATGTTGCGGAAGTACTCGACGAGCGGCTCCACGGACTCCGGTGAGTCGACCACCTCGGCCGTGCCGTCGATCTGGACCCACGGCCCGTCCCACTCGTCCGACAGGACGATCACGCTGACCCGCTCGTCCCGCTTGGCGTTGCGCGTCTTCGCCCGCTCCGGGTACGTCGAGACGACGATCCTGCCCGCATCGTCGACGCCGCAGGTCAGCGGCGAGCCCTGCGGGCCGCCGTCCGCGCGGCGCGTCAGCAGGATCGCCCGGTGACGGGGGCGTACGAACTCCAGCAACTGATCCAGTTCCACCGTGGTGTTGGTGGCGATGTGGGGTGCCATGCGCCGCACCCTACGGGACCGGGGCCGCTCCTCACGGGAGCTGTTCGCCCTGCACGGCCTGGATGTCGAGCTCCACCCGCAGCGTCGTTCCGATGGCCGACACACCGGCCTGCACCACCTGGTTGTAGTGCATCGCGAAGTCGTCGCGGTGCAGTTCGGCGGTGGCGCGGAACGCGGCACGCACCCCGCCCCACGGGTCGGGCCCGGTACCGAGGTAGTTCAGATCCAGTTCGACCGTGCGCACGACCCCGCGCAGCGACAGCTCGCCGTGCGCGGTCCAGCGGTCCGGCCCGGCCGAGGTCAGGGCGGACGACCTGTAAGTGATCTCGGGGAAGCGCTCGACGTCGAGGAAGTCCGGGGAGCGCAGGTGCTTGTCCCGCAGCCCGTTGCCGGTGTCGATGGACGTCGCCGCGATGACCGCGTCGACCCGTGAGCGCTCCACGTCCTCCGCGATCTCGATACGGCCGCCGAACTCGGTGAACCGGCCGTGCACGCTGGAGATGCCCAGGTGCTGGGCGCTCGCGCCGACGGACGAATGCGCCGGATCGAGCGACCAGGCGCCCGGCGGCGGCAGTTCCACGCCGCCCTGGCGGGCCAGCACCACGGTCCCGGCGTCGGCGCGGCCGCTCGCGGTCACCAGCGCGGTGGAGGCGGCGGGCGCGTAGCCGAGCGCGGTGACGATCACGGTGTAGGGGCCGGGGGACAGCGGTGTGGTGTCGTCCACGGCACCGTCCCCGTCCGCCTGCGCCCGCAGCACCTGGGCGCCGTTCATGTCCGTCACGGTCACCACGGCGTGCTGCAGCGCCCAGCCGTCCCGCGTCCTCACCTGTGCACGAAGTCCCATGGCCCTCATCCCGTTTCTCTCGCGGCCCGTGTCGGGCCGTAGGTGCTCGGGCCCCGTGCGGGGGACGGCCGGCCGTCCCCTGCCCGCCGTCCCCCGCATCCGGGGCCCGCTTCCACCGGGCGCCGCTCGTCTCCGCTAGGAACGAGCGACCGCCCGGAGGTCCAGGTCGCGCCCGCGCAGGCTCGCCCGATTCGGCGACCCCGTGCGGACACTCCCGAGAATCACTCGCCCGGATGGGCGAGTTCGATGTCGTGGCCGTCGACGCCGCGACCGGTCACGGTCAGCGCTCCGGCCACCGGCGGGTATCCGGTCGCGATGACCGTGTACTCGCCCGCGTCGAGGTCCGCGAAGGCGTACGCCCCGTCGTCCCCGGTCGTCGCGGTGGCGACGACGTTCCCGGCCGCGTCCACGAGCGTCACCCGTGCGTCGGTGAGCGGCCGACGCCCCGCCCCGCCGCGTACGGCACCCTGCACCACGGCCCCGGACTGCAGGACCGCCTCGATGCGGGTCACGCCCTGACCGCCGACCTCCACCGGCAGCGCCAGCGGGCGGAAGCCGGTGGCGTTCACCGCCACCGTCACCGCGCCGGGCACGAGCTCGGTGAAGGCGAACTCGCCCTGCTCCGCGCTCTTCCCGGTGGCCAGCACATCGCCGCGGACATCGGTGACGACGACCATCGCGCCCTCGACCGGTGCCCCCGACCCGGCGGCCCGCACGGTCCCCGCGAGACCGCTCGTGCCGGCAAGGAGGATGTCGAACACCAGCGGCTCGTCGCCGACGACCACCGTGGAGGCCTGCGGCTGGAAGCCGTCGGCCGAGGCGATCAGCACGTACGAGCCCGCGCCCGGCGCGTCCAGCGTGTAGCCGCCGTCTGCCTGGGCGACCGCGCGGCCGAGCTGCCGGCCTGCCGGAGAGATCAGCGTGACCGCCGCCCGGGGCACTGCCGCGCCCTCCGAGCCGCGCACCACACCGCGCACGGCGGTACCGGCGGCAACCGGTGTGTCATCGGCGACGACCGGCTCGGTCCGGACCGCCTGCGCCGGGGCGGGAGCCTCTGCCGCGGCGACCGCCTCGGGCGCCGGGGACTCCTCCGGCATGCTGCTCTTCAGCGCGACCTCCTTGATGAAGAGCGTCACGAACAGGGCGAGCAGCGCGAACGGAGCGGAGTAGAGGAAGATGTCCGCCACGCCGTGCCCGTACGCCGTCTCCATGACCGTGCGGATGGGGCCGGGCAGGGCGTCCAGGTCGGGGATGCTGCCACCGCCCGTGCCGCCGTGGCCGAGTGCCGCGCCCTGCGGGCCGAGGTCGGCGAGACCGTCCTTGACGTAGTGGGTGACCCGGTTGGCCATCACCGCGCCGAGCGCCGAGACACCGATCGCGCCGCCGAGGGAGCGGAAGAAGGTGACGACGGAGCTGGCCGAGCCGAGGTCGCTCGGGTCGACCTGGTTCTGCGTGCACAGCACCAGGTTCTGCATCATCATGCCGAGACCGAGGCCCATGACCGCCATGAAGGCGGCGATGTGCCAGTACTCCGTGTCGTAGCGGATGGTGCCCAGCAGTCCGAGGCCCGCGGTCACCAGCACGCCGCCGCTGACCAGCCAGGCCTTCCAGCGGCCGGTCTTGGTGATGATCTGGCCGCTGACCGTGGAGGAGACGAACAGACCGGCGATCATCGGGATGGTCATGACGCCGGACATCGTCGGCGACTTGTCGCGCGCCAACTGGAAGTACTGGCTGAAGAAGACCGTGCCGGCGAACATCGCGACACCGACGAACAGCGAGGCCAGGGAGGCCAGCGTGATGGTGCGGTTGCGGAACAGCCGCAGCGGGATGATCGGGTCGCTCGCCTTCGACTCCACGAGGAGGAAGAGCGCGCCGAGGACGACGGAGCCGCCGACCATGGCGTATGTCTGCCAGGACAGCCAGTCGTACTTGTCGCCCGCGAAAGTGACCCAGACCAGCAGCAGCGAGACCGCGGCGCTGATGAGGAACGCGCCCGACCAGTCGACCTTCACCTCGCGCCGGACCACCGGCAGCTTGAGCGTCTTCTGCAGCACGAGCAGGGCGATGAGCGCGAACGGCACGCCGACGTAGAAGCACCAACGCCAGCCGAGCCATTCGGTGTCGGTGATGACACCGCCGAGCAGCGGGCCCCCGACGGTTGCGACGGCGAAGACCGCGCCGAGGTAGCCGCTGTAGCGGCCGCGCTCGCGCGGGGAGATCATCGCTGCCATCACGATCTGCGCGAGGGCCGACAGGCCGCCGACTCCGATGCCCTGGACGACGCGGCAGGCGATGAGCATGCCCGAGCTCGTGGAGAGTCCGGCGACGACCGAACCGAGCACATAGATGATCAGCGATATCTGGACGAGCAGCTTCTTGGAGAAGAGGTCCGAGAGCTTGCCCCACAGGGGCGTGGTCGCGGTCATCGCCAGCAGCGAGGCCGTCACGACCCAGGTGTAGGCGCTCTGGCCGCCGTCGAGATCGCTGATGATCTCCGGCAGTGCATTGGAGACGATCGTCGACGAGAGAATCGCGACGAACATGCCGAGCAGCAGCCCGGAAAGCGCCTCCATGATCTGCCGGTGTGTCATCGGCGCTGCGCCGTCGGAGGCGGGTCCGCCCCCGTGCTTGGCGTGGCCGCCCCGCACACCGGATGGTGTGGTCGTAGCCATGAACTTCCTTTACGTCTGTTATGCGGGTGTACGGGTGGCGTGGGCCCGGCAGTCTCCGACGGATTCCCGGAGGCGGGCCAGCATCGCGCTCAGCTGTCCGACGTCGTCGTCGGTCCAGTCCCCCAGGTGGTGGGCGAACATGTCCGCGGTGCGACGGCCCAGCTCGTCGAGCAGGTCCGTCCCCGCCGGGGTGAGCCGCAGGATGCGGGAGCGGCGGTCGTCCGGGTCGGGCGAGCGCTCCAGCCAGCCGCGTTCCACGGCGTGGGCGACGTGCCTGCTGGTCACCGACATGTCGACGGCGAGCAGCTCGGCGAGCCTGCTCATCCGCATCTCTCCGTACCGGTCGACGAGGGCAAGCGCTGCGGCGGAGCCGGAGGGGCATTCGGCCGGCAGGATGCGCGCGAGGCTCCGTTTGACGGCCCCTACGGCGCTGATCTGCCGTGCCAGCTCCTCGTACTGACTCCGCTCGGCCATGACCCCTCCCAGCATCTTGTTGCTTAGGGCAACGATAAAAGCCGTTGGTTGCTACAGGCAAATGAAAACGGCCCACGACGGGTAAAGGAACCCAAAAGGCTTTGCATGTGCAGGGTCATGGGCCGGTCATGTCGGCCTGGGGCCGCTTTACGGGGCCGTCCGGGGTTGGGCGGGCCATCTCGGTTCGCTAGGGTCCTGCCCCATGGCACACAACCCCCATGCTCCCCAAGGCCAGGGCCCCGAGGGTCAGTACGACCCCGCGGGCAGCACGCAGATGTTCCGTGCGTTCGTCGACGAGGGCGTCCCGCAGGGCCGCGCGGCGGCCCCCGCGCCGGCCAAGTCGCGGGTCGGCGTGATCGTCGGCGTGATCGCGGCGGTCGTCGTACTGGGCGCCGTCGCCTGGCTCGCCCTGGGCTGACCCCGCCCGCGGCGCGGATCTCTCCCCGCCCGGCTCGCGGCGCCCCGGCGGATCACTTCCACTCGGCCGTGACGTCCCGGGTCTCGATGTGCATGCCCAGCGGCACCCGCCAGGCGTCCACGCAGACGGTGTACGTCTTCTTGCGCACGGCTCCGGGCGCGATCGGAGCGGGCAGCGGCTGGGCCGACTCGATCGTCGCCCAGTCGATCCCGAGCGCGCCGATGATGTGGGTCGCGAACGTGACCGTGCCCGAAGCCACCGGCGAACCGCCGGTGTTGCGGAACTCCACCGTCACCTGCTCGCACCACCGCTTGTCCAGCGCCTTGCGGACCGGCTCGGTGAGCTGGAGCAGCGCCGGGCCCGCCGGGACATCGGGGCCCGGCGGCGGAGGTTTCGGCGAGGGCGTGGGCGAGGGGCGCGGGGTGGTCCCCGGGCCGGTCGGTGCCTCCGGCTGTCCGGCCGCTCCGCCCGGTGCCTGCCCCGGCTGTGTGGAGCCACCCGCCCCGGACGTCCCGCCCGGTGGCACTGCCGGCAGGACGTCGGTCCCGGACGCTCCGGGCGTGCGGGAGCCCTCCGGGTCGGCGGACCGGTGTTCGCCGCCCGGCTCACGTGGTGCGCGCGGATCGTCCAGCGGGACCAGTACGACCCCGCCCTGCGGCGGCACAGCGGCTGTCGGCGCCGGGCCCGATCCCGCGGCGCCCAGCGCCACGTGCCCGTCGTCGTCACTGCTTCCGCATGCGGTCAGCGCCCCGCCGAGGCAGAGCGCCACCGCCGCGATCCCGGTCCGTCGACATCGCCGCATGGCGGCAGTGTGTCTGACGTGCCGTCAATTAAAAACCCCGCGGACGGGGTTCAGTCCGCGATCAGACCCTCGCGCAGCTGCGCCAGCGTGCGTGTCAGCAGCCGGGAGACGTGCATCTGGGAGATGCCGACCTCCTCGCCGATCTGCGACTGCGTCATGTTGGCGAAGAAGCGGAGCATGATGATCTGCCGCTCGCGGGGCGGCAGTTTGGCCAGCAGCGGCTTGAGCGACTCGCGGTACTCCACGCCCTCCAGCGCGGTGTCCTCGTAACCCAGACGGTCCGCGAGCGAGCCCTCGCCGCCGTCGTCCTCCGCCGAGGGGGAGTCCAGGGACGAGGCCGTGTAGGCGTTGCCCACGGCGAGGCCGTCGACCACGTCCTCCTCCGACACCCCGAGAACCGCGGCCAGTTCGGGCACCGTCGGGGAGCGGTCGAGCTTCTGGGAGAGGTCGTCACTGGCCTTGGTGAGGGCGAGACGCAGCTCCTGCAGCCGGCGCGGCACCCGGACCGACCACGACGTGTCGCGGAAGAAGCGCTTGATCTCGCCGACGACGGTCGGCATCGCGAACGTGGGGAATTCCACCCCCCGTTCGCAGTCGAACCGGTCGATCGCCTTGATCAGACCGATCGTGCCGACCTGGACGATGTCCTCCATCGGCTCGTTGCGGCTGCGGAAGCGGGCAGCCGCGTACCGCACGAGCGGGAGGTTGAGCTCGATGAGGGTGTCGCGCACATAGGTGCGCTCCGGGCTGTCGTCGGCCGCGCCCTCGCTGTCCAGGGCGCGCAGCCGCAGGAACAGAGAGCGGGACAGAGTGCGGGTGTCGATGGCTTCCGAGTTGTCGGACACGACGGGTGCGGGTGCGCCGGGCGCACGTGTGAGCACCTTCGAGCTGCCCTGTTCTACGGACATGCCACCCCCTTGAGGTCGCGGACGGTCGCGGTGGCCGCGACCGACTGAGGAACGCAGCCTCCACCTGAATACCGGCGGCAGGCCCCCGGCAAACGCGGTTCCCGCAGAATGTCACATGTCGGCAACACGCTGTAGTGACATGTCGACAAGTATCGGGTGAAAATGCCCAGGAAGCCAGCGGTTAAAGGCTTTTGACTCGCCCTCAGGGGCTCGGAAGTGGTCTACCCGTTCTGCTTACGCTTCGATCCTGTTTGCGGATCGAAGTCGCGCGAAGCTTCGCGCCAGCAGTCTCGACACATGCATCTGCGAGACGCCCAGCTCCTGACTGATCTGGGACTGCGTCAGATTGCTGTAGTAACGAAGCATCAGGATCCGCTGCTCCCGCTCGGGGAGCTGTACGAGGAGGTGCCGTACGAGGTCCCGGTGCTCGACCCCGGCCAGTGCCGGGTCCTCGTAGCCGAGCCGGTCGAGCAGCCCCGGCATGCCGTCGCCCTCCTGGGCGGCCTCCAGCGAGGTGGCGTGGTACGAACGGCCGGCCTCGATGCAGGCGAGGACCTCGTCCTCGCCGATCTTCAGCCGTTCGGCGATCTCGGCAGTCGTGGGAGAGCGGCCATGGGCCGTCGTGAGGTCCTCGGTGGCGCCGTTGACCTGGACCCACAGCTCGTGCAGCCGGCGCGGTACGTGCACGGTGCGGACGTTGTCGCGGAAGTACCGCTTGATCTCGCCGACGACGGTGGGCATCGCGAAAGTCGGGAACTGCACGCCGCGGTCCGGGTCGAACCGGTCGATCGCGTTGATCAGGCCGATCGTGCCGACCTGGACGACGTCCTCCATCGGCTCGTTGCGGGAGCGGAAGCGGGCGGCCGCGTAGCGCACCAGGGGAAGGTTGGCCTCGATGAGGGCCGAGCGCACCCCGGAGTGCTCGGGCGTGCCCGGCTCCAGCGTCTTGAGGCGGCCGAACAGCACCTGGGTGAGCGCCCTGGTGTCGGCCGCTCGGCTCTGTGAGGCAGGGGGGCGACGGAGGCCGGTCGGTGCGGCGGGGGGTTCGTCCGGCCTCTCGTTCTGGGGTGGCACCTGAGGCGCAGTACTGGGCACGGTCACGCCCACCCCTTTGCGGTCGTTTTCGGTCAACTCATCCGTCAAAAGCGGTCATAGCATCACAAGACATGTCCACTGTGTGCAAGCACCCGATAACGCCGTGTTGACGATCCGTGGAAGTGCGATGAGCTGTCCGACGCAAAAACCCCTCGCCGGGACCGGCGAGGGGTGACATGTGGTGGGCGGGAGCGATCAGAACTCGTAGTCGGCGATCACCCACGTGGCGAACTCGCGCCACTGTCCGGCGGCCGCCTGATGGGCCGGGTGCTCGAGGTACCGCTTCAGGGCATCGGTGTCGGCCACGGCCGAGTTGACGGCGAAGTCGTAGGCGATCGGCCGGTCGGTGATGTTCCAGGCGCACTCCCAGAACTCCAGCTCGGGGATCACCCCGTCCAGCTCCTGGAGGGCTTTCGCGCCGGCGGCCACGCGCGGCTCGTCGCGCGAGACGCCGTCGTTGAGCTTGAAGAGGACCAGATGGCGGATCACGGGAGAACTCCTGGGGGACCTGGCGGGCGGTGGCGGCCGGAGTGAACGGGCCGGTCTAGTTGACGACCTCCGTCATGAACTCGCCGACGCCCTGGGCGGCGCTCGATATGCCCTCGAACCCTATCTGGACGAGGTCGGCGGCCTTCGCGGGAGAGGTGATGATCGTGTACAGGACGAAGACGACGACGATGTAGAGAGCGATCTTCTTCGTTTGCACCATCGGTCCTGTCTCCCAGCTGGCCCACGCCCCGGTCCGTGTGTCGCGTGAGTCTAACCGAGCAGGTTTTCGCCACCACCGCCCAGGAGCAAGGCCCCCGTGGCAGGGATCCTTTGGGGCTCGGGAGACGGTGGCGCGGCCGGAAAGGAAACCGGGCGGAACAGCACGAAGGGCCCGGTCCATCGGACCGGGCCCTTCGACAAGAGCGGTAGCGGAGGGATTTGAACCCTCGGTGACTTGCGCCACACTCGCTTTCGAGGCGAGCTCCTTCGGCCGCTCGGACACGCTACCGGGAGAGAGCTTAGCCCAAGGTGGGCCGTGCTCTGAAATCGGTATGCGGGAGACGGCCGGGCGCCGGTACCTGGAGCCGTCAGCCGTGTGCCGGCCGGTCCCGGAAGAACGCCGTCAGCCGTGCCGCGCACTCCTGCTCCAGCACGCCCTGCACCACCTCGGGCCGGTGGTTGAGCCGGCGGTCCCGTACGACGTCCCACAGCGAGCCCGTCGCGCCCGCCTTCTCGTCACGGGCGCCGTAGATCACGCGGTCCGTACGGGACTGCACGATCGCACCCGCGCACATGGTGCACGGCTCCAGCGTCACGACCAGCGTGCAGCCGGTGAGCCGCCACTCGCCGAGGCGTGCGGCCGCTCGGCGGATCGCCAGTACCTCGGCGTGCGCCGTCGGATCGCCCGTCGCCTCCCGCTCGTTGTGGCCCGTGGCCAGGACCGTGCCGTCCGCGGCGAGCACGACGGCGCCGACGGGCACATCGCCGCCCTGCGCCGCGCGCTCGGCCGCTTCGAGCGCGAGACGCATCGGCGCCTCCCACGGATCGCGGACGGGATCGGACACGCCGTTCCGTCCCGGGTCCGTTTCCGGGTGGGTCACAGGTCTTTCCTTCGGATAGGAGCTCTCGGGCGGGACACGCCCTAGCGGACGGTCTCCAGGACCTCGCCCGCGCCGAGAGCCTCCGCGATCTCCAGCAATGCGTCCGTGTCGAGTGCGAGCAGCTCCTTCTCCGACAGGCCGAGGTCGATGAGGATCTGGCGGTCGCCGACCGGTCCGGACGGTACGGCTTCGCCGCCCTGCGCCGGAATGCCGTCCACCGTGTCCTCGTCGTCGTCATCCGTTTCCGGTTCCCCGTCCTCGGTGCCGTCGAGGTCCAGGGCGTCGAGGTCGTCGGCAGGGTCGTCATCCTCCCCGCCGAGCAGTTCGTTGGTGAGGATCTCCCCATACGAGGAACGTGCGGCCGCGGCCGCGTCCGAGACGAAGATACGAGGATCCTCCTCGCCCTCCACCCGGACGATGCCGAACCAGGCGTCCTCCTGCTCGATGAAGACGAGCACCGTGTCCTCGTCGACCGAGGCATCACGGGCCAGGTCGGTCAGATCCGACAGCGTCTCCACATCGTCGAGCTCTGTGTCGCTCGCTTCCCACCCGTCTTGAGTGCGCGCGAGCAGTGCGGCGAAGTACACCGTGACTCTCCCACTGATCAGAGGTGTGACGACCGGCGGTGCCTGTTCTCGTGCCCCGCCCAATCGGCATCGTGGCAGAAACATCCGCGTTGCGAGAGGTCTTCCGTCGTTGCGTCGGCCACCAGTTCTCTTCGGGCCGCCGTTCGGGGAGCCCCCGCCGGGTCACCAGCGGAAGGTCCGCATGCGCATCTGCTGGCGCATCCGGGCCGCGCGGGCGCGTCGCGGCTGGACCCTGTCGCGGAGGGCTTTCGCCTCATTCAGTTCGCGCAGGAACTGGGCGCGTCGTCGACGGCGCTGCGCGTCGGTCTCGGTCTCCTGGTCGTGCTCCGGCTCCGGCTCCGCCATCGGTCACACCACCCCACGACTGCTCCGCGTTCCCCCGTGGCCCTGCGGCCAGGGGTACTCCACCACCTTCCCTCCGATACCGCCGTTGATGCGAGCCCCGGCTACTGTTGGGCCCATGCGGATCCACGTCGTCGACCACCCGCTGGTGGCGCACAAACTCACCACGCTGCGCGACAAGCGCACCGACTCCCCGACCTTCCGGCGCCTCGCCGACGAGCTGGTCACCCTGCTCGCGTACGAGGCCACCAGGGACGTGCGCACCGAGCAGGTCGACATCCAGACCCCGGTGACGGGCACGACCGGCGTGAAGCTGTCGTATCCCCGTCCGCTGGTCGTGCCGATCCTGCGGGCCGGTCTGGGCATGCTCGACGGCATGGTGCGGCTGCTGCCGACCGCCGAGGTGGGTTTCCTCGGGATGATCCGCAACGAGGAGACGCTGGAGGCGTCGACCTACGCGACGCGGATGCCGGAGGACCTCTCGGGCCGCCAGGTGTACGTGCTCGACCCGATGCTGGCCACCGGCGGCACGCTCGTCGCGGCCATTCGCGAGCTGATCAGGCGCGGCGCCGACGATGTGACCGCCGTCGTGCTGCTGGCGGCGCCGGAGGGCGTGGAGGTAATGGAGCGCGAGCTGGCGGGCACGCCGGTGACGGTGGTGACCGCGTCGGTCGACGAGCGCCTCAACGAGCACGGCTACATCGTCCCGGGCCTCGGCGACGCCGGGGACCGGATGTACGGCGCAGCCGAGTAGAGCTGCGCCGGCGTCAGCCGGGATCCCGGGAGCGGTTCAGCACTTCGCGGAGGGCGCGGGCGCGGGCCTGGCCATGGCGGCCAGGGCCACGTCCGCGTCCTTCTTCGGTTCCAGGGTCTTGAACGCAGTGCCGATGATCAGGTCGATGTCCGCCGTCTTGCGGGCGTCCGTCTTCAGCTGGGTGCCCACGAGCTGGGTGCCGAGCACCCGGAAGTAGCCCTGGTTGGCCGTGGTGCCGCCGAGAAGGACCGCGGTGCCGGGCACCTTCTTGTCGTACTCGGGTGCCGCGTTGCCGACCTTGCCGATCGTGAAGCCGCGTTTCTTCAGCTCGTCGGCGGCCGCTTTGGCGAGGCCGCTGCGCGGAGTGGCGTTGTAGACGTTCACCGTGACCTGGCGCGGCTTCGGCGGGAGCGGCGCCGCCGAGACGGTCGGTGCGGGTTTGCAGTCCTTGGCCCGTGAGGCGGCGGCCGGGGACTTCTCGTCGCCGCCGGCGAAGGCGTCGATGAGCTGCATCGTGCCCCAGCCGGCGAGGCCGAGGGCGACCACTGCCGCGAGGAACGCAGTGACGATCCTGCGGCGGTTCCGGGGGCGTCGCATCCGTGGGTATTTGTCGCCCGTGATGCGGTACTTTCCGCCCATGCCGGGGGGAGTGAGCATGCTCATGGGCGCAGCGTAGTGCGGCCCGGTCGTTATGCCTACTAAACGATCAGTGGATTGCGTCCGTACGGTGCCGAAAGACTCCGAAAGGATCAGCCCCCGGACCTTCGTGCGGGGCTCAGCCCAGCTCGAGCACGCGGGCGTGGAGCACCTGGCGCTGCTGCAGAGCGGCGCGCACGGCGCGGTGGAGTCCGTCCTCCAGATAGAGGTCGCCCTGCCACTTCACGACATGCGCGAAGAGGTCACCGTAGAACGTGGAGTCCTCGGCGAGGAGCGTCTCGAGATCCAGCTGGCCCTTGGTGGTCACGAGCTGATCGAGGCGGACCGGGCGCGGCGCGACATCCGCCCACTGCCGGGTGCTTTCCCGGCCGTGGTCGGGATACGGCCGCCCGTTACCGATGCGCTTGAAGATCACACGGAAAGCCTACCGGTCAAGAGGCTCCGAGCGCAGCCACGGAGCCGCAGTGCGATCCTGTGGAAAACCGTGCAAACCGGGAAACAGGGGGCTGGCATGACAGCTCAGGAGCCCGTGCGTGAGGGCGTGTCGGAGCAGATCGGCTCCGCGGTGTCGCTGCCGCAGGACGCTGCGCAGATCGCGTCCGGATACGCGTTCACCGGCCCCGCACTGGACCTGGGTGCGCTGCTCTGGGACGGACAGTGCCGTCCGGAGGCCCAGATCCGGATCCCGCTGTCGATGCTCAACCGGCACGGTCTGGTCGCCGGGGCCACCGGTACGGGCAAGACGAAGACGCTCCAGCTGATTGCCGAGCAGCTCTCGGCGGGCGGCGTGCCGGTGTTCCTCGCCGACATCAAGGGCGACGTCTCGGGAATCTCCGCCCCCGGTCAGGGCGGCGACAGGGTGCAGGAGCGTGCCGGGCAGGTCGGCCAGGAGTGGGCGGCCACGGGTTTCCCGTGCGAGTTCTACGGGCTCGGCGGCATCGGCCCGGGGATTCCGCTGCGGGCCACGGTCACCGACTTCGGGCCGCTGCTGCTCGCCAAGGTGCTACGGCTCAACCAGACGCAGGAGCAGTCCCTCGGGCTGATCTTCCACTACGCGGACAGCAAGGGCCTGGAGTTGGTGGACCTGAAGGATCTGCGCGCCGTCGTCGCCTTCCTGGTCTCCGACGAGGGCAGGGCGGAGCTGAAGAGCATCGGAGGGCTCTCGTCCGCGACGGCGGGAGTGATCCTCAGGTCGCTCACCGCTTTCGAGCAGCAGGGCGCGTCGGGATTCTTCGGCGAGCCCGCGTTCGACACGGCCGAGCTGCTGCGCACGGCCCCCGACGGGCGCGGTCTCGTGTCCGTGCTGGAACTGCCGGCCGTGCAGGACAAACCGCAGCTCTTCTCGACCTTCCTGATGTGGCTGCTGGCGGACCTCTTCCACGATCTGCCGGAGGTCGGCGACGTCGAGAAGCCCAAGCTGGTCTTCTTCTTCGACGAGGCGCATCTGCTGTTCAACGACGCCTCCAAGGCGTTCCTGGAGTCGATCACGCAGACCGTGCGACTGATTCGCTCGAAAGGGGTCGGCATCTACTTCGTGACGCAGACCCCGAAGGACGTACCCGGCGATGTGCTCGCACAGCTCGGCAACCGGGTGCAGCACGCGTTGCGCGCCTTCACGCCGGACGACGCCAAGGCGCTCAAGGCGACCGTGAAGACCTTCCCGACCTCCCCGTACGACCTCGAGGAGGTACTCACGGGGCTCGGGACGGGCGAGGCGGTGGTCACCGTGCTGAGCGACACGGGTGCGCCGACGCCGGTCGCGGTGACCCGGCTGCGCGCGCCGCAGTCGCTGATGGGACCGATCGAGGCGGGCGCGCTGGACTCGGCGGTGCAGGGCTCGCCGCTGTACGGGCGCTATGCCGAGGCGGTCGACCGCGAGTCGGCGTACGAGAAGCTGACGGCAGAGCAGCAGGCGGCGGAGGCGGCGGCCGAGAAGGCGGCGCAGGAGGCCGAGCGCGAGGCCGGGGAGGAGCCGACGCGGCGGGCCGGGGAGGAGCCGGAGCCCGCGCGAGGGGGCGGAGGGAAGAAGGACGAGTCGCTCGCCCAGCAGGTCATGGGCAGTGGCGTCTTCAGGTCGCTGGCGCGGTCGGTCGGCACCCAGCTCGGCCGCGAGATCTCGCGCTCCCTGTTCGGAACGGCGCGCCGCAGAAGGTGATCCTGCGGCGCGCCGTCGCGGTCGTCGTACGGGACTGCTACTCGGTCACCTCGTGGCCGTGACCGTCGTGCAGGCCGCCGCCGCTGCCCGCGTCGCCGCCCGTGGGGACGGACTCGACGGGCTTGCGGAGCGAGCTGAGGTCATGGGCGTAGGTGCCCACGGCGTTGGCGATGATGCCGATGTTCACGGCGAACGCATCCATGTCGATGTTGTCGATGTTGTCCCCGGCCGCGTGGTAGTTCGGGTCGTATGCGACGCCGGCCTCGCCACCGAACTTCTTCGCCTGGGCCTCGGTCTTGATGCCTTCGGCGCCCGTGAACGTGCCGCCCGAGGGGATGCCGGCCTCGATGAACGGGCCGTAGTCCGAGCGGCCGGTGAAGTCCGTGCCCTCGTGCGGGGTGCCCCGCTTGTCGAGGAACTCGTTGATGTCCCGCTCCAGTTGGGCGGAGCCGGTGGGGCCGGCGCCCTCGCCCACGCCGTCGGAGTTGTCGCCGTCGTAGACGAACAGCCCGTAGTTCGGCGAGGCGATCATGTCGAAGTTCAGATAGAGCTTGATCTCCTTCTTGCCCAGGTTGCTGAGGTTCGCGACGTAGTGCTCGGAGCCGAGCAGGCCGTTCTCCTCGGCCGACCACCAGGCGAAGCGCACCTTGTTGGCGGGGCGCGGCTCCTTCTTGGCCAGTTCCTGGGCGACTTCGAGCAGACCGGCGGAGCCGGAGCCGTTGTCGTTGATGCCGGGGCCCTCGGTGACGGAGTCGAGGTGGGCGCCGAGCATCACGGTGTTGGCGGCGTTGCCGTGGCGGGTTTCCGCGATCACGTTGTTGGTGGACCGCTTCTCGATGAGCTGGCGGACCTCGAAGGAGATGCGGACCTGCCCCTTGGCGAGGTCGGCGGCGAGCTTCTCGCCCTCGGCCTGGGTGAGTCCGCCGGTCGGGATCTTGCCGGCGGCGGCTTCGCCGAGGGTGCCGGACAGCACGCCGTCCGTGTTGTTGTAGACGATGGCGCCGACCGCGCCCGCGCCGGCCGCCGCTGCCTGCTTCTCGGCGAACGTGCAGCCGCCGCGCTTGATCAGCGCGATCTTTCCGGTGAACGTCCCCGAGGCGTAGTCACCGGCCGCGCAGCCGGTGGTGTCGTCCACGGGGACGGCGGTGAGGTCGGCCGTGACGCCGCCCACCGGGGTGGACTTGGTGTAGGTCATCGCCGTGATCGCGATGTCGCGCGGCGAGGGCGAGACGACCGACAGCTTCTCGGCCAGGGTCTCGGTGTAGTCGAACTCGAACTTCTGGTACGAGACGTCGTATCCGTACCTCTTCAGCTGCTGGTAGACGTACGCGGCGGACGCGTCGTGCCCGAGCGAACCGGCGGCACGGTGGCCGCCTGTCGAGTCCGCAATCCGCTGGAACATCTCCAGGTGGTCGAAGGCGTCGTCGGCGGACGCCCGTGCGACCAGCTTCATGGCCAGCTTCGACGCGTCGTGGGACGCGCGCTCCGCGGGGTCCTGACGGTGTGCCGCGGAAGGGGAGGCGGATGCCAGCAGAAGCGGGGTTGCGAGTGCGGCTGCGGCCAGAGCGGCCGCGGCTCTGCGGTGGGTTGCGTTCACAGAGGTCCTTCCCGGTGCGAACGAGGGTTGAGGGGAAGCTAGCGATCTCTCCGGGTTCTGTGAACACTTCTGCCATAATCGGACGCGCATTTCACGTCATTGGCACCCAGACGTGATCAATCTCGTTCAACACGCCGTCCATCAGGGCCTTTTCGTGGTCTTCCGGGTCGTGGCAGCGGGCTTCGCCGCCTTCGCGGCAGCTTTCTTCTCCTGCTTGTACGCACGAACCCGGGCCAGTGACTCAGGGCCCGTGATGTCCGCCGCGGAACGGTAGGCGTCCTCCTCGCCGTACGCCCCGGCCGCCTCCCGCCAGCCCTCGGGCGTCACCCCGTACTGCTTGCCCAGCAGGGCCAGGAAGATCTGCGCCTTCTGCTCGCCGTAGCCCGGCAGGGCCTTCAGGCGTTTCAGCAGGTCGGCGCCGTTCGCCGCGTCCCGCCACACGGCGCTCGCGTCACCGCCGTACTCGTCGACGAGGAACTGGCACAGCTCCTGCACCCGCTTGGCCATGGATGCCGGATAGCGGTGAACGGCCGGCTTCTGCCGCAGCAGCTCGCTGAACGCCTCGGGGTCGTACGCAGCGATCCGGGCGGCGTCCAGGTCGTCGTCGCCGAGGCGCTGCGCGACCGTGTACGGGCCGGTGAACGCCCACTCCATGGGGATCTGCTGGTCGAGCAGCATGCCGACCAGGGCGGCGAGCGGGCTGCGGCCGAGCAGTTCGTCGGCCTCGGGCTGCTGGGCGAGGTGAATGGTGGCATCCATGTCCCCGATGATCGCCCGGCCGTCTGCCGTCCGCCAGCGCCGCGGGCGGGCCGGGTGGCGGGGTGTCACCCGTATGCGCCTGCCGGCGGTCAGGACCTCAGCCGGGCCGCCCGCATCTGCAGATAGCGCACCTCGGGCAGGCTGAGCGTGTGCTGTGCGGCCGCCCCGTAGGCGGTCAGCGCCCCTTCGCGGTCGCCCGCCCGCTCCAGCAGGTGCGCCCGGACGGCCTCCAGCCGGTGATGGCCCTTCAGCCGGTCTTCCAGCCGTGCGACTTCGTCGAGCCCGGCGCGCGGGCCCCGGACCATCGCGACGGCCACCGCGCGACCGAGCTCCGCCATCGGTTCCGGGAAGCGGTCGACGAGAACGTCGTACAGAGCGAGGATCTGCGGCCAATCGGTGTCCTCGGCGCGGGCCGCCTCGTCGTGGAGCGCGGCGATCGCCGCCTGCAACTGGTACGCGCCGGCGGGGCCCTGCGACAGAGCCTCCTCCACCAGAGCGGTGCCCTCGTCGATCGCGGCCCGGTCCCAGTGGCTCCGGTCCTGCTCCTCGAGCGGGATCAGTTCGCCGTGCGGACCGGTGCGGGCAGGGGTGCGTGCGTCGGTCAGCAGCATCAGCGCGAGGAGTCCGGTGACCGCGCCCTCGCGCGGCAGCAGCGTGCGCACCGCGCGGGTCAGCCGGATCGCCTCGCGCGCCAGGTCGGAGCGGTGCAGGGCCTGGCCCGACGTGGCGGTGTACCCCTCGTTGAAGATCAGGTAGAGCACCTGGAGCACGACGGCGAGGCGGGCGTCGCGGTCCTCGGGGCCCGGCGGGCGGAACGGCACACCCGCGATCTTCTGCTTCGCCCTGCTGATGCGCTGCGCCATCGTCGCCTCCGGCACCAGATGCGCCCGCGCGATCTCGGCGGTCGTCAGACCGCCCACCGCCCGGAGCGTGAGCGCCACCTGCGCGGCCGGCGTCAGCTCAGGACGGCTGCACAGGAAGAGGAGGGTGAGGGTGTCGTCCTCGGACGGGGCGCGGCTCTCACCGGGCGGGGGCGCGGTGAACGCGTCCCGCGGGGTGAGCTGCGCCGCGGTCTCCTCGCGCCGACGCCGCGCCTCCTCGGCGCGCAGCAGATCGGTGAGCCTGCGCGAGGCGACCCTGATCAGCCAGCCGCGCGGGTTGTCCGGCACCTCGCCCCCGGGCCACTGCTGTGCCGCGGCCAGCAGTGCCTCCTGCACCGAGTCCTCGGCCAGGTCGAAGTGGCCGTAGCGCCGTACGAGTGCGCCGAGGACCTGCGGCGCGTGCCGGCGCAGCAGGTCCTCGACCTCCCTCGTACCCATCAACACACATCGCCTCCGCCGTCGAGGATGGGACGGATGACCACCGGATATTCGGTGGAGCCCTCCGGGGCCGGGCACTGGGCGACCCGTGCCGCGATCTCCGTCACCCGCTCCAGGCTCTCGCAGTCCAGCACCCAGTAGCCGGCGAGGAGTTCCTTCGTCTCGCCGTAGGGCCCGTCCGTGATCACCGGGCGGCCGTCCTTGCCGGCCGTGACGTACCGGGTGAGCGCAGGCTCGGCGAGCCCCTGGCCGTCCACCAGCTCGCCGGACTCGGCGAGGTCGTCGTTGACGGACTGCATGAACGAGAACATCGCCTGCATGTCCTTCTCGCTCCACGCCGGTGCCTCGGCGGAGCCGTTTCCGCGCATCGCCTCGTAGTCGGCCTGCGTGCCCTGAACCATCACCAGATACTTCATGGTCTCGCTCCTTCGGGATGGGGTCTCGCCCCTTCGTGCCGCCCCTTGTGGGCAACTCTCACAGGGGACGTCGGAGCCGATGACGGATTCTCGACAGGCGCGCCGGAGTTTTTCTCAGGAAGATGCCGGGACTGTCGTGATGAACCGGCGGTCCCGGGAAGAGACCAGGTCACGGGGGCCGGCGGCGCGCAGCACGACATCGAGGACGCCCTCGGGGTCCGCGCAGTAGCTGTGCGCGAACCACGGCATGTTGGCCTCCACGACCGCCCAGTGCTCCGCGCTCGTGTCCGGGTCCTGGACCCACCCGATGTCGACGGCCACCGCGCTCGGCAGCGTCCCGGCCACGTCGTCCAGCAGCCGCCGGGCGAACCGGAGCGCGTCACGATCCCGGGTATCCGCGCCGAGCGGCGCGGTGTCGAGGCGGCCGTGCACCGCGTACCGGCTCACTGCCGCCACCGCGCCGTCGAGCACGAACAGCCGGTACTCCACGGCGAACGTCACCACGTCCGAGACCAGCACGGCCGTGCTCGGACCGATGTCGTCGCCGTCGCGCGGCAGACGTGACCCGTCGGCATACACCGCTGCGGGCAGCGTCTTGTCGCGCGGCGGCTTCACGAACACCGGACGACTCGCGGCCCGCGCCGCGGACAGCGTGGTCAGCTCGATGCGCCGCCGCGTGTACTGCTCCGGAAGCTGTACGAGCCAGTCGTCGGCGGGTTCCAGCAGCGCGAACCCGGCCGGGCCGGCGGCGCGAGCGGCGGCGAGCGGACCGCCGTACCAGTGCACGGCGCGGCCGGCCACGGCGTCCAGTGCGTCCGGTCCGGTCAGTACCGCCACGTCCATGCCGCGTCCGGTGGCGGCACGAGCCAGCAACCCGGTCGTCGACGTGTCCTGAGCGGAGGTGAGCAGCACCCGCGGCGCCTCGTCCATCGTTCCCCCCTGATCGAGTCGCTCAGCCTACGGCGGACGACGATCCGGTCGGCAGGGCACGGTTGTCGGGGTCGTCGGAACCCCTCGGCGCAGCCCGCGACCCCTCAGCGCAGCCCGTGCCGGCGGGCCACCAACCGCTCGACTGCCGCCCTCGGGAGCAGCCTGCGCAGCGCGAAGACCACGGGTGCGTTGCTGCCCACCGCGTACAGCGGCCGGGGACGCGGTGCCTCGATCGCCCTGACGACGGTCCCCGCGACGCGGGCGGCCGATATGCCCCTGGCCTCGTTGGCGTTGAGCGCGGCCAGCATCGTGCGGTACTCGTCCAGGAACGGCGAGTCGTCGGCCACGTACTGGGTGCGGCGCTCGCTGATGCCCGTGTTGATCGCGCCGGGCTCCACGGTGGTGACCCCGACGCCGTACGGGGCGACCTCGCGCCGCAGCGAGGTGGCGAAGCCCTTGACCGCCGCCTTGGAGGCGACGTACGACGAGCGGTACGCGAGCGGGAAGCTGGCCAGCATCGAGCCGACCATGACGACCCGGCCGTGGCGGCGGGCCCG
Source organism: Streptomyces sp. NPDC043812 (assembly GCF_056436245.1). Lineage (NCBI taxonomy): Bacteria > Bacillati > Actinomycetota > Actinomycetes > Kitasatosporales > Streptomycetaceae > Streptomyces > Streptomyces sp. NPDC043812. The sequence goes on from NZ_JBWKCY010000016.1 coordinate 130,163, forward strand.
CATGCCGGGCAGGACCAGCTGGGTGAGTCGTACAGCACCGAGCACGTTGAGCCGGAACAGCCGCTCCAGTGCCTCGGTGGGCAGCTCCTCGAGCGGCCCGTTCTGGCTCTCGCCCGCGTTGTTGACCAGGACGTCCACGTCGCCCGCCGCGGCCGCGCACGCCTCGATCGAGGCGTAGTCGGTGAGGTCGAGCGCCAGGTACTCGACGCCGGGGAGCGGGTCGGTGACCGAGGCGGGGTCGCGGCTGGTGCCGTACACGCGGTAGCCGCGGCCGACGAGCGCGGCGGCGACCGCCGCGCCGATCCCGGACGAGGCGCCGGTCACCAGGGCAGTAACCCGGGCCGTCATGCGAGCCTCCGGGCGATCGCGCGGCCCGCGGCACGGCCGGAGAAGATGCAGCCGCCGAGGAACGTGCCCTCCAGCGCGTTGTAGCCGTGCACGCCGCCGCCGCCGAAGCCCGCGACCTCGCCCGCCGCGTACAGGCCGTCGAAGGCGGTGCCGTCGGGGCGGACGACCTGTGAGTTCAGCGTCGTCTCCAGACCGCCGAGGGTCTTGCGGGTCAGCAGATGCAGCCGTACGGCGATCAGCGGCCCGTGCGCCTCGTCGAGGAGACGGTGGGGTTTGGCGACGCGGGTGAGCTTGTCGGGCCAGTACGCACGGGCGTTGTTGATGGACATGAGCTGGAAGTCCTTGGAGTAGGCGTTGCCCACCTCGCGGTCGCGGGCCACGATCTCCCGCTCGACCTGCGCGAGATCCAGCTGCGGGCCGGGTGCTATCGCGTTCATGCCCTCGACGAGCTCCTTGAGGGTGCGCCGTACGACGAAGTCCTCGCCGTGGTCGAGGAACGCCTGGACGGGACCGGGCGCGCCCTTCTTCACACGGGAGAGCACCAGCTTCAGGTCCTTGCCGGTGATGTCCGGGTTCTGCTCGGAGCCGGAGAGCGCGAACTCCTTCTCGACGATCTCCCGGGTCAGCACGAACCACGAGTAGTCGTGGCCCGTGCTCACGATGTGCTTCATCGTGGCGAGCGTGTCGTGCCCAGGGAACAGCGGCACGGGCAGCCGCTTACCGGTGGCGTCCAGCCACAGCGACGACGGGCCGGGGATGATCCGGATCGCGTGGTCGGGCCAGATCGGATCCCAGTTCTTGATGCCCTCGGTGTAGTGCCACATGCGGTCGCGGTTGACGATCGAGCCGCCCGCGTCCTCGGTGATCTCCAGCATGCGGCCGTCGACGTACGCCGGAACTCCGGTGATCATCGACTGCGGTGGCCGGCCGAGTCGGTCGGCGGGCCAGTTCTTGCGGACCAGATCTCCGTTGCCGCCGATGCCGCCGGAGGTCACCACCACGGCCTGCGCCCGCAGTGCGAACTCGCCCGCAGTCTCGCGGGACGAGGCGACACCCCGCGGCTGCGACGACGGTTCGAGCACGGTCCCGCGCACACCGACGGCCGCACCGTCCTCGACGATCAACTCGTCCACCTGGTGGCGGTACTTGAAGGTGACCAGCCCGCGGGCGGCCGCTGCGAGCACCGGCTCACGGAACACCCGGACCACTTCGGGGCCGGTGCCCCAGGTGAGATGGAAGCGGGGCACCGAATTGCCGTGCCCGGCCGCCGCACCCGCCCCGCGCTCGGCCCAGCCGACCGTCGGCATCACGCGCAGACCGAGCCGGTGCAGATAGTCCCGCTTCTCGCCGGCGGCGAACTGCACGTACGCCTCGGCCCACTTGCGCGGCCAGTGGTCCTCGCGCTCCCGGTCGAAACCGGCCGATCCCAGCCAGTCGGCGAGCGCCAGCTCGGCGGAGTCCTTGATGCCCATCCGGCGCTGTTCGGGGCTGTCGACGAGGAAGAGCCCACCCAGCGACCAGAACGCCTGGCCGCCCAGGTTGGCCTCGTTCTCCTGGTCGACGACGACCACCCGCCGTCCGGCGCGGGTCAGTTCGTACGTCGCGACAAGGCCGGCCAGTCCTGCGCCCACGACGATGACGTCGGCGTCCTCGCTCATCGGGTCTCCTCGTGATCCTCGGTGATGGGTGTGCTGTACGCCTGCAGAACGTTCAGGAACAGTTCCTCCCGCCGCCGGCGCGGCACCTCGTCGCCGGGTTCGAGGAGGACCTGCACGGCCGTGCCGTCGTGCACGGCGACCAGCGCCTGCCCGAGCGCGATCACGTCCGGCACGCGCCGTCCGGTCCGCCCCAGCGCATCGACGAGGACCGGCAGGATGGTGTCGAGAATGGCCTGCTCCCGGGCGGCCATCACACGGCGCAGCGACGGATTGCGCAGCGCGTGCGCGGTGAATTCGGCGGTCACGCGGTACCAGGCGTCGTCCACGGGGATTGCGGCGAGGGCGGCCCGCAGCGCCTCGTCCGGAGCGGCGGCCGGAACCTCCGACAGCGCCTCGCGCACATCGGCGAGCATGCGCTGCGAACGCTCCTCCCACATGACGAGGAACAGCTCGTCGAGGGAGGAGAAGTTGGAGTAGAAGGCGCCACGGGTGTATCCGGCCCGCTCGCAGATCTGCTCCACGGTCGAGCGGCCGAAGCCCTCATCGGCGAAGACGTGGAGGGCCGCGTCGAGCATGCGCCGCCGGGTCTGCGCGCGGCGCGCGGTGACGCGCTTGGGTGCGGTGGCGGTGGCGTCCCGGGTCGCGGGTGCGTTCATCGAAGATCCTCTCTTCGATACACGAACGTATCCGATGCATTTCTGTATCGACAAGGGCTGTGCAGGCCCGATGAGCCGGGGCCGATGAGCCGGGTCCGTGAGTGCGGCCGTGGAGCCGCCGGCCGTGGATGGGCCTAGCGTGGAGAAGGAGAGAGCATCGGCAGAGCGACAGGTGGGTCGCTCGACGGCCGCCCCCGGCCGTTCCGGCCGGGGACCCGCGAGACGGCGCCGCCCGATCGGCAGGTGACGCCATGACCAGCCGGGCCGGGACGGACCCCGGAGGCGGCTACGACGTGATCGTCGTCGGGACGCGCTGCGCCGGCGCGCCGACGGCGATGCTGCTCGCCCGCCTCGGCCACCGCGTGCTCGCCGTCGACCGGTCGACCTTCCCGAGCGACACGATCTCCACCCACCTGATCCACCCGCCGGGTCTCGCTGCCCTGGACCGGTGGGGGCTGCTGGAGCGGGTGGTCGCGACCGGCTGCCCGCCGATCGACACCTACGCCTTCGACTTCGGCGCGTTCAGCATCGCCGGGTCCCCCGCCGGTGAGGGCTTCGAGGCGTCGTACGCACCGCGCCGTACCGTCCTCGACAAGATCCTCGTCGATGCCGCCGCGGAGTCGGGTGCGGAGGTGCGCGAGGGGTTCACCGTCGAGGAGATCGTGTCCGACGGCGACAGGGTGACAGGGATCAAGGGGCACGGCAGGGACGGGAGGACCGTCACCGAGCACGCCCGCGTCGTCGTGGGCGCGGACGGGATCCACTCGTCGGTCGTCAAGGCGGTGGGTGCCGCGAGCTATGCGGAGAAGCCAAAGATCAGCGCCTACTACTACACGTACTGGGCCGGACTGCCGGTGCACGACACCTTCGAGGCCTATGACCGGGGGAACCGGGCCTTCGCCGCCTGGCCCACCAACGACGATCTGACGCTGGTCATCTGCGGCTGGCCGATGCGCGACTTCGAGGCCAACCGCGCGGATGTCGAAGGCAGTTACCACGCCACCATGGCCCTGGCGCCGCCCTTCGCCGAACGGGTGGCGGCGGCCACCCGGGCCGAGCGTTTCGTCGGCATGGCCATCCCCAACTACTTCCGCAAGCCCTACGGTCCGGGCTGGGTGCTGGTCGGGGACGCCGGATACCTGAAGGACCCCATCACCGCCCAGGGCATCCAGGACGCCTTCCGGGACGCGGAACGGTGCGCGCGGGCGCTCGACGACACGTTCGCAGGGCGCCGGTCGTTCGAGGAGGCCATGCGGGAGTCCCAGGAGAGCAGGGACGCCAAGGTCATGGGCATCTACGAGTTCACCGCCGACTTCGCGGCCATGGAGCCGCCGACGCCCGAACTGCAGCAGCTCCTGCTCGCGGTGTCGCAGAGCCCGTCGGCCAGGGACGAGTTCGCCAGGGTGACGGCCGGGGTGACACCCCCGGAGGAGTTCTTCGGGCACATGCAGGAGCGGATGAGCCGGCAGACCGGGCACGCCGCCTGATTCGGTCAGAGCCTGTCCGTCGCCCCGTTACGGGTGGGTGACGTACGGCGCGCGGTGCGTCCGAGCCCTCAGTGACCGGGGAGCAACCGGCTGCTTACGGTCCGGAAACCATGCCGGGCTGTGGCTTCCGTAGCGTCGTACAGCGTGAAGCGCATCTCATTACGCCGTCTGCCGCGACTGCCCGGCTGGACCACGATCCGCGGTCGCGTGGCCATCGTGCTCGCCGTTCCCACCTGCCTGTTGCTCGTCGTGACCGGCCTCGGCGTCGCCGACCGGGCGGCCGACTGGTCCGCGGCGCGCGAGACCGCCGGCCGGGTCGAACTGGTCATCAGGGCTCAGGGTCTCGTGCGCGAGCTGCAGCGCGAACGCGGCCTCACCAACGGACTGCTGGGGGGTGCTGCGGAGTACCGCGACGACGTCGACGCCCAGCGGGCCCGCACCGACACGGCCCGGTCCGGATTCGACGCCCTGCTCGATGCGGGGGCCGCGGGTGCCGACACCGCAGATGCCGTACGGGAGGCGACCGCCCCGGTCACGGAGTTGGCCGCGGTACGCAGCCAGGTCGACCGCGGGTCCGCCCGGCGGGGTCCGACCCTGGCCGCGTACACCGAGGCGATCGGCGGGTTGATCGGCGCCGCGGCAGCGGAGCCTGCTCGGGGTGACCGCGTCCTCGTCGACGCCATGGCCGCCCTGCAGGCCCTCGCCCGGGCCACCGAGGCCGTTGCCCTGGAGCGCGGGTTCCTCAACGGGGTGTTCGCCGCCGGGCGTTTCAAGGGGGATGAGTTCCTCGACTTCACCGAGGTGCGGGCGGACCGGCTCGCCTTCTTGCGTCAGTACGCCGAACTCGCCACCCCTGCCCAGCAGTCCGCGCTCGACGCGGCCTTCACCACCCGCGAGGCCCGGCCCGTCACCGGCTACGAGACACAGGCGGAGGGCGGCGCCGACGGTTCCCGGCTCGCCGTCGACCCCGGCGATTGGTGGGCTTCGATGACCGCGCTCGTCGACCAGCTCCATGGTGTGCAACGCAAGGTCGGTGCCGAAGTACGGGACCGCGCGGAACGGCTCGGGGACGACGCCACCGGCCAGCTCGGCGGCTTCATCGGCCTCGGCGTGCTGATCCTCGCCGTCGCCACCGCACTCGCGGTGCTCTCCGCCCGCGCGATCACACGGCCGCTCGCCGCACTCGCCGACGAGGCGGACGCGGTCGCCCGTACCGGACTGCCGGCCGCCGTCGCCCGGATCCAGGAGGCGGAGCCGGGCGACGACCTCGTCCACGAAGCGCCCGGTCCGGTGCCGGACAGCGCGCGCGAGTTCAGCCGGCTCGCCGCCGCTCTCCACAACGTCCAGCACACCGCGATCGGCCTCGCGACCGAGCAGGCCGTGCTGCGCCGCAACAGCTCCGAGTCGCTCGCCAGCCTCGGCCGCCGCAACCAGGCACTGCTCTCCCGGCAGCTCGGCCTGATCACCACGCTGGAGAGCCAGGAGATCGATCCGGACGCACTCGGCGAACTCTTCGAGCTCGACCACCTGGCGACCCGGATGCGCCGCAATGCCGAATCGCTGCTCGTGCTCGCGGGGGAGGATGTGCCGGCCCGTACCCGGGCCGGCACGGTGACGGCGGCCGAGCTGGTGCAGTCGGCGATCTCCGAGGTCGAGCAGTACCAGCGTGTTGCCGTGGTCGAGGTCCAGGAGGGCCGGATCCGCGGCCGGGCGTTCGCCGAGCTCTCGCACCTGCTCGCCGAACTCATCGAGAACGCCCTGGTCTTCTCGCTTCCCTCGCACCCGGTCGAGATCTATGGATGGCGCGACGGCGGCGAGTACCTGCTCGCGGTCGTCGATCGCGGAGTCGGCATGGCGGCCGAGGACCTGGCTCACTCCAACGCCCGGCTCGCCGGCCGGGAGTCCTTCCTGATCGCTCCCACCCGCTGTCTCGGCCACTACGTCGTCGGGACCCTTGCGGCCCGGCTCGGCGTCCAGGTCGAACTGCGTGCCACTCAGGGGCGGGGTGGGGCGGGCGGCGTCACGGCGTTCATCGCTCTGCCGGCGGCTCTCGTCGACGCGCCGGAGACGCATGCCGCGACGGCCGGGTGAATTCGGAGCGGCCGGGCGGGCGCGTGATCCGCTGCGTCGAGGTGCGGGTTCGCATTTGCCACCGGGTTGAGCCGGGAGCAGGCTGGTGGCATGGGTGCTCAGGACGGCCCCACGCTGATCACGTCCGTGCAGCGGGCCTTCCGCTTGATGGAAGCCGTCGGGTCACATGAGGGCGGGGCGCCGGCGAAGCAGCTGGCGCGCGAGGTGGGGCTGCCCCTGGCCACCACCTACCACCTGCTGCGGACCCTGACCCACGACGGATACCTGCGCAAGCTCGAGGACGGCGGGTTCGTCCTCGGGGACAGACTCGGCACGCTGCATGGCGGCAGCCGTGAGCAGGGACTGCTCTCGCGCATCCGTCCGACTCTCGCCACTCTGCGGGACGAACTGTCGGCCGCCGCGTATCTGACCTTCTACGAGGACGGCGAGATCCGGGTCGCCGAGATCGTCGACGGCCCACGGGCGCCGCGGGTCGATCTCTGGGTGGGATTCGAGGACGCCGGGCATGCCACGGCGCTGGGCAAGGCCGTGCTGCGCGAGCTGGACGGCGAATCCCGCGACGACTACCTCTCCCGGCACGGCCTCGCGGACCTCACGCCCCGCACCATCACCCACCGCTCCGAGCTGCTCCGTGAGCTCGACTCGGCGCCCGCCGCCCCGGCCATGATGGACCGGGAGGAATACACGCTCGGTACGGTCTGCGTCGCGGTACCCGTGTACAGCGGCGAGAAGCTCGGCTCGCTCGGTGTCTCCCTGCGGGCGGACCGGCCGACCCATGTCGAGCGGGCCCGAGCGCTGCTGCTCCCGACAGCGGGTCGTGTGACCAGGGGGCTGTCGCTCACTATCTGAAATCCCTGGCCTTGTGACTCTCCCGCGTCCACGTGTTTCCTGGATAAAACGGATGAACGGCGCGAATGGAGTGACAGTTGCGGATCACAGGGCAGGCTCGAGAAGGTACATGCGCCCGCCGACTGGTCCGACTTCTGAACCTCTCGCTCCGCTCCGACTCGGCGGCCCGGCCGGACGATCACCCGGAGGCGGCCCCCTCCTCGGGCGCGGAGACGTCCGGCAGGCCCGGCGCCGGCTTCCACTTCTCCGCCGTCACGCCGGTACTGGTTGTCGCCGCCGTGGCGCTCCTCGCGCTCATCGGCGGATCCGGGATGGCCTGGCTGCCGCTGCTCGCCGTCGCGCCCGCGCTGGCGGCCGCCACGAGCAGGCTGCGGGCGGTCCTGCGTATCGGCTTCCTCGCCGTGGCGCTGGGCGTCGTGCTCGGCATCCGTAGCGGTGCGCCGGCCCCTGACCAGGCGATCCTGCTGTCCGCGCTGGCGGCCGTCACCCTGGCGAGCGCCCTGGCAGGCGCGCTGCGCGAGCGACGGGAACGCGTACTGGCGGACGTCCGCTCGGTCGCCGAAGCCGCCCAGCACGCCCTCCTGACACCCGTGCCGGCGGCGGTCGGCCAGTTCCAGGTCGCCGTGCGCTACAGCGCCGCCGCGGCGGAGGCCCGCATCGGCGGCGATCTCTACGCACTCGTGTCGACCCCGTACGGGGTCCGGCTGATCGTCGGCGACGTACGAGGCAAGGGCCTGCCCGCGGCCGGCACCGCCGCCCTGGTGGTCGGTGTCTTCCGCGAGGCCGCCTACGACGAGCCGGACCTCCTGGATGTCGTCGCCAGGATCGAGCGGAGCCTGGCGCGCAACCTCGGTGCCGACGACTTCGTCACGGCGGTGGTCGCAGGGTGCCCCGCGGACGGGCGCCTGGAAGTGGTCAACTGCGGACACACCCCTCCGCTGCTGATCCGTGATTCCGCGGTCATGGCTGTCGAACCGGCCCGTCCGGCCCCGCCCCTGGGGCTGAGCGCCCTCACCGGTGAGACGCCGGATCTCCATGTGCTGCCGTTCACCGACGGCGACCAGTTGCTCCTCTACACCGACGGGGTCACGGAAGCCCGCGACCGGAATCGTGAGTTCTACCCGCTCACCGATCGGGTGGCGCGGCATGTGTCGGACGAGCCGCCGCGGACCCTCGACGCGCTCCACGACGATCTGCTGGCCCACGTGGGCGGTCGGCTCCAGGACGACGCGGCGCTCCTCCTGCTCCGGAAGCCGGCCGTGGTCGGCCCGGTGGCCGCGGCTCAGTGCCCGGCGCCGGCCGGTGCGGAGTCCTTCCGCCCGGCCACGGCATCGTGACCCGGCCTCGACCGCTGCAGCGCGCCGTCACGGCGCAACGATCGGCCCCCGGGAGAACGTGTCCCGGGGGCCGATGTCACAGCCCGAGGCCGCTACGACGAGTGGATGTCAGTTGGCGTCGACCAGGTCGTGCGCGGGCACCTTCACCGTACGGGCGCCCTTCGTGCCGCCCAGCACGATCTTGCGCAGAGCGCTGTTGTTGTTGAGGTTGGTCTCCTTGAGCCGCTTCTCGGGGTTGGCCAGCACCTGGATGTAGTAGGTGCCGTTCGGCAGATTGGTGATGTCGAACGACTGGCCGGGCAGGTCCTGGGTGTAGGTGTCGCCGGAGCCGACGTCGAGCACCTCACGGACGGAGATCGAGTTCTCCTGGCCGCACGCGGTGGACAGGTCGGTGTTCTCCGGGTGCCAGTTGGCGTTCTTCACCGTGTAGTCCACGGCATCGGTGTTCGCCAGGCAGAAGGCCTCCTTGCCGCTGCGCACGGCTTCCTTCTGGTCGGCCTTGAGGAGCCGGTAGCTGGCGAAGTCCGTGAAGTGCCAGTGCTCGTGGCCGGTGCGCGGGTCCCACTCCATGGTGCCGGTGGGCGTGTAGCCGACCTGCTTCCCGTTCGCGTCGTAGAAGTACTGGTAGGCGTCCATCAGCTTCTTGCCGGGGGAGCGGAAGCCGTCCACCACGAGCTGAGCCGGGCCCGCGTTCCACACGTTGGCGCTGAAGGCCAGATAGTCCTTGCCGGGGACGTCGTCTCCGCCGTCGCTGATCGTGATGCCGTAGGCGGGCAGCGAACGCAGGTCGGGCTTGGGCACGTCAGGAACCGACGGCTTGCCCGTCGGCCGCTGCGCACGGGGCATCAGCGCGGGCGCCTGCCGGGAACCGTCGGTCTGCCCGACACCGTCGCCCACCTTCGCCGCGGCCCGGAGACCGGCCCGCTTGAGCGCCCACGGCAGGGCGGGCGGCGCGGGGGTGTGAGGCCCGTGGCCGACGTTGTACGACGGCACCGCCCCGCTCGTCGCGGCCGCCGGTGCCGGTGTGCGCATCGCGCCGTGACCGGCATGCCCGGCAGCGTGGTGCCCGTGCTTCGCCGCGGACGAGGTGCGGTTCTCCTCCCAACTGCGCTCGCGTACGGTCACCTTGATCGTCTGCGGCTTGTCCGCGATGCCGAACGCGTCGCGATAGCGCTTCGCGACGGACACCTTCGCGGTGTATTTCCCGACCGGGAGGGCGGTCGGCTCGGAGTAGGCCCCGGAGTACGTGTTGGACGCCCAGCCGTTCTCGACACCCCACACGGAGCCGAGGGTGAACGGGTTCACCGGGCAGCTCTGCGGATACTTCGACTTGCTCGGCGCATCGGGGCGTACGCGCCCGGACGCGTTGTTCGGGCAGAAGGACTCCGACTTCTTCAGCACGGTCTTGCCGGCGGCGTCGGTGAGGGTGATCTCGGCGAATCCGGGAAGCCCGGAGAAGTCCTTCACCATGCCCGCGGGCAGCGTTTTGGTCCGGGTCTTGTTCCCCTCGCGGATGATCTGCGTCGCGACGATCGGGTCCTTGTAGGACTTGCGGCTCACCTTGAACTCGAAGGGTCCGTTCTCGGCGGTGACGTACGTACCGAGGTCCAGGTAGACGCCTGGTTCTTCCTTCCACGAGTCGAGGGTCACCGAGGTGGAGGCGGCGATCAGGCTGAGTGTCGGCGTGGACGGTGCCTTCTTGGCGTCGGGAGCGGCGGCCACGACGCCTGCCGTGACGGCGATCGCCGCGACGGCGGCGATCGCCGAACGTCCTAGGCGCACCTGCTGGGATCTGGTCATCATTCCTCGTTTTCCGAGTGCCTGACGGGTCGGTGGAATGAACAGCGGCGTGCGGGAGTCCGGCCGAACCGGGTCAGGGTGCGCCGGGTTCTGATCGCGAAGCTGTCCCCCCGCCAGTGATGAGGGGGAGAACGGGGTCCTGGGTTGTCTGTGAGCACGCGAGTGCCGGATCGTTGGCTCAAAGACACCTATGGGGCATCGGGTGCCGACGGGACGGCAGGGCAGCCGGCCGCCTCGGCCTCAGCCGCCTGATGCCGGACGGTTTGCCTGCTCCCAGGGCCAGTCGGCGTCCAGCCCGGCCTCCAGGAGCGGGATCAGCCGGAAGGCCACGTCGCTCAGTCCGCCGAAGGTGTGGCGGTACGGCCCGGCGCCGGTGTGGCCGAACGCGTAGCCGGCCAGATTCCAGGTGTAGACCGGAATCGTCTGGGGAACGGCGCTCAGCGGGTCGCGGTCGGGCGTCCAGCAGGCCTGTTCATCGGTGACGACGACCACCCGGTCGTGCTCCCGGTAGTGCCGGGTGACCGCTCCTGCAGTGTCCGTGCCGCCGAGGTTGTGGAACCGGTCCAGGCTCCGCAGAACGGATTCGCCGGGCCCGAGCTCGATCGGCAGGCTGTCGGTGCCGAACTCGACAAGATCGGCGTGCTCGGCCCGCAGGGCCAGCGCGATGCCGAAGATCGCGGCGGTGTCCGCCCGGTTGAGTTCGCTACTGGCGCTGGGGCGGTCGAACATCGAAACGGAGCGGTCCACCAGGATCAGTGTCCGGCCGGCCAGGGCGGGCACATTGCCCAGCGAGTGCCTGAGGGCCTCCTCGAGAGCCGGCCCCCAGCGAGGCGACGGCGCGTTGCGGTGCGCGGCCAGGTACCGGAACGGGAACTGCCGGGAACGGGCCACCTCGACCGGGTCGGCGATCCGGCGGGCCACTTCGGCGGCGACCCGGTCCGAGACCCCGGCGTTGTCGAAGTTGCGCAGATTGCGCACCAGCGCCATCGGCCCCATCGAGGGAATGACGGCCTCCCAGACCGCGGCATCCATCGGTCCGTGCAGCCAGCCCGCCAGCGCCTCCCAGGTCATCCCCGCCGCTGCCAGCCGCTCGGCCCCGTCCGGCCCGGTGACCAGTGCGTACCGCTCGCCGACCGGGACGGACATCAGCGCATGGTGGGCGCAGAGGAGCCGTTCGCCGACGGGCGGCAGCGCGTGCTCCGGACGGTGGCACCTGTCCAGGGCGTACCGGAAGAGCTCCCCCTGCCACGGCCGGTCCGCCGCCGGGGCGGGGTGGGCCAGCTCCAGGACGTGGCCGAAGCGGTGGCCGCGGGAGCCGGTGTCGTACTTGAGCAGAGCGCGGCCGGTGTACAGCCGGCGGACGGCGTCGGCGACCCCGCGCTTGACCGGCTGCGGCAGCCCCCGGCCGTACCGCGCGGACCAGAGGTCCAGCAATTCACCCGGCTCGTCCGGCCGTTGGAGGACGGCTTCGACCGCCTGCCGCGAGAAGCCCGGGGTCCCGGCGTCCAGGCGGGCACGGACGAACTCGGCGGCACCGGTCAGTGATGCCGTCCGCATCAGGGCCTCGGTCCGCAGCCACCGAAGGAGGCCGAGGGTCCACTCGGGGTCGCTGACCGCGAGCCTGCGGATCAGCCCGGCGTAGCGCAGATCGCGGTCGCTCGCGCTCTCGTAGAAGGTGTGCTGTCCGGCCATGTTGGCGACGGCGAGCAGAAAGAGCTCGGACTTCGGATCCCGGACGTAGCCGGTTCCGCCCTGGTGGTTCCACGGGACTGCGGCGGCCGGCCCGGGCAGGTGCCCGGCGGTGGCCGGCAGGGGCCGGCAGCCTGCCGGTGGAGTGGCCCATTCGCCGTGGGTGGAGAGCCGAGAGGTCGCTCCGCCTGCGGTGAGGCCCGGTAGTTCGGCCCGGATCTCTGCCCTGGCGTCGGCCTTGTTCCGCCGGCGGTTGAACCGGGTCATGCAGAAGTCCCCCTGGTGGGCGATGGGTCGGAGCGTGGCGCCGCGTGGCGTGGCGGCGCGGGTGTGGGTGCGGCGGGTGCCGTTCGGTGACAGGGCACACGGCAGGGCATGGTTCGGGGCGGTGCACGGCGGGTCGGGCCGGGTCGCGGAGGTGCGCGCCTCCCGAGATCAAAGCTGGGCACCGGTGATTTTTTTCGGGAAGTAACCGGGGCACGGGCGCACCGGGAGGCGCGCGACGGGACGCTACCCGCCGAGGCTCGACGAGGCATCCGAATTACGGGGCGCCGTGCGCGCGGGCGCCGGCCGGGAACGTCGAAGGGCCCCACCGCAAGCGGTGGGGCCCTTCGACTTCGTGCCCGGTGAGGCACTGGCGGAGGATACGAGATTCGAACTCGTGAGGGGTTGCCCCCAACACGCTTTCCAAGCGTGCGCCCTAGGCCACTAGGCGAATCCTCCGCGGCAAACAATACAAGACGCGAAGGAGTGCTCGCGAACCCGTTCCCCCGCCCCCGATCTGCGCGCACCCCGCGGCCACGAGCACCCCCGCGGATCGGGTAACCTGGGCGCAGCCCCTCACGTGGCGCTATCTGACTGAACTCCCCCAGGGCCGGAAGGCAGCAAGGGTAGGTCGGCTCTGGCGGGTGCGTGGGGGGCGCTTGCGTTCTGGGGGAGACGAGGGCGGCACCGGTTGTCGGCGGGCCCCGATAACCTCGTAGACGTGTCGTCCCTTGCGCTGTACCGCCGTTACCGCCCCGAGTCGTTCGCCGAGGTCATCGGGCAGGAGCATGTCACCGACCCGCTGCAGCAGGCCCTGCGGAACAACCGGGTCAATCACGCGTACCTGTTCAGCGGCCCGCGCGGCTGCGGCAAGACGACCAGCGCCCGAATCCTCGCCCGCTGTCTGAACTGCGAGCAGGGACCCACCCCGACGCCCTGCGGCGAGTGCCAGTCCTGCCAGGACCTGGCGCGCAACGGACCGGGGTCGATCGACGTCATCGAGATCGACGCGGCCTCGCACGGCGGCGTCGACGACGCCCGTGACCTGCGGGAAAAGGCCTTTTTCGGGCCGGCGGGCAGCCGCTACAAGATCTACATCATCGACGAGGCCCACATGGTCACCCCGCAGGGCTTCAACGCTCTGCTGAAGGTGGTCGAGGAGCCCCCGGAGCATCTGAAGTTCATCTTCGCCACGACCGAGCCCGAGAAGGTCATCGGGACGATCCGGTCCAGGACGCATCACTACCCGTTCCGTCTGGTGCCGCCCGGCACGCTCCGCGAGTACCTGGGCGAGGTGTGCGGGCGCGAGGGCATCCCCGTCGAGGACGGTGTCCTGCCGCTCGTCGTGCGCGCGGGTGCCGGATCCGTGCGTGACTCGATGTCCGTCATGGACCAGCTGCTGGCCGGCGCGGCCGACGACGGTGTGACATACGCCATGGCGACCGCCCTCCTCGGCTACACGGACGGATCCCTGCTCGACTCGGTCGTCGACGCGTTCGCGTCGGGCGACGGAGCCGCGGCCTTCGAGGTCGTCGACCGTGTCATCGAGGGCGGCAACGACCCGCGCAGGTTCGTGGCCGACCTGCTGGAGCGTCTGCGCGACCTCGTGATCCTCGCCGCGGTGCCCGATGCCGGAACCAAGGGCCTGATCGACGCGCCCGCCGATGTGGTGGAGCGGATGCAGGCCCAGGCGTCGGTGTTCGGCGCCGCCGAGCTGAGCCGTGCCGCGGACCTGGTGAACACCGGTCTGACGGAGATGCGCGGTGCCACGTCGCCGCGGCTGCAGCTGGAGCTGATCTGCGCCCGCGTGCTGCTGCCCGCCGCGTTCGACGACGAGCGGTCGGTGCAGGCCCGGCTGGACCGGCTGGAACGGGGGGCGACGCTCTCGACGGGCGGCCCGGCGCCCGCCATGGGGTACGTCCCGGGGCCGGACGCCCAGGCGCACGCGCCCGTGGCGCAGGGCGGCGGCCCCGCCGCGGCACGTGCCGCCGTACGACCCGAGGCCCACACCCCCGCTCAGGCCCCGGCCCCCGCTCAGGCCCAGGCCCCGGCCCCTGCTCCGGAGCCCGCCCCCGCCGCGGCGCCTGTCGAGCAACCCCCGCAGCAGCAGCCCGCCGCGTCCCGCCCCGGTGCCTGGCCCGGATCCACGGGAGCCGCGGGGGGCGGAGCCGCCGCGCCCGACACCGCTCGGCGGCCCGGTGGCTGGCCCACCGCGTCGGCTCCCGGACAGGGCGCCACGCAGGCCCCGGCCCCGCAGCAGGCCCCGGCCCCGGCGGCCCCCGCACCTGCGGCTGCCGCACCCGCGCCGGGCCCGGCGATGACCCAGGGCGCCGGCCAGGTCCGGAACATGTGGCCGGACATTCTGGAGGCCGTGAAGAACCGCCGCCGCTTCACCTGGATCCTCCTCAGCCAGAATGCGCAGGTGGCGGGCTTCGACGGCACGACGCTGCAGCTGGGCTTCATCAACGCCGGCGCCCGGGACAATTTCGCGAGCAGCGGCAGCGAGGACGTCCTGAAGCAGGCGCTCTCCGAGCAGTTCAACGTGCAGTGGAAGGTCGAGGCGATCATCGACCCGTCCGGCGGCACGGGAGGCCCGTCCGGCGGCGGCACCCCGTCCCCGTCCGGCGGGCCCGGCGGTTTCGCCGGCCAGAGCGGTCCGAGTGGCCAGGGCGGCTACGGCCAGAGCAGGCCGCCCGCGCCCCAGGCTCCCGCCCCGGCGGCCCCCGCACCCGGCCCGGCTCGGCCGGCGTCGTCCGCCCCTGCTGCGGCCCCGCCGACCCGGTCCACCTCCGAACCACCGCCCCCTGCCGAGGCGTACAGCCCGCCTCAGCCCCCGCCCGTCTCCATCGAGGACGACGTCCCGGAGGAGGACGATCCCGACCTCGTCGACTCGGCGCTCTCCGGACACGACCTGATCGTGCGCGAGCTCGGCGCCACGGTCGTGGAGGAATATACGAACGAGTAGCGGGCCCGGCCTCGGAGGCCCGTACGACGACTTCCGGCACCCGGCGGTTAGGCTGGCGCCCGTGAAGGTCCTCGTCATCGGCGGCGGCGCCCGCGAACATGCCCTGTGCCGCTCTCTGTCCCTCGATCCCGACGTCACCGCTCTGCACTGCGCGCCCGGAAACGCCGGTATCGCCGAGGTCGCCGAGCTGCACCCGGTCGACCAGCTGGACGGCCGGGCCGTCGCGGAGCTCGCGACCGGGCTCGGCGCCGAGCTCGTCGTCGTCGGCCCCGAGGCGCCCCTGGTCGCCGGGGTCGCCGACGCCGTCCGTGCGGTGGGCATCCCCTGCTTCGGCCCCTCCGAGGAGGCGGCGCAACTGGAGGGCTCCAAGGCCTTCGCCAAGGACGTGATGGCCGCGGCCGGTGTGCCGACGGCCCGGAGCTACGTCTGCACGACCCCGGAGGAGATCGACGAGGCGCTCGACGCATTCGGCGCCCCGTACGTGGTCAAGGACGACGGCCTCGCCGCCGGCAAGGGCGTCGTGGTCACCGGCGATCTCACCGCGGCGCGCGAGCACGCGCTGGCGTGCGGCCGGGTCGTCATCGAGGAGTTCCTCGACGGGCCCGAGGTCTCCCTCTTCGCCGTCACCGACGGCGAGACGGTGCTCCCGCTGCGGCCCGCCCAGGACTTCAAGCGCGCACTCGACGGCGACGAGGGGCCGAACACCGGCGGCATGGGTGCCTACTCCCCGCTGCCCTGGGCCGACCCGAAGCTGGTCGACGAGGTCATGCAGACCGTTCTCCAGCCGACCGTCGACGAGCTGCGCCGTCGTGGCACGCCGTTCTCCGGCCTGCTGTACGCGGGCCTGGCGATCACCTCTCGCGGTGTGCGGGTGATCGAGTTCAACGCGCGCTTCGGTGACCCGGAGACCCAGGTCGTCCTGGCGCGGCTGAAGACGCCGCTCGCGGGGGTCCTGCTGGCCGCGGCGAACGGCACGCTGGACGTCCAGCCGCCGCTGAAGTGGCGGGACGACGCGGCCGTGACCGTGGTCGTCGCCTCCCACAACTACCCCGGCACCCCGCGCACCGGTGACCCGATCGAGGGCCTCGACGAGGTCGCCGCCGAGGACGCGCCCCACGCGTACGTCCTGCACGCCGGCACGAAGCGTGACGGTGACGCGATCGTGAGCGCGGGCGGCCGTGTGCTGTCGGTGACGGCCACGGGCAAGGATCTCGCGCAGGCACGCGAGCGGGCCTACCGCGCGGTGTCCCGGATCCGTCTCGACGGCTCCCAGCACCGCACGGACATCGCCCGCACCGCAGCGGAGTCCTGACCCCGGCGGCGACCCTCACGGCCGCCGGGCCCCGCCCGCCGCCTGCCCGAACCCCGTACGCCCAGTCCCACCCTTTGCCCAAAGCCATTCCATCGAGTGATGGATGAGCTATCCGGATGACGGTCGCCGAAGCCCCAACTAGGGTGCGGCGCAGGCGTTCCGGCACATGGCCCACCGGCATTGCGATGTCAGTGGGCGGTGCCACAGTGGGGGAGTGACCAACACCGTCGCAGGGCAGAGGGGGTGAGGTCCGGCCGTGTCCGGTACCGGAATCGGGGAGTCGATCGGCACACAGGGTGCTCGTGCCAAGGCCCTCGCCGTGCTGCGGGTCCGCAGCACGGCGACCGCAGTGGCGCTGCTCCCGGCGGCCGCGGCCGTCATTCTGTTCGCCGGCGGTTTCATGGGCCGGATGAGCGGCGGGGGCTGGGACGCCGTGCGCGGTGTCGTGGGCGTCTGCGCGGTCGTGGTGCTGCTCGTGGCCGTGGTGATCGGTTCGGTGATCGCCCGCGCGACCCCGGCGCTCAGCCCCACCGTGGCGCTCGAGGAGCGCGCGGCCCCCGATCTGTACCGCCTGGTGCGTGACCTCGCCGACCGTCTCGACGTCCCTGCGCCGTCCGCGGTCGCCCTCACCCCGGACTGCGACAGCTGGCTCGAGGACCGTTCACACCCGGCTCATGCGATATCCGGGGCCAGGCGGCGTTCCGGCGAGGCGCCCGTCCTGGTCATCGGTTCGCCGTTCCTGTGGTGGATGCGGGTCGCCGAGCTGCGGGCCGTACTCGCCCCGGTCGTCGCGGGCACGTCGCCCGCGGCCGACCCCGAGATAGCCGCGGCCCGCCGTTTCGTCCGGGGCCTGGACGCCGCGGTCGCCGACGCCGCCGGCCCCGGCCGGCCGCGCTCCCTCGGCAGGCCGGTGTCCCTCCTGGCCGGCCGGGTCGCCAAGGTCCTGCTGCGCAGCTGCCAGAGCCACGCCGCCGAGATGGAGCGCTGGGTCGCCGCCGCCGCCTCGGAGCGCGCACAGGGTGTGGACTACGGACTGCGGATCGTCGCCCAGGAGCAGGTGGGCCTGGCGTACGCGGGCTGGGACCGGCTGCTGACCAGGGTCGCGCTGCCCGCCTGGCGGATGGGCCGCTGGCCGTCGCAGCTCGACGCGGGCGTCGTATCGGCGCTGACCGAGCTGTCGCGCAGGGACCGCCTCGCCGAGGGCTTCGCCTCGCGGCTGGGCGAGCGTCCCGCCTGCGACCTGCTGGAGGAGCCCGGCACGGTGGACGAGGCGGCGTCGCTGCTGGCGGCGCGCCTGTTCCACGGCGGTCCTGCCGAGACGGGCCCAGCATGGGCGCCGGTGGACTGGCAGCAGTATCCCGAGGAGGTCGTGGACCGTAAGTGGCGTACGGAAGCGGTCCGTATCCACCGGGTCCTCGACGATCTGGGCGTCCCGCCGGCGACAGGACCGCAGGGCCCGACCCTCGCCCGCGTGATGGAGCATCTGTCCCGCCGGCCCGGCGGAGAGGCGAGCGACGACCTGGCCTCCGCGCTCACCGCCTGTATGGCCCGTGAGGAGGCGGCCGACCCGACGGCCGCACCCCCGCCCCCCGCCCGGGACGGCGCAGACGACGTCCTGGTCCTGTGGGGCGGGGACACGTTGCCGCTGTGTCCGCTCCAGCCCCCGCGTACGGGACGCGAACTGCTCGCCGACCACGTCGTCGCCATGGTCTGCTGCACCGCGATCGACACCGTGGGCGCGGCCCCCGGTCTGGACTGGCTCGACGGCCCGGCACTGCTGATCGACGGTGAACGCCGTGCGGACCTCACGGCACCGGTGCTGAGCCTGGTCGAGGAGGGTGACGCGCAACCCCTTCGGGTCTGGCTCGGTTCCCTCGGCGTACGGCCGGAGAAGCCCGTCCGCCTCGTCTGACGTCCCCTGCACCACCGCACTTTCCGGAACGATCTCCTCCGCTTCAGGTCAATTCGCGACGAACGGTGATGGGGCGAGTGCGTTATGTGATGTGCTGGAGACCGGCGCTGAACACATCGGCGCATCGCAGTTGTCTGGTGCACGAAGGAGGGCGCAGTCATGGGGGCGGATCAGATCCGGCGGTGGGAATCGGGCGCCCTCGCGCACGCCGTGAGCGACCCGTTCGGCCAGGGCCCCCTGCCCTGGCTGCGCGGCAGCGAGCACTACTTCGACGACACGGGCCAGGCCGTCCCCTGGTACGCCGCCCCGAACCTGGCCCGCGGCGGCTCCGGGGGCCCCCGTACCGCCGACGACGTGCGCCGCCAGATCAAGGGCTTCGTCTCCCCCGGAGCGGCAGCGCCCGGAGGCGCGATCGATTTCCACATCACCGTGGACCCGCCGCAGCAGTTCTCGGTCGACATCTACCGCATCGGGCACTACGGCGGTGACGGCGCATCCAAGATCACCACGAGCCCCCGCCTCTCCGGAATCGTCCAGCCGGCGCCGCTCACCGCCGACCGCACGGTCTCCTGTCACCACTGGTGGCTCTCGTGGCGGCTGCAAGTCCCCTCGTACTGGTCGATCGGCGCCTACGTGGCCGTGCTGACGACTCTCGACGGATACCGCTCCCACATCCCGTTCACGATCCGCGACGACCACCCGGCCGACCTGCTGCTCCTGCTGCCCGACGTCACGTGGCAGGCGTACAACCTCTATCCCGAGGACGGCCGGACCGGCGCGAGCCTGTATCACGCGTGGGACGAGTCGGGCCGGCTCCTCGGGGAGGAGGACGCCGCGATCACGGTCTCCTTCGACCGCCCCTACGCGGGCGCCGGACTGCCCCTGCACGTCGGTCACGCCTACGACTTCATCCGCTGGGCCGAGCGTTACGGCTACGACCTCGCCTACGCCGACACCCGTGATCTGCACGCCGGCCGCATCGACCCCGCCCGCTACCGCGGCCTGGTCTTCCCCGGCCACGACGAGTACTGGTCGGCACCCATGCGCCGGGCCGCCGAGTCCGCCCGCGACAGCGGCACCTCGCTTGTGTTCCTCTCCGCCAACACCATGTACTGGCAGGTCGAACTGGGCCCGTCCCCCTCCGGCGTGCCCGAGCGCCTGCTGACCTGCCGCAAGCGCCGAGGCCCGGGCAGGCCGGCCCTGTGGCGCGAGGTGGACCGGCCCGAGCAGCACACGCTGGGCATCCAGTACGTGGGCCGGGTCCCGGAGCCGTCCCCCCTGGTCGTGCGGAACGCGGACCACTGGCTGTGGGAGGCCACGGGCGCGGGCGAGGGCGACGAACTGCCCGGTCTCGTCGCGGGCGAGGCCGACCGCTACTTCCCGCGCACGGCACTCCCCGACCACGAGAGCCGCATCCTGCTCGCGCACTCGCCCTACCGGGACGGCGAAGGCGCGCTGCGTCACCAGGAGACGTCGCTCTACCGGGCCCCGTCGGGTGCGCTCGTCTTCGCGTCGGGCACCTTCGCCTGGTCTCCGGCGCTCGACCGGCCCGGCCATGTCGACGCCCGCGTCCAGCGCGCCACCGCCAACCTCCTCGACCGCATCTGCAAACGCGACTAGGCCCTGTCCGGGCGATCTTTGAGGATCAGCCCGCGGCGTCAGATGTATGGGGCCTCCCCCGGCCCGCCAGGCCGAGGGGACGCATCGCAAGGCGGTGGGGGCACCACCCGGCCGCCAGGCCGGGGGAGATCGTCCTCGTACTGGACGTACTTGGGCGACTTTGACAACACAGCGTGGGGGTACTCCCCCTGGCTCCGCCGGGGGGAGTACCACCGGCCGAAGGCTGGGGGAATGCCGTAGCCGGCGTCGCGGACCCGAGAAGATCGCCCGGACAGGGCCTCGGTCGATGACCGGCACCCCTGGTCGGGAGAGTCCTCCCCGCATACGGGACAATCGGAGCCGTTGTACATAACCACGGGGAGGAACCGTGTCCGGATTCGTCGAAAAGCCCGAGCCGCTCCAGGTGCCCGGCCTGGTGCACCTGCACACCGGCAAGGTGCGCGACCTGTACCGGAACGAGGCGGGCGACCTCGTGATGGTCGCCAGCGACCGCATGTCCGCCTACGACTGGGTGCTGCCCAGCGAGATCCCGGACAAGGGCCGTGTGCTGACCCAGCTGTCCCTGTGGTGGTTCGAGCGGTTGCAGGACCTCGTCCCGAACCATGTGCTGTCCACCGAGCTCCCGGCCGGCGCGCCCGCCGACTGGGAGGGCCGCACTCTGATCTGCAAGTCCCTGAACATGGTCCCGGTCGAGTGTGTGGCACGCGGCTATCTGACCGGCTCGGGCCTCGCCGAGTACCAGCAGACCCGCACGGTCTGCGGTCTCGCGCTCCCCGAGGGCCTGACCGACGGCTCCGAACTGCCCGCCCCGATCTTCACCCCGGCCACCAAGGCGGCCGTCGGCGACCACGACGAGAACGTCAGCTACGAGGAGGTCGCCCGCCAGACCGGCGCCGAGACCGCCGCGCAGCTGCGCCGTACGACGCTCGACGTGTACGCGCGTGCCCGCGACATCGCCCGCGAGCGGGGCATCATCCTGGCGGACACGAAGTTCGAGTTCGGCTTCGACGGGGACACCCTCGTGATCGCCGACGAGGTGCTGACCCCGGACTCGTCCCGCTTCTGGCCCGCCGCATCGTGGGAGCCGGGCCGCCCCCAGCCGTCGTACGACAAGCAGTTCGTGCGCGACTGGCTGACCTCCCCCGCGTCCGGCTGGGACCGCCGGAGCGAGCAGCCGCCGCCCGCGCTGCCGCAGGAGGTCGTGGACGCGACGCGGGCGAAGTACCTGGAGGCGTACGAGCTGCTGACGGGAATGGCATGGCAGTAGGGAACGCAGAAGCCCCCGGCGAGATCGCCGGGGGCTTCTTGATGGAGCGGACGACGAGATTCGAACTCGCGACCCTCACCTTGGCAAGGTGATGCTCTACCAACTGAGCCACGTCCGCATGCGCCGTAGCGCGGAGCCCACTATACCCAAACTCGCTGCCGCGCGAGACGTACAGCTGTATGACCCCTCTCGGCCCCCGGCTCGGCGGCGGTCCGGCGGAGGTGGTCGATGGCCCGTTCACCGCGACCGGCGGGCTCCGCGACGGTCGGCACCTCGGCCGTCCGCGTGGTGCGGTGCAGTCCAAGGCGGAGGGCGTGTCCGCCGCCAACTCGGTTTCGGTGCAACGGTTTCCGGTGCGGACGGCACGGATGATCCCGGCCGTCCCGCGATGCCGGCGGCGGGCGCTACGAGGCACCGCATCGCTGACGGCGCCGGCGCAACGTGGTCCGGCAATCGTGCCGCCCGCCGCGCAGTCCTGTGGCCACTGTCACAGCGCGCCCGAGTTGTCGGGGCGACAAAGCCGCCGGGCCGGACAACGACAAAGGCCCTGGTCTTCGACCAGGGCCTTTGTCTTCCTGAGCGGACGACGAGATTCGAACTCGCGACCCTCACCTTGGCAAGGTGATGCTCTACCAACTGAGCCACGTCCGCATTGCTGCCGCTCGGCTCTCACCGGGCGGTGCGTCCACCACTGTACCTGATCCACTTGCGTGGCCGGTAAAGCGATGCAGAGCGGGTGACAGGAATTGCACACTGCGCCTTCCCCCTGGAAGGGGGATGTTCTACTACTGAACTACACCCGCATGCTCCGTGAGCCGGGCCTTTCGGCCTTGCCCCTCGGCGTGCTCCAGACTCTAGCCGATCACCCGGGGTGCAATGCAACTCCGTTCGGCGCGGCCTGCGCGCGCCGCAGCGGGTCGGCTCAACTCGCCTCGCGGAACGCCTCGTAGACGCGCTTGGGGATGCGGCCCCGGGCCGGCACGTCCATCTTGCGCGACTGGGCCCAGGCCCGGACCGCGGCCGGGGCCGGCTCCAGAGAGGTGTGCCGGTAGGTGATGCGCGACTTGTCGCGCCTGGCCGCATTCGTCTGCTTCCGTCCGGCGGCCATGTACGGGGCCAGCGCCTTGCGGAGTTTCTTGGCGTTGGACGTATTGAGGTCGATCTCGTACGACCTCCCGTCGAGGCCGAACATGACCGTTTCCGCCGCTTCTCCTCCGTCGATGTCGTCGGAGAGCGTGACCACTACTCGCTGAGCCACGGATATCGGTCCTTTCCATGCGGTATCGCCGCTTCTGACATGCGGAAATACCGGCTTTACGGCTGCCGAGGGGCAATGCTGCTTTCCTCTGTATTCCTTTGTACAGCGCTGGGCGGCGCATTGTGAAGCCCTGGCAATTACCTGCGCGTGTCCGCCGCAAAGAGGCAAGGATTCTTTCTCTGGATTTCCTCGCGTGTTGTCCGTATATCTACCCGCGTAGATTTTTCAGCCGGGTACGCTGAGGGAACCGCCCTCGCAACACACCACCGGGAGTGCCCGTGGCCCGCGTCGTAGTCGACGTCATGCTCAAGCCCGAGATCCTCGACCCCCAGGGACAGGCGGTGCAGCGTGCACTGCCTCGACTGGGATTCGCCGGGATCGCGGATGTCCGTCAGGGAAAGCGCTTCGAGCTGGAGGTGGAGGGGGCCGTCGACGACGCTGCCCTCGCCCGCATCCATGAGATGGCCGAAACGTTCCTCGCCAACACCGTCATCGAAGACTTCGTCGTGAAGGTGGAGTCGTGACCTCTCGTATCGGAGTCGTCACCTTCCCCGGAACGCTCGACGACCGGGACGCACTGCGTGCCGCCCGTCTCGCCGGTGCCGAGCCCGTTTCGCTGTGGCACCGCGACAAGGACCTCAAGCAGGTCGACGCGGTCGTTCTCGCGGGCGGTTTCTCGTACGGCGACTATCTGCGTGCCGGCGCCATCTCCCGCTTCTCGCCGGTGATGGAGACGATCATCGAGCAGGCGAGGGCGGGTATGCCCGTCCTCGGTATCTGCAACGGATTCCAGATCCTCACCGAGGCACATCTGCTGCCCGGCGCGATGCTGCAGAACAACCATCTGCACTTCATCTGCCGTGACCAGAAGCTGCGCGTGGAGAACGCCGACACCGCCTGGACCGTCGACTACGACAAGGGCCAGGAGATCTCCGTCCCGCTCAAGAACATGGACGGCCGTTACGTCGCGGACGAGCGTGTGCTCGACGAGCTGGAGGCCGAGGGCCGTGTCGCCTTCCGGTATCTCGACGTCAACCCGAACGGTTCGCTGCGTGACATCGCCGGCATCACCAATGCCGCGGGCAACGTGGTCGGTCTGATGCCGCACCCCGAGCACGCCGTGGAGCCGCTCGTCGGTACGGGCCGTACCGACGGGCTGGGTTTCTTCACTTCGATCCTCAAGAAGCTGGTCAACGCATGAGCCTGGATACGGTCAAGCACGCGGCCGAGACCCCGGACGCCGAGCAGCCCTGGAAGGAGCTCGGCCTCAAGCAGGACGAGTACGAGCGCATCCACGAGATCCTGGGCCGCCGTCCCACCGGTGCCGAGCTCGCGATGTACAGCGTCATGTGGTCCGAGCACTGCTCGTACAAGAGCAGCAAGGTCCACCTGAAGCAGTTCGGCGAGAAGGTCCCCGAGAACGACGCGATGCTCGTCGGTATCGGTGAGAACGCCGGTGTGGTGGACGTCGGTCAGGGCTATGCGGTGACCTTCAAGGTCGAGTCGCACAACCACCCCTCGTACATCGAGCCCTACCAGGGTGCGGCCACCGGCGTCGGCGGCATCGTCCGCGACATCCTCGCCATGGGTGCCCGCCCGGTCGCCGTGGTCGACCCGCTGCGTTTCGGCGCGGCCAACCACCCCGACACCAAGCGCGTGCTCCCGGGCGTCGTCGCCGGTATCGGCGGCTACGGCAACTGCCTGGGCCTGCCGAACATCGGCGGCGAGGTCGTCTTCGACGCGTGCTACCAGGGCAACCCGCTGGTCAACGCCGGCTGCATCGGTGTGATGAAGCACGAGGACATCCACCTGGCCAAGGCGTCCGGCCCCGGCAACAAGGTCATCCTGTACGGCGCCCGGACCGGTGGCGACGGCATCGGCGGTGTCTCGGTGCTGGCGTCGGAGACCTTCGAGTCGACCGGACCGGCCAAGCGCCCCGCCGTCCAGGTCGGTGACCCGTTCCAGGAGAAGCTCCTGATCGAGTGCACCCTGGAGATCTTCAAGGAGAAGCTCGTCGCGGGCATCCAGGACCTCGGCGGTGCCGGTCTGTCCTGTGCCACCTCCGAGCTGGCGAGCGCCGGCTCGGGCGGTATGCGGGTCGAGCTGGACACCGTGCCGCTGCGCGACGCGACGCTCTCGCCGGAGGAGATCCTCATGAGCGAGTCGCAGGAGCGCATGTGCGCGATCGTCGAGCCGGACAAGGTCGACCGGTTCCTGGAGATCTGCGAGAAGTGGGACGTGATCGCGACCGTCATCGGTGAGGTGACCGAGGGCGAGCGCCTGGAGATCTTCTGGCACGGCGAGCAGATCGTCGACGTGCCGCCGCGGTCCGTGGCGCACGAGGGCCCGACGTACCACCGCCCCTTCGCCCGCCCGTCGTGGCAGGACGCGCTGCAGGCCGACGACGCGAACAAGCTGGCACGCCCGGCGACGTCCGAGGAGCTGCGCGAGCAGATCCTCAAGCTGGTCGCTTCCCCGAACCAGGCGTCCAAGGCCTGGATCACGGACCAGTACGACCGCTTCGTGCAGGGCAACACCGTGCTCGCGCAGCCGGAGGACGCGGGCATGGTCCGCATCGACGAGGAGTCGAACCTCGGTGTGGCCATGGCCACCGACGGCAACGGCCGGTACGCCAAGCTCGACCCCTACACGGGCGCGCAGCTCGCGCTGGCGGAGGCGTACCGCAATGTCGCCGCCTCCGGTGCGAAGCCGCTCGCGATCTCGGACTGCCTGAACTTCGGTTCGCCCGAGGACCCCGATGTCATGTGGCAGTTCGCGGAGGCCACCCGCGGTCTCGCGGACGGCTGTCTGCAGCTGGGCACCCCGGTCACCGGCGGCAACGTCTCCCTCTACAACCAGACCGGTGAGACGGCGATCCACCCGACGCCTGTCGTCGCCGTGCTCGGTGTGATCGACGACGTCAACCGCCGCACGCCGATCGCCTTCGCACAGGAGGGTCAGCTGCTGTACCTCCTCGGTGACACCCGCGAGGAGTTCGGCGGTTCGGCCTGGTCGCAGGTCGTGCACGACCACCTCGGCGGTCTGCCGCCGAAGGTCGACCTCGACCGGGAGAAGCTGCTGGCCGAGATCCTGATCTCCGCCTCCCGCGACGGCATGATCGACGCCGCGCACGACCTGTCCGACGGCGGTCTGATCCAGGCCGTGGTCGAGTCCTGCCTGCGCGGTGGCAAGGGCGCGCGTCTGGTCGTCCCGGACGGCTTCGACGCGTTCACCTTCCTGCTGAGCGAGTCGGCCGGCCGGGCGGTCGTCGCCGTCCCGCGCAGCGAGGAACTCCGCTTCACCGACATGTGCGGCGCCCGGGGCCTGCCCGCGGCCCGCATCGGCGTCGTCGACGGCGACGCGGTGGAGGTCCAGGGCGAGTTCGGCATCCCGCTGAACGAGCTGCGCACGGCGCACGAGGAGACCATCCCGGCGCTACTGGTCTGAGCTGATCCAGGCCAAGCCCCCGTCCGGTCCGTCCGGGCGGGGGCTTCGTCGTACCCGGCTCCGGCCCCTTGCGCGGGATTACGTAATTACGTAATCTCGCTGCATGGATCTGGAGGAGCGGGTCGCCGCGCTCGAAGCGCGCATGGCCGCACTGGAGGGCGCCGGGAGCACCGCGCCCAGCGTGGGCGAGGGCGACTTCTGGGCCCTCGAAGGGCTGAAGCAGCAGCTCGCGGAGGCAGGGGACGCCGCCGCCGACGGCGGTGTGCTGTTCACCGGAGCCGTACGGCTGCCCACTCAGGAGCGCTACGAATGGCAGTACGGCGCCCTCACCGCGGGGATCCTCGACGAGGACGACGCCGATGGGGTGGGGCGGACCGCCGAGTCGTTCGCGGCCCTCGGCCACGCCGTGCGGCTGCGCCTGCTGCGCGAGATCCTCGGCGGCCGCCGCACCGCCGCCGAACTGGCCGAGCTCGAAGGGCTCGGCACGACCGGCCAGATCTACCACCACCTGCGCCAGCTGACCGGCGCGGGCTGGCTGCACACGACAGGCCGCGGCCGCTACGAGGTACCCGGCGCACGCGTGGTGCCGCTGCTCGTGGTGCTGACCGCCGCGCGCCCGTGAGGCCTGACGTACCGAAGGGAACGACGATGTCCGTCCGCAAGCTGCTCACGATCGTCTACCGGCTCGGCTGGGTGACGTTCTTCGCGCTCGTCACCAGCCGGTTCTTCGTCGACCTGCCGTTCGCCTGGTACTGGGTGTGGGCTCCGGCGCTGCTCTCCGCCGCGATAGCCGTGAGCGGTTCCGTGCGCACCCGGGTCGCGCTGCGGGGGGATGCGCGCGAGGCCGTCGAGATCGCGGCACCTGTCACGGGGCGCTGGTCGGCGCTGAACGGCCCGGCCGACCGGACCCCGAGCCATGGCACGCACCGCTACGGCCAGACCTACGCGATCGACATTGTCGCCGAGCCCGAGGAGGGCGCCCGGCCGGGCTTCCGGGCCCTGTGGCCGCTCGCCCGCCGCAGCGAGGACTTCCCGGCTTTCGGGGAGCCGCTGTTCGCCGTCGCCGACGCCACCGTCGTCCGTGCCGAGGGCCGGCAGCGCGACCACCTCAGCCGCAATTCCCTGCCCGCGGTGCTCTATATGCTGCTCGTCGAGGCGTCGTTCCGGGACATCGGCGGGGTCCGCAAGATCCTCGGCAACCATGTCGTCCTCGACCTCGGCAACGGTGTGTTCGCCGCATACGCCCACATCAAGCGTGGCTCGCTCGCGGTCCGCGAGGGCGACCGGGTCCGGGCGGGCCAACTGCTCGGCCACTGCGGCAACTCGGGCAACTCCAGCGAACCGCACCTCCACTTCCAGCTGATGGACGGACCGGACGCGGACACCGCCGTCGGGGTCCCCTTCACGTGGAGCGGAGTCGGAGTCCCGAAGAACGGCGAGGCGTTCACCGTCGGACAGCCTGTGCCGGACGACCTCCCGACCCCGTAGGGTCGGCTCCATGCCACCCGCGAGGAAGCGACTGCGCAGCTACGACCACGACACCGTCCGCACCGCCGTGCTGGCCCAGTTCGGGCAGGTGCGGCAGGCGGTGGACGCCCTCACCCCCGAGCAACTGGCGTTGCCCACACGGCTGGGGAAGTGGACCGTGCACGAGCTGTCCGCGCACATCGCCATGGTCGCCGGGCTCGTCGTGCGCTACCTGGAGCTTCCCGAGCCCCGGAAGCAGGACATCGCGCTGCTGGACTGGCCGTTCGCCACGGTGACGGCCGCCGGGCAGGTCGACGAGGACACCAGGGCGTTCGCCGGCAGTGCCGAGCTCCGGGAGCTGTACGCGCGTACCGCCGACCGGATCGGGGAAGTCCTGCCGCTCGCGCCCGCGGACCGGCTGGTGCCGATGCGGTTCGGCGGGATGCGGCTCGGTGACTTCCTGGTCACCAGGACCGTCGAACTGATCGTCCACACCGACGACCTCAACGACGCCACCGGCCTGGACATCCCGTACGAGCGCCAGGCGCTCGCAGCTTGTACGCGGCTGCTCGCCGACGCCCTCGCCGTCAAGGCACCCGGCGCGTCGACGGAGGTGCGGATCCCGCCGTTCGCCGTCGTGCAGTGCGTCGAGGGCCCCCGGCACACCCGCGGCACCCCGCCCAACGTCGTCGAGACCGATCCGCTGACCTGGATCCGGCTGGCCACCGGCCGTACGCGGTGGCACGAGGCGCTGGACGCGGCGAAGGTCAGCGCGAGCGGCGAGCGCGCGGACCTGGCGGGTCTGCTGCCGATCCTCGGCTGACACCGGGGCGAGGGGAACCGCTCCGAGGGCCGCCCCGTCCCATCGGTATGCGCTACCAGCTGAGCATCCCTGTCACTGCACTGGCCGTCCTTGCCCTCTCCGCGTGCGGCACGGAGTCGGGGACCGGATCCGGCAGCGGCACCTCGGTGTCGCCCGACGCGCCGCTCGCGGGCGTGCGCTGGTCCGTCGACAGCGTGACCGTCGACGGCAAGAAGACCGTGGCCCCGGCCGACGCCCACGTCGAGATCACGGACAAGGGCCGCGCCCAGGGCAACTACGGCTGCAACCATTTCGGCGCCGACGTGAAGGTCGAGGGTGACACCGTCACCGTCGGGCCCGGCGAGATGACCGAGATGGGCTGCGACAAGAAGATCCAGGGTTTCGAGGACGCGCTGCGCGCCGCGTTCTCCGGGAAACTCAAGGCGAAGGTCACCGACGGCAAACTGACGCTGACCACCGAGAAGGGCGATGCGATCGCGCTCAGTGCCGAGGAGCCGGCCCCGCTGGTCGGCACCAAGTGGACGGTGGACTCCCTGGTGTCCGGTGAGACGGCCACGTCCCTGCCCGCGGGTACCGAGAAGAAGGCGCATCTGACGTTCGCCGAGGACGGGACCGTCGGCGGCAGCCTCGGTTGCAACCGCTTCTCGAGCACCGCGAAGGTCTCCGGTGACTCGATCACCTTCGGCCGCTTCTCCACCACCCGCAAGCTGTGCCCCGGTCCCGAGATGGATCTGGAGCGCGAGCTGACGAAGATCCTCGCCGAGGGAACGGTGAAGTACGAGGTGAAGCACCGCGCCCTGACCCTCACCGCGTCCAACGGCAAGGGCCTGGCCGCGGTCGGCGCCCCGGCCGCGAAGTAGCGGCCGGACAGTGCCCGAAAAGTCCGGGAACGACCCAGGGCGTCGGCGCGGACGGATGTGAACTGGCGCACGCGGTGCCTGGCGGTGCGCGTGCCTCGGATCCGGTCGGCACGGCGGCGCTCCACGCGCCCGGCCGCGCGCCCGCCGAGGGTCCCGCGGCCGGGGTGCCGGGCGGGGCCCTACCAGGCGGGGGCGACGATCGTCCCGGGATGCGGACGCGGAAATGGACACCCGGTAGATCTTCGCAAGGGGGCCCGACATCCGGTGCGGGCCCGGGGAACGTCACCTTCGGCGTCGGGTTCCCCGGGCCCGCGGGACCCCGGAAACCCGGTTGCGGGACGTCCCCAATTCGGACCAGTGGTCGATCTCGCCTACACTCGGTGCCGTGCCACGTGGTGACGGACGACTCAACCACGACCTGCTCCCCGGTGAGAAGGGCCCCCAGGACGCTTGCGGCGTCTTCGGTGTCTGGGCTCCGGGTGAAGAGGTCGCGAAGCTCACTTACTTCGGGCTCTACGCCCTCCAACATCGAGGCCAGGAATCCGCGGGAATCGCGGTCAGCAATGGCTCTCAGATCCTCGTCTTCAAGGACATGGGACTGGTGTCCCAGGTCTTCGACGAGACCTCGCTCAGCTCTCTGACCGGCCATATCGCGGTCGGTCACGCCCGCTACTCGACCACGGGCGCCTCCGTGTGGGAGAACGCGCAGCCGACCTTCCGGGCCACGGCCCACGGCTCGATCGCGCTCGGCCACAACGGCAACCTGGTCAACACGGCCCAGCTCGCCGAGATGGTCGCGGAGCTCCCCAAGGAGAACGGCCGGTCCACCCAGGTCGCCGCGACCAACGACACCGATCTGATCACCGCGCTGCTCGCCGGCCAGGTCGACGACGACGGCAAGCCGCTGACGATCGAGGAAGCGGCCGCCAAGGTTCTGCCCGAGGTCAGGGGCGCCTTTTCGCTCGTCTTCATGGACGAGGGCACCCTCTACGCGGCACGTGACCCGCAGGGCATCCGTCCGCTGGTCCTCGGCCGCCTGGACCGGGGCTGGGTCGTCGCCTCCGAGTCCGCGGCCCTCGACATCTGCGGCGCGAGCTACGTCCGCGAGATCGAGCTCGGCGAGCTCATCGCCATCGACGAGAACGGCATCCGCAGTTCCCGATTCGCGGAAGCGAAGCCCAAGGGCTGTGTCTTCGAGTACGTGTACCTGGCCCGTCCCGACACGGACATCGCCGGCCGGAACGTGTATCTCTCCCGGGTCGAGATGGGCCGGAAACTGGCCGCGGAAGCTCCCGTCGAAGCGGATCTCGTCATAGCGACGCCGGAGTCGGGCACGCCCGCCGCGATCGGATACGCAGAGGCCAGCGGCATCCCGTACGGCTCCGGCCTGGTGAAGAACGCCTATGTGGGCCGCACCTTCATCCAGCCCTCGCAGACCATCCGCCAGCTGGGTATCCGCCTCAAGCTGAACCCGCTCAAGGAAGTCATCCGGGGCAAGCGTCTGGTGGTCGTGGACGACTCGATCGTCCGCGGCAACACCCAGCGGGCCCTGGTCAAGATGCTCCGCGAGGCCGGCGCCGCCGAGGTCCACATCCGGATCTCGTCCCCGCCGGTGAAGTGGCCCTGCTTCTTCGGCATCGACTTCGCGACCCGCGCCGAGCTCATCGCCAACGGGATGACGATCGACGAGATCGGCACCTCGCTGGGCGCCGACTCGCTCGCGTACATCTCCATCGACGGCATGATCGACGCGACCACGATCGACAAGCCGAATCTGTGCCGCGCCTGCTTCGACGGCGAGTACCCGATGGAGCTGCCCGACCCCGAGCTGCTCGGCAAGCAGCTTCTGGAGACCGAGCTGGCGGGCGGCGCCGATGCCGCCGACGCGCTCCGTCGCCCGTAGGACCCCCGCAGTAACGACACGAAAGTTCTCTTATGTCAGAGACCACCGGTGCCAGCTATGCCTCCGCGGGCGTCGACATCGAAGCGGGTGACCGCGCCGTCGAGCTGATGAAGCAGTGGGTGAAGAAGACGCAGCGCCCCGAAGTCGCGGGCCTTGGCGGCCTGGGCGGATTCGCCGGCCTCTTCGACGCCTCCGCCCTCAAGCGCTACGAGCGTCCGCTGCTCGCCTCGGCGACCGACGGCGTCGGCACGAAGGTCGACATCGCCCGTCAGCTGGGCGTGTACGACACCATCGGCCACGACCTGGTCGCGATGGTCATGGACGACATCGTCGTCTGCGGCGCCGAACCGCTGTTCATGACCGACTACATCTGCGTCGGCAAGGTGCACCCCGAGCGGGTCGCCGGGATCGTCAAGGGCATCGCCGAGGGCTGCGTGCTCGCCGGTACGGCTCTTGTCGGCGGCGAGACCGCCGAGCACCCCGGCCTGCTGGGTCCGGACGACTTCGACGTCGCCGGCGCCGGCACGGGTGTGGTCGAGGCGGACCGGCTGCTGGGCCCGGATCGCATCCGTAAGGGTGACGTCGTCATCGCGATGGCCTCGTCCGGCCTTCACTCCAACGGGTACTCGCTGGTGCGGCACGTGCTGTTCGAGCGGGCGAAGATGTCCCTGGACCAGCAGGTCGAGGAGCTCGGCCGGACGCTCGGCGAGGAGCTGCTGGAGCCCACCAAGATCTACTCGCTGGACTGCCTGGCGCTCACCCGGACCACCGAGGTGCACGCCTTCAGCCACATCACCGGCGGCGGGCTCGCCAACAACCTGGCCCGCGTCGTCCCGGACGCGCTGCATGCGACGGTCGACCGTTCGACCTGGGCGCCGGGTGCGGTGTTCGACCTCGTCGGAACCGCCGGCCGGGTCGAGCGGCTCGAACTGGAGAAGACGCTGAACATGGGCGTCGGCATGATGGCCGTCGTCCCGGAGTCCTCCGTCGACGTGGCGCTGACCACGCTGGCCGACCGTGGTGTCGACGCCTGGGTCGCGGGCGCCGTCGTCGAACGCGGTGAGCACGCGACGGGCGCCGAGCTGACGGGCGACTACGCAAGCTGAACAGCACAGAACCCGGTCCGGGGCAGGGCCCTGGACCGGGTCGGTGAATTGCAGCGTCAAGCGCCGCGGCGCTGCGACGAAGGACCGGACTCGTCGTCCTCGTCCTCATCGTCGTTGTACAGCTCCGCGTACCGCGCGTACGGGTCGTCTTCCTCGTCGTCGTCCTCGAAGGGCTCGCCGTTCGGCGGCTGGCTCGAAATCGGACTCGGAGTGGAAGCGCCCAGCTCGTTGGCCAGACGCGACAGGTCAGTCCCGCCGCTGTTGTACTTCAGCTGGCGGGCGACCTTTGTCTGCTTGGCCTTGGCCCGGCCGCGCCCCATGGCTCGACCCCCTCGGTGACGGGGCTCGACGGCCCCAGAGTCTTGACACGCGTTCATGATTCGGAACGGGCTCTCCGTGGAGAGACCGGTCCGTAGAGCTTCAACGGTACCTGCTTCCGCGGCCATACGGTACGCCGCCCGCATGAGGTGCCGCTTCACACAACCCGCGAGGAGCCCCGTCCTCGCTGGTCAACTGCGATTTTAACCTCTTCCTGGCGGCCGACCCGCCGACCGGGGTGAGTCTTGTCTCCCCGGAACGGCAGGCCAGGCGTCCGCGAGGGTCAGCGACGGCGGGCGTCCGCCATGCGCTGCTCGGCGATCCGGTCGGCCGCGGCGGCCGGCGGAATCCCGTCATCCTTCGCACGTGCGAATATTGCCAGCGTGGTGTCGAAAATCTTCGACGCCTTCGCCTTGCACCGGTCGAAGTCGAAGCCGTGGAGCTCGTCGGCGACCTGGATGACACCGCCCGCGTTGACCACGTAGTCGGGTGCGTAGAGGATCCCGCGGTCCGCGAGGTCCTTCTCGACGCCCGGGTGCGCGAGCTGGTTGTTGGCGGCGCCGCAGACGACCTTGGCCGTCAGGACGGGCACGGTGGCGTCGCTGAGCGCACCGCCCAGCGCGCAGGGCGCGTAGACGTCCAGGCCCTCGGTACGGATCAGTGCCGCGGTGTCGGCG
This sequence comes from Streptomyces sp. NPDC043812, assembly GCF_056436245.1. Lineage (NCBI taxonomy): Bacteria > Bacillati > Actinomycetota > Actinomycetes > Kitasatosporales > Streptomycetaceae > Streptomyces > Streptomyces sp. NPDC043812. The sequence continues at coordinate 163,277 of NZ_JBWKCY010000016.1, forward strand.
ACCGACGTGATCTGCGGGTGCTTGTCGCGGATCCGGCGTACGGAGTCCTCGCGCACATCGGTGATCACGACCTCGGCGCCGTCGGAGACCAGGTGCTCGACCAGGTGGTGGCCGACCTTGCCGACACCGGCGATGCCGACCTTGCGGCCGCGCAGCGACGGGTCGCCCCACAGGTGCTGGGCCGAGGCGCGCATGCCCTGGTAGACGCCGTATGCGGTGAGCACGGACGAGTCGCCGGCGCCGCCGTTCTCCGGGGAGCGGCCGGTGACCCAGCGGCTCTCGCGGGCGACGACGTCCATGTCGGCGACATAGGTGCCGACGTCGCAGGCGGTCACGTAGCGGCCGCCGAGGGAGTCCACGAAGCGGCCGTAGGCCAGCAGCAGGTCCTCGGACTTGATCTGCTCGGGGTCACCGATGATCACGGCCTTGCCGCCGCCGTGGTCGAGACCGGCCATGGCGTTCTTGTACGACATTCCCCGGGAGAGGTTCAGCGCGTCGGCGACGGCCTCTTCCTCGGAGGCGTACGGGTAGAAGCGGGTGCCGCCGAGGGCCGGGCCCAGGGCGGTGGAGTGGATGGCGATGACGGCCTTCAGGCCGGAGGCACGGTCCTGGCACAGCACGACTTGCTCGTGGCCGCCCTGCTCCGATCGGAACAAGGTGTGCAGGACGCCGTCGGTCACATCGGTCACGGTGGTGACTCCCAAGTACGAAGCGGCGGATGCGGACCTTCGTGCGGGTGGGGAAGGTCCAGTTGGGCAAGAGAGTAAGTCCTACGCGCGCGTAGATCGGACTCAGTGCCGAGGATCACCCTCCGGCGGAGTAAGGGCGTGGAAGGATTTGTGCCATGCCAGCGCTGTCCTCGGTTCTTGTCCCCTACGCGGCCTACCTCCGGGTCTACGAGCCACTGGCGGCCTTCCCGGAGCCGGAGCGCAGCCACTGGGCGCGCTACGCCCGCAAGGACGACGCCCCCACCGCGCAGGACGAACTGCGGCGCTCCCTGGCCGACTTGCTGCCCACCCCGCCGGTCGCCGTCCCGGTCCACGAGAGCGCGGACGCCTTCGTCACGGACGTCGACGGTGTGGTGTGCGTGTGCCCGTGGCGCACCCGGCTGCGCGGCTGGCTGGCACTGGAGGAGCTGCCCGGGCAGCTGCCCGCCCCGCTGCTGGACGCGGTGCTGCCCCCGGTCGTGCGGGGACAGGCCGCGGCTGACTACGAGGAGTGGCGGGCGGCCAACCCGGACGCCCGCCCCTGGATCCGTACCTCGGTGTGGGGGGTGCCGGTCGGATGGTTCGTGCTCGTCGCCGACGAGGAGCGCGAGTACGAGGCGTCGGCGCCCTCGCTGCGCTACCGGACACCGATGGTGCAGGCGAGGCGGCGGCTGGCACGGGGGCTGCGGACGCTGCGGGAGACGATCGACGAGGGACCGCTGACCGACGGCCTGGTCGACGTGGGCCGGTGGCTGGAGGAATTCCATCCGCGTTCGCTGGTCGAGCTGGACTACGGCGGCCTGGTGCACGCGCTCCCCGGCGAGCAGCTCGTCGACGACCGGTCCGCGGCCGATGTGGCGGAGGGGATCGCGGCGCTGCGGGCGGGGGACGGCGAGGGCGCGGCGGAGGCGTACGGCCGGCTGACGGAGCGTTGGCGTGCTGTGAGGGATCGTCAGTTCGCCAATTGACGGCGGCAGGCGGCGACGCTCGCTGCCGCTCCGGGGGACGTAGGTCCCGATCCGGGCTATTGCCTCAAGCGTGACGGACGGCACTAACCGCGCCCTTGCGCCCATCGCCTACCCTCGTGTCAAAATAGGACAAGGAGTCCGGGGAGGGTTCCTTCCGTCCACCTACGGGCGGATTCCTCAGCATTGCACTCTATGGGGGGTCTGACGACTCCTGATCGCTCTGTGACTGATCGTTACTGTGACGTAACTGTCCGTTATGGCATGGTCCATCGGGCTTCGGCCGCTGATGAACACCTGAGAGGGCAATTCCATCGGTTTGGCCGACGTGGCTGGACAGATGGTGTAGTTGTAGTGCCGAGGACAAGCCGTTCGTCCTATAACCGACTCGGCCCGCGTCCGCCATTTCAGGCAACGTGGGTCAAGGTGCAGAATTTAGAGGAAAGAACCGAGATGGTTCGGTTCTCCCGAGGAGGCCGCTCATGACCGCTCGCACCCCTGATGCCGAGCCGCTGCTGACCCCGGCTGAGGTTGCCACGATGTTCCGCGTGGACCCGAAGACGGTCACCCGCTGGGCTAAGGCGGGCAAGCTCACGTCCATCCGCACGCTCGGTGGACATCGCCGCTACCGCGAGGCAGAGGTCCGCGCACTGCTTGCGGGTATTCCGCAACAGCGCAGCGAGGCCTGAACACCCCGCTTGACCGGGCATTTCCGGGGCCCCCACCCTGGATCCGCCCACCACTAGCTCCACCTGACGCGCGTCTGCCCCAACAGATATTCGTCTTCGATCGCGCTGGACTCCGCCGGGTCCAGCGCGATTTTTTTGTGCCCTGGGGAGGCGTGCCGGGGGGGTGCCGTACGGTGCCGGCCGGCCTGCCGGATGACATCGCTGTCGAGTGCCGGGACCCCCTGAGGGAGAGTGCAATGGCACATATTAAATGGGGAGGTTGTAGGGAGGGGTTAAGCGTGGGACTTCGGAAAACACGTTCGGTGACACCCGTCACATGGCGCAACTCTTGCCAAACTCCAGCCTGTCACCGAAAGAGGCGCATGGCGCCGGTCGTTGGTCACCCGTCGGCAGGACCTTCGTCCTCGTCGGACGGTGCGCTCGGCTCGCCCTCGGGTCGCTCCAGGGCGAGCCGCAGGAGCCGATGGCAGATGGGACAGCTCCGTGTGAGGTGGCGAAAGCCCGTGGAGGCCGCCAGATGGGCGCGCAGCAGCGCCCGTGTCTCGTAGTGCCTCGCCGTGGACGCCGCCATGCACGTCACCTCCAGGTGTGTGCCGTCCCCAAGGGCCGCTGGGGGCCCGTCCGGCGGATCAGGGCCGGACAAAGCCCTAGTCACTGGGTACCGGTGGCAGATGACGCCGTCAAGACGGCGTGGCCGCATGCGCACATGCGGAGGAGGGGGCACCGGGAGCGGGCCGGGCGGTGGGTCAGGCGATGGGCGGACACGACGAAGGCCCGCATCGATTCGATGCGGGCCTTCGCTGTATCGCGCGGTCCTGACGGGATTTGAACCCGCGGCCTCCACCTTGACAGGGTGGCGAGCACTCCAAACTGCTCCACAGGACCAGGTTTCGCAGCCCGTATGTTCCCTGGGCTGCGAGGAAGACTGTACAGCAGGTCAGCTGCTCCGGTCGAACTCACCACGGGCAACGTGTCCGCTACGGCGCCAACGCGTCGATCGCCTTCACGATCCGCTTGTCCGAGACGGGGTGCGCGGTGCCCAGCGCGTGCGCGAAATAGCTCACCCGCAGCTCCTCGATCATCCAGCGGACGTCCAGGACCTCTTGCGGCACCGGACGGCCCTGCGGCATCTGTTCCAGCAGCCAGGCGTACTCGTCCTGCATGTCGTGGACCTTCTCCATGCGCGTGGTGTCGCGCTGGACGTTCGTCGGCATCTGCTGCAGGCGGCGGTCCACGGCGACCAGATACCGCATCAGATCCGGCAGCCGCCGCAGGCCCGTGCGCGTCACGAAGCCGGCCGGTACGAGGGCTGTCACCTGGGTGCGCACATCCTGGACGTTGGCGGCCAGGGTCGGGCTCGTCGTGGCCTTCAGACGGCGCTCGCACGCGTGCCAGGCGGCCAGGACCTGCTGCACCTGGTCGATCGTGCGCACGGTCAGGTCGACGAGATCGGCACGGACCTTGTCGTACAGCTTGCGGAACGATTCCTCGTCCCAGACCGGACCGCCGTGGTCGGCGATCAGCCGGTCCGCCGCGGCCGTGGCGCAGTCCTCGAAGAGCGCCTGGATCGAGCCGTGCGGATTGCTGGACAGCGCCAACTTCTGCTGGTTGGACAGCTTGTCGGAGGCGAACTTCGCCGGATTCACCGGGATGTTGAGCATGATCAGACGGCGGGTGCCCTGCCACATCGCCCGGGCCTGCTCCGCCTCGCTGTCGAAGAGCCGTACGGAGACGGAGTCACCGGCGTCCACGAGGGCCGGGTACGCCTTCACGGGCTGACCGGCCCGCCGGGTCTCGAAGACCTTCGTCAGCGTGCCGATCGTCCAGTCGGTCAGGCCCGAGCGCTCCAGCGACTGCCCCGAGGGGCTGGAGGAGGCGGCGGCCTCGGACAGGGCCTTGCGCGCCTTGGGCTTCAGCGTGAGCCGCAGCGTCTCGAGGTCCTTGTCCTCGGCGAGCTTCCTGCGCCGTTCGTCGACGATCCGGAACGTGATCTTCAAATGGTCGGGGACCCGCGTGAGGTCGAAGTCCTCCGCGCCGACGGGGACGCCGACCATTCGCTGGAGCTCACGCGCAAGCGTCACGGGCAGCGGCTCCTGGAGGGGCACGGCCCTCTCCAGGAACGCCGTGGCGTAGTTCGGCGCCGGAACGTAGTGGCGGCGGATCGGCTTCGGCAGCGAGCGGATCAGCTCGGTGACCACCTCCTCGCGCAGCCCCGGGATCTGCCAGTCGAAACCCTCGTCGGTGACCTGGTTCAGCACCTGGAGCGGAATGTGGACGGTGACACCGTCCGCGTCCGCGCCCGGCTCGAACTGGTACGTCACGCGGAACTTCAGCCGGCCCTGGCGCCACGAGTCCGGATAGTCGTCCTTGGTGACCGCGCCGGCCTTCTCGTTGATGAGCATCTCGCGCTCGAAGTCCAGCAGTTCGGGCTGCTCACGGTGCTTGTGCTTCCACCAGGAGTCGAAGTGGGCGCCGGACACGACGTGTTCGGGGACCCGCTGGTCGTAGAAGTCGAAGAGCGTCTCGTCGTCGACGAGGATGTCGCGGCGTCGGGCCCGGTGCTCCAGCTCCTCGACCTCGGTGAGCAGCTTGCGGTTGTCCGCGAAGAACTTGTGGTGCGTGCGCCAGTCACCCTCGACCAGGGCGTTCCGGATGAACAGGTCGCGCGAGGTCTCCGGGTCGATCCGCCCGTAGTTCACCTTGCGCTGGGCCACGATCGGCACGCCGTACAGCGTCACCTTCTCGTACGCCATGACCGCGGCCGCGTCCTTCTCCCAGTGCGGCTCGCTGTACGTACGCTTCAGCAAATGTCCGGCGAGAGGCTCGATCCACTCCGGCTCGACCTTCGCGTTGACCCGGGCCCACAGCCGCGAGGTCTCCACCAGCTCCGCGGACATGATGAAGCGCGGCGGCTTCTTGAACAGGGCCGATCCCGGGAACACGGCGAACCTGGCGCTGCGGGCGCCCAGATACTCGTTCTTCGCGCCCTCCTTCACGTCCTTCATGCCGATGTGCGACAGCAGGCCGGCGAGCAGGGAGACATGGACCGACTGCTCGGGGGCGTCGTCCTCGTTGACGTGGATCCCCATCTGCTTGGCGACCGTGCGCAGCTGGGAGTAGATGTCCTGCCACTCCCGGATCCGCAGGAAGTTCAGGTACTCCTGCTTGCACATGCGGCGGAAGCTCGACGAGCCGCGCTCCTTCTGCTGCTCGCGCACGTAGCGCCAGAGGTTGAGGAAGGCGAGGAAGTCGCTCGTCTCGTCCTTGAAGCGGGCATGCTGCTGGTCGGCCTGTGTCTGCTTCTCGGCCGGGCGTTCCCGCGGGTCCTGGATCGACAGTGCGGCCGCGATCACCATGACCTCACGGACACAGCCGTTCTTGTCGGCCTCGACGACCATGCGGGCCAGGCGGGGGTCGACCGGGAGCTGCGACAGCTTGCGGCCGAGCTGGGTGAGCTTCTTGCGAGGGTCCTTCTCGGCCGGGTCGAACGCCCCCAGTTCCTGGAGCAGCTGCACGCCGTCCCGGATGTTGCGGTGGTCCGGCGGGTCGATGAAGGGGAACTTCTCGATGTCGCCGAGGCCGGCCGCCGTCATCTGAAGAATGACGGACGCCAGGTTGGTCCGCAGGATCTCCGCGTCCGTGAACTCGGGACGGGCCGCGAAGTCGTCCTCGGAGTACAGCCGGATGCAGATGCCGTCGGACGTACGGCCGCAGCGGCCCTTGCGCTGGTTGGCGCTGGCCTGGCTGATCGCTTCGATGGGCAGGCGCTGGACCTTGGTGCGGTGGCTGTAGCGGGAGATACGGGCGGTGCCCGGATCGATCACGTACTTGATGCCGGGGACGGTCAGCGATGTCTCGGCGACGTTCGTGGCGAGGACGATGCGGCGGCCGGTGTGCGGCTGGAAGACGCGGTGCTGCTCGGCATGCGAGAGGCGGGCGTAGAGGGGGAGCACCTCGGTGAATCTGTACTGCTTCTTGTTGAGGGCGTCCGCGGTGTCGCGGATCTCGCGTTCGCCGGACAGGAAGACGAGGATGTCGCCCTTGCCCTCGCCCTGCAGCTCCTCGACGGCGTCGCAGATCGCGGTGATCTGATCGCGGTCGGAGTCCGCGGAATCCTCCTCGAGGAGGGGGCGATAGCGGAGCTCGACCGGATACGTACGGCCGCTGACCTCGACGATCGGTGCGTCACCGAAGTGGCGCGAGAACCGCTCGGGGTCGATCGTCGCGGAGGTGATCACGACCTTCAGGTCGGGGCGGCGGGGCAGCAGCTGCGCGAGATAGCCGAGCAGGAAGTCGATGTTCAGGGACCGCTCGTGCGCCTCGTCGATGATGATCGTGTCGTAGGCGCGCAGCTCGCGGTCCGTCTGGATCTCGGCGAGCAGGATGCCGTCCGTCATCAGCTTGACGAAGGTGGCGTCCTGGTTCACCTGGTCGGTGAAGCGGACCTTCCAGCCGACCGCCTCGCCGAGAGGGGTGCGCAGCTCCTCCGCGACACGGTCGGCGACCGTGCGGGCGGCGATGCGGCGGGGCTGGGTATGGCCGATCATCCCCCGTACGCCCCGGCCCAGCTCCAGACAGATCTTGGGGATCTGGGTCGTCTTTCCGGAGCCGGTCTCGCCGGCGACGATCACGACCTGGTGGTCCCGTATCGCCGCGAGGATCTCGGCCTTCTTCTGACTGACCGGGAGCTGCTCGGGGTACGACACCTCGGGCACGCGCTCGGCGCGGCGCGCGGTGCGGGCCGCGGACTTCTCGGCCTCGGCGGCGATCTCGTCCAGCACGGCCTGCCGCGCCTCGGGCTTGCGGATGCGGCGGGCGCCCTCGAGACGGCGGCCGAGCCGGTGGGCGTCGCGCAGGGACGCCCCGGCCAGCAGGGTCTGGAGGTCTGCGAAGGAAGTAGACATACGGAGTCCAGGATCGCACCCCCGGGAAACCACTGGCGAACGCATTTCGTCCAGGGTCTGGTGCAGTATGGAGCGAATCGTTCACGCCCCGGAGTGTCCTGACCGCAGAGCCCTGAAGGGAAAAGCGCCTCCATGCCGATCGGCCGCGACCGCGGCCACCGCCTCGCGGTGACCGCAAACCTGCTGCTCGGGCTGCTGGGCGTGCTGCTCGGATGCGTCGCGGGCACGGCTGTCGCGGGGCCGTCCGTTCCGTCGGCGAACGCGAGTGACACGGTGGTCACCGTCGCCGTCGCCGGGCAGACGGCCGGGACGGCACCGGCGCAGGCACCGGGGTGCGGCAGGGGCTCCGGCGACGAGGACTCGGGAGCGCACCCGGGCATCCCGCCCCGCGGCAGCTCGGCCCACGAACTGCTGCCCGCGCTCCACCAGGACGCCGGTGCGCCGGCCTCGGCCCCTCTTCCCGACGGTGCGACGCCGCCCGTCCGCCCGCTGCGCGGACCTCCGCCGCTCGCCCCGCCCTCCCCGCTCGACCTCTCCATCCTGCGCGTGTAGGGGATGCCCGGCCACGATCCGCCGGACACTCCCTCGGCCCGGCGGTCCCGCCACCGTCCCGTTCCGCCTTCGCTCAGGAGCACCACCATGCCTTCGTCCTCTTCTTCTTCCGCCCGTCCTTCCTCCCGCGGGCCCGTCGCCATCGGCGCGGGCGTGCTCGTCGCCGCGCTGCTGCTCGGCTTCGCCTCCTACACCGCCACCCGGCCCGGTGACCCGTCCTCCGCCGACTCGGGTGCCGTCGCCGACGTGTCCGCCGATCCGGCGGCAGGCACGTACCGGGAACTGGAGAAGCTCGCCCGCCGTGGCGCCGACGATCCGCTGGCCGTCGGCCGCGCCGACGCACCCGTCGTGCTGGTCGAGTACGCGGACTTCAAGTGCGGCTACTGCGGGAAGTTCGCCCGCGACACAGAGCCGGAGCTGGTGAAGAAGTACGTCGAGGCGGGCACCCTGCGCATCGAGTGGCGCAACTTCCCGATCTTCGGCGAGGAGTCGGAGTCGGCGGCGCGTGCCGCCTGGGCGGCGGGACAGCAGGACCGTTTCTGGCAGTTCCATGCGGCCGCCTATGCCGAGGGGGCCAAGGAGAAGGGCTTCGGCAAGGACCGGCTGCAGGCCCTGGCCCAGGAGGCCGGCGTGAAGGACGGTGACCGGTTCGCCCGCGACCTGGACAGCGACGCGGCACGTCAGGCCGTTGCCAGGGACCAGCAGGAGGCGTACGCGCTCGGCGCCACATCCACGCCGTCCTTCCTGGTCAACGGCCGGCCGATCGCGGGTGCCCAGCCCGAGGAGACGTTCGGCGAGGCCATCGAAGCGGCCGAGCGGGCCGCGCGATGAACGACATCGGCTATCTGGCCGCGTTCCTCGGCGGTCTGCTCGCACTGGTCAGCCCGTGCAGTGCCCTGCTGCTCCCGGCGTTCTTCGCGTACTCGATCGACTCCACGGGAAAGCTGCTGGCCCGCACCGGCATCTTCTACGCGGGGCTGGCCACCACTCTGGTCCCGCTGGGCGCGGCCGGCTCCTTCGCCGGCCGGCTGTTCTACGGCAACCGTGACCTGCTGGTCTCCGTCGGCGGCTGGCTGATCGTCGCGCTCGGCGCCGCCCAGATCCTGGGCATGGGCTTCGCCTCGCGCCGTATCGCCGAGGTGTCCGGCCGCATCCGGCCGACGACGGCGCTGTCCGTCTACGCCCTCGGTCTGGTCTACGGGCTGGCGGGTTTCTGCGCGGGTCCGATCCTGGGCAGTGTCCTGACGGTGGCGGCGCTGAGCGGCAGCCTTGTCTACGGCGGACTGCTGCTCGCGGTGTACGCGCTCGGCATGGCGGTCCCGCTGTTCCTGCTCGCCCTGCTCTGGGACCGCTTCGGTCTGGGCGGCCGCCGCTGGCTGCGCGGCCGGGAGCTGACGGTGGGCCGCTTCCGGCTGCATACGACATCGCTGCTGTCGGGGCTGTTCTTTGTGCTGCTCGGCACGGTGTTCCTGGTCTTCGACGGCACAACGGCACTGCCGGGCCTGTTGTCCGTCGACGACTCGTTCGCGGTCGAGGAGTGGGCGTCGGGCGTCGGGAGGGCCGTTCCGGACTGGGCGCTGCTGGTCCTGGTGGCCGGTGTCGCCGCGGTGATCCTGGGCGTTCGCGGCCGCGGGCGCGGGGACCGCGAAAAGGTGTGACGGCGGGGGCGGGTCGGTCGGTGCACGCGCCGACCGACCCGCCACGTGCGCCGACCGATCCGCCTCCGGGAACGACGAAGGCCCCGATCCGGGGATCGGGGCCTTCGGTTGGTGGCTGGGGCCGGGGTCGAACCGGCGACCTATCGCTTTTCAGGCGATCGCTCGTACCAACTGAGCTACCCAGCCACGGGGCTCTTTCGAGCTCCAGCGGTCCTGACGGGATTTGAACCCGCGGCCTCCACCTTGACAGGGTGGCGAGCACTCCAAACTGCTCCACAGGACCAAGCAATGTGCGAGACCAAGTCTCGCACACGGTAAAGCGTGCCCCCAACGGGATTCGAACCCGTGCTACCGCCTTGAAAGGGCGGCGTCCTGGGCCACTAGACGATGAGGGCTAAGGGCCCGCCTGGGCGCTTCGCAGCGCGTCGGGGACGTGAGAAGCATATGGGATGCAGCGAGGTATCGCCAAAACGGTTTAGGAGGAGGGCGACGGGGAGGCCGGGGAGGGTGTCGGAGTCGGTGTCGGGGAGGGCGCCGCGTCGTCCGCGACGTGGCGGCTCACCTCGGCCGTCGTCAGGCCCAGACCGCCCAGGGTGATCTCGTCCCACGCCTGCAGCTGCCGGTTCGCCCGGTCGAGGTAGAGCACCGAGGCGCGCACCTTCTCCGGCTTCTCGTTCTGCACCGCGCGCAGGCCGCCGCCGCCCGTGGAGCCCTCGATCTTCAGGCGGGTGCCGTACTTCATGACCTCCGTCTCGCGGTGGTGCACATGGCCGGCCAGTACCAGCGGCACCGTGCCGTCGGTCTCGCGCGCGGCCACGGGGTTGTGCGCGACCGCGATGTCGACGGGCGTGCCGCGGCTCTCCTGGTCGCGCAGGGCGGAGGCGAGGCGGAGGCCCGTCATACGCTCGGCCGGGTCGCCCTGGGCGACGACCGAGCGGTCCGGGGTGAACTGCGGGTCGCCGGCGCCCGCGATGCGCACGCCGCCGACGGTGACGGCCTTCCCCTCGTCGAGGACGTGGACGTTCTTCATCCGGGACAGATACGCCTGCGTCGTCCGGGAGTCGTGGTTGCCGCGCACCCAGACGTAGGGGGCGCCCAGATCGGCGATGGGGTCGAGGAAGCCGTTCTCGGCCGCCGACCCGTGGTCCATCGTGTCGCCGGAGTCGATGATCACGTCGATGCCGTACTGCTCGACGAGCGAGCCGATGATGTGCCAGGCCGCCGGGTTGAGGTGGATGTCGGAGACGTGCAGCACGCGCATCGTTCCCGGGTCGGGTTGGTAGGTGGGGAGCGTCGACGTCGCGTCGTACAGCTTGGTGACGTTGGTGACCAGTCGCGCCAACTCCTTCTGGTAGACGTCGAATTCGGTGACGATGGAGCGGGCGTTGCCGACGACGGAGGGCGCCGAGGACAGCAGTCCGGAGAACTTCGGCTCCAGGACGGCCTTCGGGTTCCAGGTCGCGGCGGCCGAGATGCCGGAGACGGCGAGGAGCGTGAGCGCGAGACCGCCCGCCGCGAGCGCGCGGCGAGGACGGCGGTAGACGGCGAGGCCGAGCGCGGTCGCCCCGGACACCACCGCGACGCACGACCGCAGGGCCAGTTCGGTGGTTCCGTCCCGGACATCGGCCGACACCTCGTCCTGCAGGCCGGACAGTCGTTCGGGGTGTTCGACGAGGACCTGGGAACGGACGGGGTCGAGGCGGTCCACGTCGACGTCGAGACGGACGGGGGCCACGTGCGAGTCGAGTTCCAGGGCGCCCAGGGGCGAGACATTGATCTTCGTGCCGCCGCTCAGCGAGGGGCGGAGCGTCATGGTGGTGTCCATGGGGCCGACCGGGGTACGGACGTTGCCGACGATGAGCAGACCGAGCCACGCGCCGACGAGGACGACGGCTGTCAGTCCGAGCGCGCGGGTCCACGGGCGCGGGGTGGGCTCGAGCGCCGTGGTGGGCGGGTCCGTGCGGCGGCCGAGGCGCAGCCGGGCGAGGAGTGCGGCAGGGGTCGGGCGGGGCGAGCGGTGCGGTTCCGGGGCTTCGCGGGCCATTGGTCCCGTATGCCCAGAGAGGCCCGGGACCATGCCGGGGCGGCGGGGTGGTCACGCCGTACGGGACAATGGCCACGTGCTGGAGATGACGCGCGAGGAGTTCGAGGAACTGGTCGCCGAGGCCCTGGACAGGATCCCGCCCGAACTGACGCGGCTGATGGACAACGTCGCCGTGTTCGTGGAGGACGAGCCCGCCCCGGACGACCCCGAGCTGCTCGGGCTCTACGAGGGGACTCCGCTGACGGACCGCGGTGAGTGGTACGCGGGGGTGCTGCCGGACCGGATCACCATCTACCGGGGGCCGACGCTGCGAATGTGCGACACCCGCGAGGACGTCGTCGAGGAGACCGAGATCACCGTGGTGCACGAGATCGCCCACCACTTCGGGATCGACGACGAGCGGCTGCACGCACTGGGCTACGGATGACCCCTCGCCGGAAGGACGGTGCACCGGAGGCGATCGACCCGGACGTCGACCTGAAGGTGCCCGCGCAGCGCGCCGAGTTGGCCGGAGTGCACCGGTGGACGGTGCTCGCCGCGATCTCGGCGGGTGGAGCGGCGGGCGCGTGTGCGCGCTACGGAGCCACCCGGCTGTGGCCCACCCCCGAAGGGGCGTATCCCTGGGCCGTCTTCTGGGTGAACGTGCTCGGCTGCGCGCTGATCGGTGTGCTGATGGTGCTGGTGAGCGAGGGCGGCCGCGTCGCCCGTCCGCTGGTGCGGCCGTTCCTGGGAGTGGGGGTACTCGGCGGATTCACCACCTTCTCGACGTACGCGCTCGACGTCTCGGACCTGCTGGAGCGGGACGAGGGCGGCACCGCACTGGCCTACGCGGGCGGCACGGTCGCCGGCGCACTGGGTGCGGTGTGGGCCGCGGCCACGCTGACCCGGGCCGCCGTGTCGCGGAGGGCCACGCGGTGAACTGGCTGCTGGTGGTGATCGGTGCGGCGGTCGGTGCCCCGCTGCGCTATCTGACGGACCGTGCGGTGCAGGCGCGCCACGACTCGGTGTTCCCGTGGGGGACGTTCACGGTGAACGCCGCGGGGAGTCTCGTGCTGGGGGCGCTGGCAGGGGCGTCGGTGTCGTCCGCGACGTTCGCACTGCTCGGCACGGGGCTGTGCGGGGCCCTGACGACGTACTCCACCTTCTCGTACGAGACGCTGCGGCTGGCGGAGCGCGGCTGGACGTTCCTGGCCGCGGCGAATGTGGCGGCCTCGCTGCTCGTCGGGCTCGGATCGGTCTTCCTGGGCATGGAGTTGGCGCGCGGACTGGCGGGCTGAGGACACCGGGGGCGGGCGCGGCGGCCACGACGGGATGCCGTTCCGCGACGCGCCGGGCCGTGGGCGTGTCCCTTGCGGGGTGGCGGGAGTTGGGCAGGGAAACCCGCCCTTGTCCCGGAGGTGCCCCCGTGCGCCAGTTGTCAGCCCCCGGCCGGACGGCCGTCCGGATCACCGCTTCACTGGTGGTCCTGGCCACGGCCGGCTGTATGAGCGTGAGCGACGACGAGGGCAGGAAGCCCGCGCCCAGCTCGTCGGCGGACCGGCGCGGGACCGTGGCCGAATCGGACGGGGGACACGGCATCCCGGGCGGCGTGCAGCAGCCGGCCGGGCACGGCGCCGACGGCAAGGACGGGAAGGACGGCAAGGACGGGAAGGACCCCGAGGAGTCGTCGAGCCCGAGCGGCACGCCGAGCGCCGACGTCGCGCCCACACCTGGTGCCCGGCCCACGCAGCCGGGGAAGCCGGCACCCACCCGTGGCACGCCCGCTCCCCCCGTGGACCAGCCCTCGACCCCGCCGCCGACCGAGCCGTCCGTGCCGCCGCCGACCAGCCCCACGCCGCTGCCGAGCGAGCCGGCGGATCAGCCGTCCGCCTCGTCCGCGCCGGAGGTGCACGCGGGGGCGATGCGGCTGGTGGAGCAGCAGCCGGGCGCCGGTGCGGAGCCGGCCGCGTCTCCGCAGGTCGGCCCGGTGTACGGCCCGATGTAACCGGCATCACTCACAGCGGGTTTGCCATCGTGTGGGGAGGGTGCGTATGGTGGTAGATCGTTTGATCCCATTGCCCGGCGCCGAAAAGGAAGAGCGCCGCGTGGCGCGTACTCTCCCTAGCCGTGGCTGACCGCATTGAGGCGGTCGAATTGCGAATTCACGGAGTTTGGGCGCGTGCCGAGACTCCGGAAGGTTTCGCATTTCGCATGTCCACTTTCAGTACTGATCACGCCGTCATGCCCGAGAACGACGAGATTGTCGCCGAGGCGGCAGAGGTCGTCGAGGCCGTCGACACCACCCCCGAGATCACCTTCGCGGACCTCGGTCTGCCCGAGGGCGTCGTGCGCAAGCTTGCGCAGAACGGCGTGACCACCCCGTTCCCGATCCAGGCCGCGACCATCCCGGACGCCCTGGCCGGCAAGGACATCCTCGGCCGCGGCCGCACCGGCTCCGGCAAGACCCTCTCCTTCGGTCTGCCGACCCTGGCCACGCTGGCCGGCGGGCAGACGGAGAAGAAGAAGCCCCGCGCCATCATCCTCACGCCGACGCGTGAGCTCGCGATGCAGGTCGCGGACGCGCTCCAGCCGTACGGCGACGTGCTCGGCCTGAAGATGAAGGTCGTCTGCGGCGGTACGTCCATGGGCAACCAGATCTACGCCCTGGAGCGCGGCGTCGACGTCCTCGTCGCCACCCCGGGCCGCCTGCGCGACATCATCAACCGCGGCGCCTGCTCCCTCGAGAACGTCCAGGTCGCCGTCCTCGACGAGGCCGACCAGATGTCCGACCTGGGCTTCCTGCCCGAGGTCACCGAGCTGCTCGACCAGATCCCCGGTGGCGGCCAGCGGATGCTCTTCTCCGCCACCATGGAGAACGAGATCAGCACGCTGGTCAAGCGCTACCTGACGAACCCCGTCACCCACGAGGTGGACAGCGCCCAGGGCAACGTCACGACCATGACGCACCACGTGCTCGTCGTGAAGCCCAAGGACAAGGCGCCGGTCACGGCCGCCATCGCCGCCCGCAAGGGCCGCACGATCATCTTCGTGCGCACCCAGCTCGGCGCCGACCGCATCGCGGAGCAGCTGCGCGACTCCGGCGTGAAGGCCGACGCACTGCACGGCGGCATGACCCAGGGCGCCCGTACGCGCACCCTGGCCGACTTCAAGGACGGCTACGTCAACGCGCTCGTCGCCACCGACGTCGCCGCCCGCGGTATCCACGTCGACGGCATCGACCTGGTCCTGAACGTGGACCCGGCCGGTGACCACAAGGACTACCTGCACCGCTCCGGCCGTACGGCCCGAGCCGGCAAGTCCGGTGTCGTCGTCTCCCTCTCGCTGCCGCACCAGCGCCGCCAGATCTTCCGGCTGATGGAGGACGCGGGCGTCGACGCCTCGCGCCACATCGTCGGCGGCGCCGGCGCGTTCGAGCCGGAGGTCGCCGAGATCACCGGCGCCCGTTCGCTGACCGAGGTCCAGGCCGACTCCGCGAACAACGCG
This sequence comes from Streptomyces sp. NPDC043812, assembly GCF_056436245.1. Taxonomy (NCBI): domain Bacteria; kingdom Bacillati; phylum Actinomycetota; class Actinomycetes; order Kitasatosporales; family Streptomycetaceae; genus Streptomyces; species Streptomyces sp. NPDC043812. The sequence continues at coordinate 178,279 of NZ_JBWKCY010000016.1, forward strand.
GCCAAGCAGGCCGAGCGCGAGGCCGCCCAGCTCACCAAGGAGCTGGAGCGCGCGCAGCGCCGCGCCACCGAACTGCGCGAGGAGGCCGACCGCCTGGTGGCGCGCGCGGCCCGTGAGCGCGGCGAGGACCCGGAGGCGGCGATCGCCGAGGTGACCGAGGCCGCCGAGGCCGAGATCGCCGCGACGCCGGAGCCGCAGCCTGTGCGCGAGCCCGCTCGCGAGGAGCGTTCCTCCTACGACCGCCGCGACGACCGGGGCAACTTCAGCCGCGACCGTCGTGACGACCGTGGTGGCCGTTCGTTCGAGCGCCGCGACAACGACCGTGGTGGCTTCAACCGTGACCGTCGTGACGACCGTGGTGACCGCAGTGGCCGTCCGTTCGAGCGCCGTGACAACGACCGTGGTGGCTTCAACCGCGACCGTCGTGACGACCGTGGCGGCTTCCGTCGCGACGACCGTCCGACCGAGCGTCGTGACAACGACCGTGGTGGCTTCCGCCGCGACGACCGTGGCGACCGCGGTGGCCGTCCGTTCGAGCGCCGTGACAACGACCGTGGTGGCTTCAACCGCGACCGTGGTGGCTTCGACCGTGACCGTCGTGACGACCGTGGTGGCTTCCGCCGCGACGACCGTCCGGCCGGCCACCGGGGCAGCGACCGTCCGTTCAACCGCGACCGTCGTGACGACCGCCCCGCGGGCGGCTTCCGCTCCGGCAGCAGCGACCGCCCGTACGGCCGTCGTGACGACCACCGCGGTGGCGGCGCCGGCTCGAACACCGGCTCCTTCGGCGGCGGCCGCCGCGACGACAAGCCGCGCTGGAAGCGCAACGGCTGACGTCGCATAACTCCTGATCAGGGCCCGTCCAACACCTCGGTGTTGGGCGGGCCCTGCTGCTACTCTCGCTCAATTCGAACGGGCGTGATGCGCGGCCAGGGGGGCCTGCGACGGCGCACCGCCCGTCTCTTAGAGCTTCAGGTTTCCTGGGGAGGGGCCTTACCTTGTTGCGCAATGCGCCGAGAAGCCGTCGTGCCCGCACGACGGCCGCCGCTGCTGTCGTGGCTGCTCTGCTGCCCGTCGTCCCTGTGGGACTCACGTCTGCCGAGGCCGTCGAGGCGCCATCGGCCACGCTCACCCTTCCCGTCGAGCAGTCGGTCGATCCGAACGCGGACGACGTGCCGGTCGCGGGCATCTCCGGGTTCATCCGTGGTGGCCACGACGGGGGTTTCACGTACGTCTCGTACGCCGACGGGTCGCAGAAGCCGTACGACGCCAAGGGCGCGTTCACGTTGCGCGGCACGGGATCGGACACGGTCGCCCGTTACCACGACGACGACAGCACCGTCGTGCTCCAGGACATGCAGGGCGGCGCCGAGAGGGTCATCCCGATCCCGTCGGGACAGTACTTCCGGCAGATCATCGGGGAAACGGTCGTCACCATGGAGCGCCACGACACGGCCGGCTGGACGGTGCACCAACTCACCTGGACCGAGAACGGCGTCACCGACCGTACGGCCACGGGCTTCCCGACCGGCGCGGATCGCATCGCGTTCACGGGCCTGGCCAGTCGGAACGGATTCTTCGTCGCCTACAGCGTGGGCGACAAGCGCAGCATGGGCTGGATCGGCGCATCGATGATCCTGCATCCCGTCCCGCTCGACTACGCCTCCTTCAACGCCCGGGTCCTTCTTCGCGGTCGCCATCTCTTCGAGTGGCCCGCGGACGGCCCGATGAGGATCTGGGACGTGGAGGACTGGTCGCAGCCGGTTCACGAGCTCCACTTCCCCAAGGACGGGGGCATTACCGGCGTCCTGGGCGGTGACCTGCTGGTGTCGCGAAAGCCGCCGGAAGCTGCCACCGCGACGGTGTTCGCCGTACCGCTCGCGGGGGGTGCCGAACAGCCCGTCCTCGACCGGGTCGTCGGCACCTCACCCTGGCCTGGCGCCATCGACGGCCGCATGCTGTTCGTGCGGGCGGGCGAGGGTACCGAGCGCTCGGTGTACTCGGTGCAGGAGAACGCGACGGACGAGCCGACGGCCACCAAGGTCTCGGACATTCCGCTCGTCGAGTCCCGCACGGTGCGGGTGTCCGCCGCCCAGGGCGATCTGCACACCGTGGACCGGGTGCCTTACAACAGGGCGCGGCTCCGCTCGACCGAACTCACGACGGGCGGGGCACTCACGGCCGGACCGCGCGTCGACCGGGGGGAGAACAGCTATCAGTTCTACGGCGGTTGCGAGCCCTACTGGTGTCCCGAGCTGCTGCCCACCGGTGACGGCCGTGTCGTGTTCGAGGAGGCGAACGGCTCAGGCCTGTACGCCGTCGGGCGCGGGGAGCAGCTGCCCGGTACGCACATTCCGAGCGTCCATCTGAGCGACGATCTGGAGGCATCGGGCCGGTACGCGGCGTACTCGATGGGCCACGTGTGGCACGAGGTGCTGGACCTGGACAGACAGCAGCGGGTGTTCAGCCGTGAGATCGACTACCGGGCGACCTCACTCGTCGGCTCCACCCTCTGGATCGAGGGCACCTCCGCCGGCGTCGTCGATGCGGTCGACGTCCGGACCGGGAAGACGGTCCGCAGCGTCGATGTGGGCAGCTGCGACCTGGAGGACGTCCAGGTGTGGTCGTCCAGCGTGTACTGGAAGTGCGCGGGGTCCGCCGGGGTCCACGACATGAACACCAAGCGCAATGTGGCCCTTCCCTTCCGTCCCATCGTTCGGCAGTCCTCGGAGACGGGTACGTCGGGTGGGAGCAGGCGGGTGTCGTCAGCATCACCGATGTCCGCGGAACGGCGGGGACCCGGGCCGTCGGCCGGCCCTCGGCCGTCGAGCCCGGCCACGGCTGGAACGTCGACCGCTTCGGCGGGCATCTCACGTACGTGGACGGTGCCGGCGAGACCCATGTGGTGCCATCCCGAGTGACCACCTCCGCGCTGACCCTGCTGGACGCGGACCCCAGGAGCACGGCCGACATCAAGAAGGCTTCGTGGAAGCCGCGGTGGTGGCTGTCCAAGCCCGCGGCATCGTGGACGCTCACCCTGAAGAGCAAGGCGACGGGCGCGGGGGTGCGGACACTCTCCGGCGGCGAGGCCCGCGGCCTGATCGAGGGCGCATGGGACGGCAAGGACGGCAACGGCAAGCTCGTCGCCAACGGTGCCTACACGTGGACCCTGACGGCGAAGCCCGCCGACGGCCAGGGCGCGGACCTGAGGACGACCGGCACGGTCGCGATCAGCGGTGCGGCGCCGGTCCGGCGTGACCTGGCGGGGAACGACGGTTTCGGCGAGATGCTGGTGAAGGACTCTGCTGGTCTGGTGTTGCAGTACAAGGGCACTGGCACGGGTGGGGTCTCGGCCCGTCAGGCGGGCGACACGTTCGCGGTCGGCGCGTATCCGGTGCCGTTCGGGGACGTCGACGGCGACCGCTGCAACGACGTGCTGATGCGGCTCGGCAACGAACTGCGTGTGTACCGGCCCGGCTGCGGGAACCCCCTGACGCACTCGGCGCCGTGCACGGTGATCGGCTCGGGCTGGGGGCAGTACGACGTGCTCACGTCGCCCGGCGATGTGAACGGCGACGGCTTCACAGACCTGATCGCCCGTCAGACGGTCACAGGTGACATGTACTTCTACGCCGGGACGGCGGACCACCGCCTCAAGGGCCGGGTGAAGATCGGTACGAACTGGAAGACGTACACGAAGATCGTCGGCGCCGGTGATCTCAACGGCGACGGCCGCGGTGACCTGCTCGGCCACGACAAAGCGGGCGCACTGTGGCGCTACTACGGCACGGCGGCCGGCGGCGTCACCCCCCGGGTGAGGCTGATCGGCAGCTGGGGCACGAAGTACACGTCCGTCGTCGGCATGGGCGACATCACAGGTGACGCCAAGCCGGACATCGTGGCGCGTGACACGGCCGGGAACCTCTACCGGCACAGCGGCAACGGCAACGGCACGATCGCCGGACCCGTGCAGATCGGGAGGGGCGGCTGGACGGCCTTCAAGGGCCTGTACTGAGCCGCCGCGCAGCGCGCAGGACAGGGCCCGTACGACACTTCGGTGTGGTGCGGTCGTGAGGTCCGGTCCCGTCCCACGGGCCCGGACCCCCTTGTTCCGCCACATCCGGTGCGGGCGCGCGTGGGATACCCGATCGGCTCGGGGGATCTCTTTGGTTATGCTCTGGGGTGTTGTGCCGAGGGCCGTTAGCTCAATTGGCAGAGCAGCGGACTTTTAATCCGTTGGTTGTGGGTTCGAGTCCCACACGGCCTACCACTCAGCCCCACGTCAGAAGCTTCTGGCGTGGGGCTGATCCTGTTCGCGGGCTGCATCGCGCTCCGAGCCGACCTGCCGTGACCAGGCGGCCGGTGCGCCGTTGAGTTGATCATGAGCTCCCGACGCAGAGCCACCGTCGTCACCGTTCTCGCCGCTGCCCTGACCGCGCCGGCCGCCCTGACCGCCCCCGCCGCTCAGGCCGTACCGCCGGGGCAGGTGTACTTCTGGCCCGAGTCCAACCAGATGGGTTCAGGAGGTGCCTGGGCCTACACCCCGCCCGGCTACCGCGAGGCCGATCCCCGGATGAAGCGGCACGCCTACTCCTTCGACTCCCACGCCGCGGTCAGCGTCTACGCCATCAGCCACCGATCCGGCGGCAGTTGCCTCTACCGGGAGATCCGGCCGGACGACCACGACAACAACTGGACCGCCTGGCCGACGAAGTTCGACGGCGTGAGTGACACGACCATGGGTTGTGAGCCGGGCTGATTCGCCAGATGTCCCTTCGTACGCGGGCTGTTGGGCTGCTGACCACCCCGATGCTCCTGACGGGCCTTCTCCTGACCGGCTGCACGGCGCCGGCCCCGGTGCCCCGTCCCGACCGGACGAGGTGATCAAGGCTGCCACCCGTGGCCTCACCGACGCCTGTCTCACCCGCCAGGGCCTCCGTCCGCCCCGCCCCGGGCAGAGCCCGCCGCCGACTGCCGCTCCCACACCTGGTCCGTCGGCTGCTGAGACCGTCCCCCTCAGAAATGCCTCCCGCTCGGCCTGCGCCCTGTCGGGCGCAGGCCGAGTTCTCACGGCTGAAGGACCGTGAGGTCCAGCGCGGCGAGGCGTTCGGGGTCCGTGAGGATGTTGATCTCGACGATCCGGCCGTCGGTGACCGTGAACGCCATCACCGACATCGGTACGCCGCCTGCCGTCGAGACCATCCCGGCCGCTCCGTTGACCAGCGCAGGCAGGGCCGCCTCCGCGAAGCGGGCGAATGTGATCGCCTTGCCCGCCACGGCCTGCGCGCCGCGAACCAGCGAACCCGGGAGCAGAGTGCCGCCGTCCGAGCGGGACACGACGTCCGGGTCGAGGAGGGCGACGAGGGCCTCGAAGTCCCCGCCGCGTGCCGCCGTCAGGAACGCGTCGACCACCTCGCGCTGCCGTCCGAGGTCGGCGTCCGGGACGGGTGCGGAACCCTGCACCCTCCGGCGGGCGCGACTGGCGAGCTGACGGGCGGCCGCGGGGGTGCGGCCCACGACGGGGGCGATCTCTTCGAACGGCACGGCGAACATGTCGTGCAGCACGAACGCGAGCCGTTCCGCGGGCGCCAGCGTCTCCAGCACGACGAGCAGTGCGAGGCCGACCGAGTCGGCGAGCAGCACCTCGTGTTCCGGGTCGAGGCTGTCCGCGCCGCTGACGATCGGCTCGGGTATGCGGGTCTCCATCGGTTCCTCGCGCCGGGAGACGCGGGTGCGGAGCATGTCGAGGCAGACCCGGCCGACGACGGTGGTCAGCCAGCCGCCCAGGTTCTCGACGCGTTCGGTGTCGGAGCGGCTCAGACGCAGCCACGCTTCCTGGACGGCGTCGTCGGCATCGCTCAGCGAGCCGAGCATCCGGTAGGCGACCGCGCGCAGGTGGCCGCGGTGCTCCTCGAAACGCTCCGCCAGGAATTCGTGTTCGTTCATGGTCCGTCCACACCCCTCGTTGCTCGTGTTTTCACTGTTATGACGCGTGGCGGAGCGCCGATGTGACCGGCTCGGGAGGACCGGGGCCGAAAAGTGGATTTGATCTTGCTTCCGATGGCGTAAGGTTGTGTTCACCGACGCGGGGTGGAGCAGCTCGGTAGCTCGCTGGGCTCATAACCCAGAGGTCGCAGGTTCAAATCCTGTCCCCGCTACTGAAGGCGAAGGCCCGGTGATCGATCTTCTCGATCACCGGGCCTTCGTCGTATGTGCGATCGTGTTCGCTCGCCAGCCCTGGCCTGGGGTTTCGCCCGCGCGGGCGTGGCAAGTCGCCTCCGGGCGCCACGGCGCGCAGCATGGGAGAAGCGCGGCAGCGTGCGTGGCCGCGGGCGGAGCGGCGGGAGATCACCTGTGGGGCGAGAGCAGGGCAGCAGCTACAGGTTGCCGTGGTTCGTCCGTGTGCTGCCCGCGGCGATGATCGTCGGCGGTGTGGTCTTCGATCTGCTGACCCCGTCCCGCTTCACCGCGGTGCCGCTGTTCGCGGCCGCCCCGCTGGTCGCGGCGCCGATCGTGTCGTGGACGGTGACGCTGCTGATGGGTATCGCGGCCATGCTGGCCGTCAGCGGCATGCACACGTACAACGGCACCATCGGGCAGATCACCGCGGTCACCGAGACGAGCACCGTCTTCACGGTCGCCGTCCTCGCGCTGCTGATCAACGGGGTGGTGCAACGCGGCAGTGAGCGGCTCGCCTCGGCGAGGGTCATCGCGGAGGCGGCGCAGCGGGCCGTGCTGCCGACCCCCGCGGACCGGATCGCCGGACTGCATATCGCCGCGCGGTACGAGGCGGCGCAGGAGGACGCGTTCATCGGCGGCGATCTCTTCGCCGTGCAGGACACCCCGTTCGGAGTGCGGCTGATCGTGGGCGACGTACGCGGCAAGGGGATGGAGGCGGTGGCGGCCGTCGCCGTGCTGATCGGGACGTTCCGGGAGGCGGCCGAGCAGGAGGACTCGCTCGAGGGTGTGGCGCAGCGTCTGGAGCATGCGCTGAAGCGTGACCAGGCGCTGCGGGAGGAGGAACCGGACACGATGGAGCGCTTCACCACCGCCGTGCTGGGTGAGATCCCGCCGGGCGACGGAGGCGGGGACGGCACGGTGCGCCTGGTGAACCGCGGGCACCCCGAGCCACTGATGCTGCACGCCGACGGCGGTCTGCTGATGCTGGAGCCGCCCGCGGCTGCCCTGCCGCTGGGCATGGGCGACTTGGCGGCCTGGCCGGACCGGGCTCAGGACTACCGGCTGCCCGCCGGATCGACGCTGCTGTTCTACACGGACGGGCTGTCCGAGGCGCGTGACGCGGGCGGTGCGTTCTACAGCCCGGGCGAACGGTTGCGGGGCCGGCTCTTTCCCGGGCCTGAGGCGTTGCTGGACGCGCTCGTCGACGATGTGCGCCGCTACACGGGTGGTGGGACGACGGACGACATGGCACTGCTGGCGGTCGGCCGGCCCGCCGAGGGGCAGCCGGACAGGCGGCGCACGGTGCGGGTCGTGAAGGCGGAGACGGACCCGGAGCGCGGATAGGTCGGGGCCTGCGGGGTGGGTGACGGCGTTCCGCCACGGTGCGTAGTCGCAAGGTGCCACTACGCATAACATTTGACGAACAGTCAGAAGCAATCGCCGTGAAGAGGTTTGATCAAGTCGCCCGATTCCGCACGCTTCTGTCCTGGTAAGTTCTGGCCACAGTCGTTAACGATCAGTCGGAACAGCTTGGAATCCGGCCCCGGCGTCTATTAACGTTCGATAACGCAGCGCGGTCGTCCCAGTCGTCGCAAGAGACGGCACCGTGCGCACGCGCCGAATCCCGCAAGGGAACCGGGGAACCATCAATTGGGGTGAATCGGGCACCTTTTGCCGCTCTGTTCGCGGTCGAAGACGCTCGTAGGAGACCTTCCTGCTCCGAACCCGTCAGCTAACCCGGTAGGCGAGAAGGAAGGAAAGGAGTACGCCTTCGTGGCGTCCAACATGCCTGCCCCCGAGGCCCCGTTCGCACCCGGTCATTTCGGTGACGATCCTGCGGAGCGGACGTGGGAGGAATGGAATCCCACCGAGGAATCCATCCGTCCGGTGCGCGGCCGGCACCGCGTCGCAAAACAGCGTGGCGGACTCGCCCGTAGCTCCACCGTCCTCGGAGTCGGTGTCATCGCCGCGGTCGGCGCCGGTGGCATAGCCACCGCGCAGGACAAGCCGGCGGTCTCCATCTCCCTTCCGGACTCGATCGCGGACAACCTCCCCGACGCCGCGTCCCTTCCCGGCGTGGGCTCGCTCATCTCCGACGACGCGGGCGCCGACTCCGACGCCAACACCGCGCCGCTCACCGCGATGACCACCGTCGCCGACGGCGCCGCGGCCACGGACGGCGAGCAGGCGGGCGCCGGAGAGGCGCTGCGCGCCCGGATCCTCCAGCAGGCCGAGCAGCAGCGGGCCGAGGCGGACGCCGAGGCGAAGGCCGCCGCCGAGAAGCTGGCTGCCGAGCAGGCCGCCGCCGCCGCGGCGAAGCAGCAGAGCGCCGCCGAGGCGAAGGCTGCCGAGAAGAAGCGCAAGGCCGAGGAGGCAGCGCGCGCCAAGGCGGAGGCGGAGCGGCTCGCCAAGCTTGCCGCGAGCTACTCCCTGCCCACGTCCTCGTACACGATCACCTCGACGTACGGCGAGTCCGGTTCCATGTGGTCCTCCGGCCAGCACACCGGCCTGGACTTCGCCGCCCCGACGGGCACCCCGGTCAAGGCCGTGCACGGCGGCACCATCAAGTCCGCCGGCTGGTCCGGTTCGTACGGCTACCGCATCGTCCTCGAACTCGAGGACGGCAGCGAGGTCTGGTACGCCCACCTGTCGTCGATGACGGCCAGCGCAGGCCAGAAGGTCGGCACCGGCGACACCATCGGCCGCGTCGGTGCGACCGGCAACGTCACCGGGCCGCACCTGCACATGGAGGTGCACACCCCCGGCGGCTCGGGTCTCGACCCGATGGCGTGGCTGCGGGACAAGGGCCTCACCGTCTGATCCTCGACGATCGCCCGATCGCTCTCCCGGGACGAGGGCGGTCTGCCAGGAAGGCTGCGCGGTACGGCGATGCCGTACCGCGCACCCTCATGTCGCCGTAGGCCCGGTGCACAGCCCCGACGCCGGGCCGGCGGAATAGCCGTGCGCGGCCTCGTCGTTGACCCACGCATGACCTCCCTTCGCGCTCTCGGCTCGTCCGACCTCGCCGTGTTCCCCCTCGCCCTCGGTGGCAACGTCTTCGGATGGACCGCCGACGAGGCGCAGTCGTTCGCCGTGCTCGACGCGTACGCAGCCGCCGGCGGCAACTTCGTCGACACGGCCGACTCCTACTCCGCATGGGTGCCCGGCAACCAGGGCGGCGAGTCCGAGACGGTCATCGGCAACTGGCTCGCCTCGCGCGGCAACCGCTCCGAGATCGTCGTCGCGACGAAGGTCGGCGCCCACCCGCAGTACAAGGGTTTGTCCGGTCCCACGATCAAGGCCGCGGCCGAGGAGTCGCTGAGGCGGCTCGGCACCGATCACATCGACCTCTACTACACCCACTTCGACGACCCGTCCGTGCCCGTCGAGGAGATCATCACCGCCCTCGACCAGCTCGTGAAGGACGGCAAGGTCCGCGCGATCGCCGCCTCCAATCTGAGTGCCGAGCGCCTCCAGGCGTCGCTCGACTTCTCCGACAGCGAGGGGCTCGCCCGCTACGTGGCCCTGCAGCCGCACTACAACCTGGTCTCCCGCGACACGTACGAGGGGGAGCTGCAGAGCACGGCCGCGCGCGCCGGCCTGGCCGCCGTCCCCTACTACGCGCTCGCGTCCGGCTTCCTCACCGGCAAGTACCGGCCGGGGGCCGCGGTGGACAGCGCGCGTGCGCAGGGTGCGGGCAAGCACCTGGGGACCGAGCGCGGTCTGAAGGTCCTCTCCGTGCTGGACGAGGTCGCCCGCTCGCGCGACGCCGAGCTCGCGACCGTGGCGCTCGCCTGGCTGGCGGCGCAGCCGACCGTCGCCGCGCCGATCGCCTCCGCCCGTACGGTCGAGCAGCTGCCGGCGCTGGTCGCCGTCGCCGAGCTCGAACTGTCCCCGTCGGAACTGGCCGCGTTGACCGCAGCGTCGGAGTGAGCCGAGCGGCCGATCAGGTGCGGTACGGGTTGTAGGCGCCGTAGTCCCGGTGCGGTGGCGGCATGCCCGCCCCGCCCGTCGCCTGTGCCGCGTACGCGAGGGCCGGGCCGGCCACGTCCCGGCGCCGCCACAGGTGGTGCAGCAACTCGCGCTCGCGCTCCGCGAAGTCCGGGCCCGCCGCGCCGCGGTGGGCCCGGTGGCGCAGAAACGCGAGCGACGTCGCGAACGTCTCGTACTCGGACACCGCATGGCCCGCTGCCGGTCCGTACGTGCGCCGGGCGAAGTCACGCGCCATCGTGCGGGCCCGCATCGAGGACAGCGCGCGTGGCTCGACGGCGGACAGCCATCCCGCCGCCGCGTACGCGGGCAGCTCGGTGGATATCGTGCGCAGCTCCCGCTGCCGGGTCCAGATCGTCAGCCAGGTCAGCAGCCCGAAGGCAGGCAACATGAACGCCGCGTACACCGCGTAGAAGCCCCACGGGCCGAACAGCGAGGTCGAACCGTTCCACAGGGCGTGGACGCCCATCGCCAGTGCCAGCCCGAGCAGCGGCAGCACGATGCGCCGGATGCGATGACGGCGTGCGGCCAGGGCGGCGGCCCCGAAGCCGATGCCGGTGAGCACCGTGAACAGCGGATGCGCGAACGGCGACATCACGATGCGGACGAAGAAGGTCGCCGCGGTCACCGAGGCCAGGCCGGAGGAGCCGAACGCCATGTCCTCGCCGAAGGCGTTGCCGAGGTAGAGGATGTTCTCGGTGAAGGCGAAGCCCGTCGCGGTGAAACCCGCGACGACGACGCCGTCGACGATGCCGGTGAAGTCCCGTCTGCGGAAGAGGAAGAGCAGCAGGATCGCCGCGGCCTTCGCGCTCTCCTCGACGACCGGCGCGACGACGGTCGCGCCGAGGGTGTCGGCCGAGGCGGGGTCGGCGGTGGCAGTCGCTATCCAGCGGGTCGCGAACGAGTTCGCGATGATCGCGACCAGTGCCGCGGCACAGGCGCCCCACGAGAACGCGAACAGCAGATTCCGCCACGGACCGGGCTCCACCCGGTCCAGCCAGCGGAACGCGGCGAGCAGCAGCGGCACCGGGAGCGTCGCGAGGCCGAGACCGACCAGGAAGCCCTGGGTGCCGGTCTGTTCCCTCACGAGCGCGAGGATCACCAGACCGCACAGCGCGAGCAGCACGACCAGCACTCCCGCACGGACCGCCCGGCTGCGCCACAGTCGCGCAGCGCGCGGGCGGTACCGCCCGCGGCCCCGCGCCGGCTCGCCGTCGGACAGCTCGGCGACCCGCTCCGGCTCGCGCGCCGGCACCGTGGGGTGCGGCGCTGGGGCCGTCGAATGCTGCCAGGACGAGTCGTGCACCAGTCGACCCTAACGAGGGCCACCGACAACTGGCGATGGTGCACGGCACACTGCCGCGGTCACGCCTCCGGCTGCACCCGGCGAAAGAGCAGGTCGTGGACCTTGTGACCCTTGTCGAGACCCTGTCCTTCGAAACGGGTCAGGGGACGGAAGACGGGGCGCGGGGCGTAGCCGCCGTCCGGCACGGTGTTCTCGAAGCCCGGGTGCGCGGTGAGCACCTCGAGCATCTGCTCCGCGTACGGCTCCCAGTCGGTCGCGCAGTGCAGGACGGCGCCGGGCTTGATGCGCTGGGCGGCGAGGGTGAGGAACTCCGGCTGGATCAGCCGCCGCTTGTGGTGCCGCTTCTTCGGCCACGGGTCGGGGAAGTACACGCGCATCCCGTCGAGCGAGCGGGCCGGCAGCATCTCGCGCAGCAGGATGATCGCGTCGCCGTTGGCCACCCGGACGTTGCTCAAGCCGCTGCGCTCGGCGAGACCGAGGAGATTGCCCTGGCCGGGGGTGTGCACGTCGACGGCGAGGATGCCGGTCTCCGGGTCGTCCGCGGCCATCTGCGCGGTGGCCTCACCCATCCCGAACCCGATTTCCAGGACCACGGGCAGCCCGCCGAACATCTCGTCGAGATCGAGGACGCGGTGGCCGTCGATGTCGAGCCCCCACAGCGGCCACAGCCGCTGCAGCGCGTCGCCCTGCCCGGTGGTGACCCGGCTGCGCCGCGGCTGGAAGCTGCGGATCCGCCGCTCGTGGTGCGAACCGGCCGGATCGGCGGCGGGGCCGCCGGGGAAGCGGGGCTCGCCCTTGGCACGGATGATCGGGCGGTGGGCGTCGGGGGTGGTGTTTCGAAGCTCAGACACAGTGCGTCGATTCTACGAGCCCGTGGCAGGGGCTCATCGGGCCCTCAGGACTGTCCGGCCCGGGGCACACGCGTCCGCACCTCGCGGGTGCCAGCCGGCGCCGGACCGCGCGCCAGGGGTCACGCACCGCTTCGGTGGACCCTGTCCTCCGCCAGTGCCGCGAGGGCGCGGCGCGCCACTTCGCGCCCGATCGGGAGCGAGGCCGTCGCCGCGGGCGAGGGGGCGTTCAGCACATGGACGGTGCGCGGGGCCTCGCGGATCAGGAAATCGTCGGCGAGCGTCCCGTCGCGCAGCACTGCCTGTGCCCGTACGCCCGCGGGGGCGGGACGCAGATCGTCCTCCGTGACCGCCGGGAGCAGTCTGCGCACCGCGTCCGTGAAGGCACGCTTCGACAGTGAGCGATGCAGTTCACCGGCGCCGTAGCGCCAGTGGCGCCGGGCGATCCGCCACGATCCCGGCCAGCGCAGGGTGTCCGCGACCTCCAGGGGACGCACGGCCGACCAGCTGTAGCCCTCGCGGGCCAGCGCCGGGACCGCGTTCGGACCGACGTGGACGCCGCCCTCGATGCCGCGGGTCAGATGCACGCCGAGGAAGGGGAACGCGGGGTCCGGCACGGGGTAGACCAGGCCCCGCACCAGCTCGGGGCGGGCCAGGTCGTAGTACTCCCCGCGGAAGGGGACGATCCGCATCCCGGGGTCGTCGCCCGCGAGCCGCGCGACCCGGTCGCAGTGCAGCCCGGCGCAGTTCACCAGGGCCCGGGCGCGCACCACAGTGCCCGCGGCCGTGCGCACCGCGACGCCCCACGGTCTGCGGTCCACGGCGGTGACCTCCTGGCCGTACCGCACATCGGCATCGGACGCGCGGGCGAGCTGGGCCGCCACCGCGCCGAAATCGCACACGCCGGTCGTGCCGACATGGATCGCGGCGAGACCGCGGACCTCCGGCTCGTACTCGGCGATCTGGGCCGGGCCCAGCTCGCGCACGGGGATGCCGTTCTCCCGGCCGCGCTGGACCAGTGCGTGCAGTCGTGGCAGTTCGTCGCGGCCGGTCGCGACGATCAGCTTCCCGGTGACCTGGTGGTCGATGCCGTACTCCGCGCAGAACTTGACCATCTCGGCCGCACCGCGCACCGCGAACCGGGCCTTCAGCGAGCCGGGGCGGTAGTAGATCCCGCTGTGGATCACGCCGCTGTTCCGCCCGGTCTGGTGCCTGGCCGGGCCCTGCTCCTTCTCCAGGACGATCACCCGGGTCCCGGGCGCCGAGCGCGTGAGGGCATACGCCGCCGACAGGCCGACGATCCCGCCGCCGATCACCAGCACGTCACAGTCGAAGCTGTGCCCGGACGCCGTCACCGCGTCACCTCCCACCCCGATAGTGCACTGGCCCGCTGACAATGCCCTTAAACCAGCCTGCACCCCGGGACGCGTGTCCCCGTCCTGCGGACGGTCCCGACACCGCCCTCACGCCCCTTACGCCGGGGCGGCCAGAAGCGGGCGGGCCCTCTCCCGCAGCTCCATGACCCTCGGCTCGTCGCCGTACGGCTCGAGGCGGTGCAGCAGATCCCGTACGTACTCCGTCGTACGCGCCGAGGAGATCCGGCCCGCGACCTCCACCGCTCGCGTGCCCGCCGCGCATGCCGCATCGAGGTTGCCCGACTCCAGCTCGGCCACTGCCGAGACCACCAGTCGTAAGCCGTGCGAGCGTACGAACTCCTCCGTCGGCCGCGACAGCGCCTGCTCCGTGAAGCGCCGCACCTGACGGGGCGCCTTGAGGTCGCGGTAGCACTCGGCGGCGTCCGCGGCGAAGCGGTCGTAGGAGTAGAAGCCGAGCCACGACGGGTCCGCGTCCCCCTCGCGCGAACGCTCCAGCCAGCCCTCCGCGGCCTTCAGAGCCTGCCCGGCCGCTGCCGCGTCGTTCGCCTTGGCGTGCGCGCGGGCCTCCACCAGCCGGAAGAAGCTCATGGTGCGGGCGGTGGCGAGGCCGCGGTTGCGCTCTAGTGCGGCCTGCGCCAGGTCCACGCCCTCGTCGGCGAAGCCGCGGTACGTGGCCTGCAGCGACATCGACGCCAGGACATAGCCGCCGAGCGGAACGTCGGCGGCGGCGCGGGCGAGACGCAGCGCCTGGATGTAGTAGCGCTGGGCCGCCTCCTGCTGGCCCGTGTCGAAGGCCATCCACCCGGCGAGGCGGGTCAGCTCGGACGTGGCGCCGAACAGGGCGCGGCCCACCTCGTCCGAGTACGAGCCGAGCAGCAGTGGGGCGGCGTCGACCCGCAGGCACTCGGGCACCATCGACGAACGCCAGTCCCCGCCGCCGTACTTGGAGTCCCAGCGGCGTGCGTCCTCCGCGGCCTCGCGCAGCTTGGCCACATCGCTGTGGCCGACCCGCACGGGGCCCTCGGGGGCGTCCGGCACGTCGGGGGGCAGCGCGGATCCGCCGGCGGGTGTCGCCCCGGAAGGGGTGACGATCCGTTCCACCGACGGGTCCGCGGGGGTTATCAGCCAGCGCGACGCCGGTGTGGCGTAGGCGCTGACGGCGAAGGACCCGGCCAGTGACTGCCAGATCCCCCCGCCCGCCCGCCGGCCTGCGAGGTCCAGGCGGTAGAGCTCGGTGGCCGATTTCACCGCCTCGCCCACATCCCGCGGGAAGGCGAGACCGACCTCGGGCGCCGGGTCGGCGTCCGCCAGTCCGATCTCGTGCAGCGGCACCGGGCGGCCCAGTTTGGCCCCGATGGCGGCGGCGATGAGATGGGGCGCGGCGCCCTGCGGCACCATGCCCTTCGACACCCATCGCGCCACCGACGTCTTGTCGTAGCGAAGGGTCAGCCCGCGCTGCGCCCCGAGGTCGTTGACCCGCCGGGCGAGGCCGGCGTTGCTGATTCCCGCGAGGGCGAGAACGGTGCCGAGCTTTTCGTTCGGCCCGCGTTGCTCCCTGGACATGCGCCACCCCTCGACACACAGACAGCTGCCGTGTCGCCTGCGGCGCACGGCATTCGTGCTGTGTCCTCCTGGTTCGCGCACCTCCCGGATCCGACCGGTCCCGGCTGCAAAAGCGTGTGGCCGAGCCGTTCGGAATATGCGCTCCCGCTGAGGACAGCAGTAAACCCAGCGTAGTTCGCCACATCCCTACCGTTAAGAGGCGGTGTTCCGTATGGCGGGATTGTTGTGCGGACGGGCGTACAAGGCGCTGCCGTCGTGCTCCCGCCGTGTGGCCGTGCGCCGACCGTGCGCTCTGGCCGGGGAGGTTCGGGAGCGCTTCCATGAGTACCGCGTGGGTCGGCCCACTGCGTACTGGAACCAGTGGGCTGGGGGACACTGCCGCCTCATTTCCCCGCGGGCGGCGGGCCGGTCCGGGAGGCGAACTACGCCTCCCGGGCTGGATGTTGAGGTCAATCATCCCCGCGCAGAATGGCTGAATGACGCCTGTCCCCGGACGGGGGGCAAGCCCTTGCGCCGGCGACCGGCCGACCGTCGCGCAGTGCCGGCACCGGCGGCAAATCGCCAATGCCGGAGGCGTGTTCACTTTTTGCGCGCGCTACCGGGAACGCCTCCCGGGCGCTTCCTTCATGGCAGCATGTCCCCGAACGGCTTCGGGACTGCGGTGGAGGCGGGGATGCGGTGGCTTGTGGGGTGGAGCAGTATCGCCGCGAACTTCGGTACCGCCGGGGCCGTCGGAGGCCTGCTCGACGCCGACGGTGACGGCGCCACCGTCCACCCCGTCGGAGCCCAACTGCTGTGGGGCGACCCGGATCCGCTGTGGGCGGTGGGCGACTGGCGTCCCGACGAGGTACGGGTCGTCACGGTCGAGCCGCCCACGCGTGCCGTCCCGGGCGGTGGCGCAAACCCGCCCACGATCACCCGGCTCGCCGTCCTCGGCTGCTGCGCGGCCAGCGACGAGCAGCTGCGCGTCGGACTCTACGCAGCGCGCGGTGGCGCACTGAGGCATCTGACCGCATGGGCCGGCAGCTACACCGCCGTCGTCCAGGTCGGCCGCCGCATCACCGTCGTGGGTGATCTCGCCGGCGCCCGGCCGGTCTTCCACACCCCCTGGGCCGGCGGCACTGCGTACGCCACGGCGGCTCTCCCGCTCGCCGACCTCATCGAGGCCCAGCTCGACATCGGCCATCTGGCCGCGCTGCTCGCCTGCCCCGAGGCGCCGGAGGCGCTGCGCGACTCGACCCCGTACGTGGGGGTCAAGCGCATCCCGCCCGGCCACGCGCTGATCCTGCGCGAAGGATCACGGGAGATCACGGGATACGAGCAGGTGGCCTCACTGGCCGTCGCCGGGCCGCAGATCGATCCCGCGCAGGCCGTCGACGGCGTACGCGACGCTCTGATCGACGCCGTACGGGCCAGACTCACCGCGCCCCGGCACGCGCCGGAGACCCTGCCGCCCGATCCGGGGCCCGTGCCGGGCATGGGGCCCGCCGAACGTCGTGCCGCGAGGGGCGCGCCCGCCCCCGGCATCGGTGCCGACCTGTCCGGAGGCAGCGCCTCCAGCACGCTGGCGCTGCTCGCCGCCGGGCTGCCCGGTGTGCCGGGCACCGTCCTCGGCCACGGAACGGGCGCGGGCGAACGGCTGCTCGCCGTCACCTTCAACGACCTTGCCACCACGGGCCGCGAGAGCCGCGAGCCGGAGCTGGAACGCGCCCGTGCCATCGCCGCCAATCCCCGGCTGCACCATGTCGTCGTCGCGGCGGGCGAAGAGGCGCTGCCGTACGCCGGGCTCGACAACGGCCCGCTCACCGACGAGCCGGCGCCGTCCCTGGTCACTGCCGAACGGCACCGCAACCGCCTGGCGGCGGGCAGCGCCGACCACTTCACCGGGACGGGTGCCCGGCAGGTGCTGGACGCTCATCCGGCGCGGCTCGCCGACCTGTTGATGGACCGCCGCCGACGCCCGCTGCTGCGGCCGGTGACCGCCCTGGCACGGGCCGACGGTGCCTCGCCGCAGTCGCTGTTCGTCCCGCTGACGGTCTACCGGGCGGCGCGCCGTCTCGCCCGTACGCCCTACCGCACCGGCCTGGAGACCGCGGCCGACCTGCTGCTCGGCGCGAACCGCACCGGAACGGCCGGGCTCAACGGCGCCGTCGGCGCCTCGCTCGCGGCTCTCACCTGGTCCAGGCCCGGACCGGCGGCGCGTTGGCTGACCGGTGAGGCGCTCGCTGAAGTATCGGTTCGTCTGATGGAGGCGGCGACTCGTCCGACAGCGGTGCAGCGGCCCGGGGAGGCCCGCGCGAGGGCGGCGCTGGCCCGCCACGCGGCGGACCACCGGATCCTGGAACAGGCCGCCGAGATCCGCAGCCAGCGGCTGCATGCCCCCTTCCTCGACAACCAGGTCGTCCGCGCCGGCCGCGCCCTGCCCGAATCGCTGCGGGTCCAGCCGGGGGCGCGGGCCGCGATCCTCCGCACGGTGCTCGCGGGCGCGGGCATCCACGACCTGCCGCCCGGCTGGGGCACCACCACGCACGCCTCGCACACCGCGAACGCGGCGGCGCGGACCGGTCTGCGCACCACGCTTCCGCAGCTGATGGCCCTGTTCGACGCCCCACTGCTGGCTGACGCGGGTCTGGTGGAGGCGCGCGTCGTCCGGAAGGCGCTGCGTGCGGCCTCGGAGGGCGAACCGGTTCCGCTGGACGGCCTCGCCGACCTGGTCTCCACGGAACTGTGGCTGCGACGGCTCCTCTCGCGCCGCGGCACCTGCTGGACGGGCACGGCGGCTCCCCGCCGCCGTGCGGTCGCGGGCGGTGTCCCGAAACGGCCCACGCTGCAGGCCTAGGGTCTTTGGTTCGGATCGGGTCGGTTCGGGTCGGGTCGGATCAGGTCGGATCAGTGCGTGGTGCTGGGCACGCGAGCCCGGCAAGATCCGAAAACGAGAGGCCCCCGGTGTGGTCCGCCGGACAGGCCCTGACCCCGGCCGACTCTCCGGGGACGGGCCCGCGTCTGGCGGGGCAAGCCGCCGGCCCGTGCGTCAGCGGCAGGTGATCTGCGACCGCGCCCAGTCCGCGAGTGCCACTGAGCCCGCCGGGTCCTCCGGCTCCACGACCAGGCGGAGGGTCTCCTTCCCGGTGATCGGGACATGGACCGGTACGGCCGCCTCCCCGCGACGGACCGCGGGCGAACTCCACAGCCGCACCCCGTCCCCGTACACCGAGAACCGCACCGGCCGTCTGCCGAGTGTCAGGTCGTCGACGCCGACGCGCGCGTCGTAGGCGGTGCACTCGCGGTTGAGGTCGATGGTGACCGACGATCTGCCGTTGACGGTCACCCCGTGTCCGTACTGCGTGCCGCCGATCGACAGGCCCCAGCGCTGCCACATCCAGCTGCTCCCGCCCAGCCGGATCTCGGGTCCGGTGTGGTCGCCGAACGCGCCGTACTCCAGGCGGTTGACCTGGTACACCTCCGCCGGGGGCGGAGGTGTCGGCTTCGGGGGCGGGGTTGGGGTGGGCGTGGGCGTGGGCTTCGGGGTGGGGGGCGGCGCGGGCTTCGGACGCGCGGGCGTGGGAGTGGGCTGCGGTGTCGGCGCGGCGCTGGGCGTCGGCTTCGGACTCGGCTGCGCCGCAGGCGGAGGAACGGACGCGGGCGGGGCGGGCGGTTCGGGCTCGGACGCAGGCGGCGGGGCGGGCTGCTCCGGCACGACGGGCGTGGCGGCCGGGGGCCTGGCCTTGGGCTTGGGCGCGGGCTGCGGGTCGCCGGACAGTGCCCAGACCAACCCTGCCGTCGCGGCGGCGGCAGCGGCTGCCGCGATGCCGACCTTCGCCGGTGCACCGAGGCCTTCCGCCGCGGCCCCGCCGGCCGCGCTGCCCGACGCACTGCCGGACGCGCCCCCGGTGGCCGCCGCCGCGGCGCCTGCGCCGACGGCGCCCACGGCGCCACCGGCGACGAGGCCGGCGGCCTTGAGCGAGTAACCGGCGGCGAACCAGCCGATGACCGCGATCGGCAGCAGCGCCGGAATGCCGGCGTTCACGTGCGCCAACTCACCTGCGGCCAAGCGGCACTTGGCGCACTCCTCCAGATGCTTGCGCAGCCCTCGCTCGGCCCGCATCCGCAGTCCGCCGCGTGCATAGGCCCCGAGCCGGTCCGCGTAACGCGCGCAGTCGCCGCCCGCGGTGAGCGATGTGCTCACATGGGCCTGCAGATACGCCTGCTTGAGGCCCTCCCTGGCCCGGCTGGCGAGCACCGCCGTGGCGTTGGCGGTCAGCCCGAACAGCGGGGCGACCTCGCTCGGCGACTCCTCCTCGACAGTGGTGTGCCACAGCACCGCCTGCCAGCGCTCCGGCAGGGACCGGAAGGCCTGCATGGCGAGCGACTGCTCGGCCTCGTGCATCGCGCGCACGTCCGCGCCGAGATCGAGGGTGTCGTCGTTCGCCGCGTCCGTGCTGCGGGCGGCCGCTGCGGCGAACACCGCGAAGTCTTCGACCAGTTGCTCCCGCTTCATCGTCTTCATCCAGTTTGCCGCGACACGGCGGACGGTGGTGAGCAGGTATGCGCGCACCGCCTGCTCGGGCCCCGAGCCGCCGCGCACCGCCTGCAGCGTCCGCGCGAACACCTCAGCGGTGAGGTCGTCCGCGGTGTCGGCGTCCCGGCAGCACGTACGCGCGTACCTGCGGACGGGCGCCGAGTGCCGGCGGAACAGCTCCTCGTAGGCACGGTCGTCGCCCTCGCGCATGCGCCGGATCAACTCGGCGTCCGACGGGGGCAGGTCACGGGGCGGTGGCAGTACCGAGCCGAGGCTGCCGCCCTCGCGCTGCTGCGGGACCGTGTAATCGTCGGCTTCCGGCTCGGCCGCATCCCCGACCCTGCCGTCGGCGCCACTCGCACCGGTCGAGGTGGAGCGACCGACTCCGCCGGAGCCACGCGCCCTGGCCGCACCGGACGCGCCGCCCGGTCCGCCCTGACTCGGCACCTGCTGTGATGGATTGGCCGCTTCCGGGCTGCCCCCACCGCCGAGTGACTCGTCCCGACCGTCACCGCTCATCGCGGAAGCCCCCGTAAGCACTTCAGACCCGAATTACCGGGCAAGCGTGCCACAGCGAGGCTGTACGCCGAACCCCTGCGCACGCCAACCACTCGTCCGGGGAGACTTCCGCGAAGTCGGACGCGTCAGCTCACCCGAACCGGGGAGGATCAACCGTCCTTGTCGACAAGGACGGTTGCCCCTTCCACCTCGCGCGGGGCCGCTGCCCGGCGCCCGGGCAGGCAGGCCGCTGCCGGCGTCCGGACCACAGGCCCGTGAAGCGTTTCCTCGTCCCGCTCACGCCGACCGCGGACGCAGTCCCTCCAGCAGGATGTCCAGCAGCCTGGCCGAAGCGGCCTCCTGCTGCGCGGCATCGGGCAGCGACGGCGCGGCCGTGGCTATCACCAGCAGCACGTCGGCCACCGTCACATCGTCACGCAGCTCATCCGCGGCCCGTGCCCGGTCGACGAGCCGCCCCACGACCTCCAGCAGCTCCGATGCACCCGCGTCGTCCTGCTCCTCCGCGGGCACCGGCCGGGGGCCGACCACCCGAAGCCCGGGCTGTGCGCCCGCCCGCTGCTGCGGCAGCCGCAGTTCGCCGCGGGCGTCGCCCGCCGCGTCGTCGACAGGAGACTCGTCGCCGTCCACACCCACACGCAGGACCTGCGGGGGCAGCAGCCGGCCGGCACCCGAAGCCACCGATGTGCGCAGGAAGCGGGAGAGAGCCGACCACGGCTCCTCCTCCTGGCCCAGGGCCGTACGCGCCTGCTCGGTCAGCCGGGCGGTCTCCTCCGCGGCTATCCGACGCACCAGCACGTCCTTGCTGGGGAAGCGGCGGTACACCGTCCCCACGCCGACGCGGGCCCGGCGCGCGACGTCCTCCATCGGCGCGCCGTAACCCAGCTCGCCGAACACCTCGCGCGCAGCGCGCAGTACATGCTCCAGATTGCGCTGGGCATCCACGCGCAGCGGTCCGGAGCGGCTGGCCCCGCTCGATCCCACCTGTCCGTTCCCCATGCCGTCGGCAGCCGAAGCCGGCGCGACAGCGGTCTGCCAATGCGAATCCTGAACGTGCATAAGCGTTCCCCCGGTCAATGTCGTCTCCCCCCGGAGACATCCCCGCCCTTGGTCTTGGCCGGGCATGCAGTGACCTGGCACCCCGACCGACTATGAACATAGTTGAGCCGGAGTCAATTCAGAAGGGGGTACTTCGCACAGAGCGCCCCCCGATCGGAGCAAGGATCGGAAGGATCCCTATTCAACCCCCGCCGTGCATCCCCGGCCCCACGCCTGACCTGCGTACCTTCCGTTTTGCCCGGAGGTGCGTCCCGACCGGCCCGCCGATACCTTCCGGTCACACAATCCGCCGGGCCTGTGGACAAACGACCGAGGCCGTTGCGTCATGGGATGGTGAAGGCTGCAAACTCCCGGGGCACGACCTCCGGCACCTCGCCGCGCACGCGCATTCTCGTCGTCGGCGGTGGCTACGTCGGGATGTACACCGCGCTGCGCCTCCAGCGGAAGCTCAAACCCGAGCTGGACCGCGGCGACGTGGAGATCGTGGTGGTCGCCCCCGATCCATATATGACGTATCAGCCGTTCCTTCCGGAGGCCGCGGCCGGCTCCATCTCCCCGCGGCATGTGGTGGTGCCCCTCCGCCGCGTCCTCGGCAGATGCAGGATCGTCATCGGTGAGGCGAAGGCGGTCGATCACGCCAAGCGCACGGCGACCGTGACGACCCTCGCCACCGAGGAGGAGCGCACCGGCGCCGTCGAGATCACCTACGACGAGATCGTCCTCGCCCCGGGCTCGATCTCCCGCACCCTTCCCGTACCCGGTCTCGCCGACTTCGGCATCGGTTTCAAGACCGTCGAAGAGGCCATCGGCCTGCGCAACCACGTCATCGAGCAGATGGACATCGCCTCCTCGACCCGAGACCCGGCGATCCGCGACGCGGCACTCACGTTCGTCTTCGTCGGCGGCGGCTACGCGGGGGTCGAGGCCCTCGCCGAACTCGAGGACATGGCCCGCTACACCTCGCGGTACTACCACAACATCCAGCCCGAGGACCTGAAGTGGATCCTCGTCGAGGCCGCCGGGCGCATCCTGCCCGAGGTGGGCGAGGAATTGGGCCGCTACGCCGTGCGCGAGCTGCGTTCCCGCAACATCGACGTACGGCTCGACACCCGGCTCGACTCGTGCGAGGACCGCGTGGCCGTGCTCAGCGACGGCTCGCGCTTCCCGACCCGGACCGTCGTGTGGACCGCCGGCGTCAAGCCCGCACCGGTGCTTGCCGCCAGCGACCTGCCGCTCAACGACCGCGGCCGCCTGGTCTGCACGGCGCAGCTCACCGTCGACGGAGTCGCCCACGCCTGGGCGGCCGGCGACGCCGCGGCAGTCCCCGACGTCACCTCCGACAAACCCGGCGTCGAGTGCGCGCCCAACGCCCAGCACGCCGTGCGCCAGACGAAGGTCCTCGCCGAGAACATCGTCGCGGCACTGCGCGGTCAGCCGCTCCACGAGTACGCGCACTCGTACGCGGGCTCCGTCGCCTCCCTCGGGCTGCACAAGGGCGTCGCCCACGTCTACGGCCGCAAGCTCAAGGGCTACCCGGCCTGGCTGATGCACCGCGCCTACCACCTGAGCCGTGTCCCCACGTTCAACCGGAAGGCCCGAGTCCTCGCCGAATGGACCCTGTCCGGCCTGTTCAAGCGTGAGATCGTCTCCCTCGGCTCGCTGGAACACCCCCGGGCCGAGTTCGAACTCGCGGCAGGCGTCCGCCGGCACGGCAACGGCTTGTCCGGCGGCTCTGCGAGGCAGGCCGAGGGCGGTGCCGGGCACGGGCGGAGCGGCGCGCCGCCCGACGCGCCCGGAGCCGCAGGCGGAGAGCCGAAGAGCCCGGGAACCGCTGCCCGGGAGGAGTCCACCGACGGCAGCCCGCCCCGCAGCCCCCGGGACGAGACCCCGAAGGACACCTCGGACGGCGCCTCGGACACCTGACGCCGCCGACAGGAGCTCGGCAAAGACGACTGTCAGTCCGGTCGGCCACACTGGACGTGTGACCATAGGTGGGCTCGCACCTGCACAGAGTGACCTGCTCAGAGTGACCCTCGGCAACAACCCATTGAGGCTAGAAAGTCAGTGAACTTCACGCGTTGGAGCGCAAGGCTCCCCGGTACGCAGCGTCGCGCCGCAGCGCGGGGGACGGACCAAGGGCTCTCGCCGGTGCAGCGGGGCGAGGGCTCGGTGCCCGCGGCTCGCGGCGAGTCCGGACAGCAGCCGGAGACCCCGGCCGGCGTCCCGGCGCTGGAGGACTTCTCCGTACCGGAGATCCTCGGCCGCCTCCCCGCCCTGGTCGCTCTCGTGTACGGCCCCGAGCACCGCATCGCCTACGTCAACGACGCCTACGCCGCCGCCTTCGGTCACCGGCTGCCGGGCACCGCAGCAGCCGAGAGCTGCCCCGAGCTCGACGAGCTCGGCCTGTTCCCGCTCATGGACCAGGTGTTGCGCAGCGGAAAACCCCGGACGGTGAAGTCCCGAAGAATCCAGGCCGCCGACGCCTCCACGGCAACCCGGGGCGAGGGCTCGTACACGGTCACCTGTCTGCCCGCCGAGCGGGCCGGCGAAGGATCGGGAGACGGCAAGGAGACCGCGGGTGTCCTGGTCTTCGCGGCCGATGTCACCGACCACGCCGAGGCCGCGGAGCGGCTGCGCGCGAGCGAGCGGCGTCACCGCGAGACCGCGGTGACGCTCCAGCGCTCACTGCTGCCGCAGGAGTTGGAGCAGCCCGACGATCTGAGGTTCGCCGCCACCTATCAGCCGGGCGGCACGGACGCCGCGGTCGGCGGCGACTGGTACGACGTGATCACCCTCGGCGCCGGCCGCACCGCGCTGGTCATCGGTGACGTGATGGGCCGGGGCGTGCGGGCCGCCGCCGTGATGGGCCAGCTGCGCACCGCCGTGCGGGCCTACGCGCGTCTCGACCTGCCGCCGCACGAGGTGCTCCAGCTGCTCGACGGACTCGCGACCGAGATCGACCCCACCCAGATCGCCACCTGCGCCTACGCCGTGCACGACCCGAACGAGGGCCGCCTGGTGTACGCATCGGCGGGCCATCTCCCGATCATGGTGCGGGACCAGGACGGCACCGTCCGCCGTGCCGACGAACCCACCGGACCTCCCCTCGGCACGGGCGGCTGGCTGCACACCTCTGGCACGATCGATCTCCCGCCCGGCTCGACCGCTGTCCTCTATACGGACGGTCTGGTGGAGCGCAGACGCGAGGACATCGACGAGGGCATGGCGGCCCTGGAGCGGGCGCTGTCCGGGGCGAGCGGCACTCCGCAGGTCGTCTGCGACCGGCTGCTGCGCTCCCTGGGCGTGACCGCGGAGCACGACGACGACGTGGCCGTCCTCGTACTGCAGCACCCCACGCGCAAGGGCGTGGACGCCGAGCTGTTCCACAACGCCGCACTGGATCTGCTCGGCGGTATCGAGGCGGCGCCGCGCGCGCGGGCCTTCGCCTCCGGAGTTCTCGCCTCCTGGCGGTTCTCGCCCGAGCTGCACGATCTGGGCGTGCTGGCCGTGAGTGAACTGGTCGCCAATTCCCTGCAGCACGGCACCCCACCCATGCGCCTTCGGCTCCGCCGCACCGACCGCCGCCTGATCATCGAGGTGACGGACGGGGACGAGCATCTGCCGCGCCGACGGCGTGCAGAGACGGAGGACGAGGCGGGTCGCGGGATCTCGATCATCGCGACGATCGCCTCGTCCTGGGGGAGCCGCCGCACACCGGGCGGCGGCAAGGCGGTCTGGTGCGAGTTCGCCCTGCCGTGAGGTGGGCACGGCGTCAGTGGGCGGGAACGACCGCTTCCTCGGGCTTGTGGACGACGACGACACGCGTCTTCGCCGCGAGCGCAGGGCGGTCCTGCACGGGGCTGAGCCGCTTGCCCAGCCTCAGCGCAAGCACCGTGATGCCGAGCGAGAACAGCACGAACGTCACGATGTACGGCCCGTGCAGCGACGCCCCCATCGGCCCGCCGACAGCCGGACCGACCGCCAGCGCGAGCTGCTTGACCAGTGCGAACGCCGAGTTGTACTGACCGACCATCGACTCCGGTGCCAGATCGGCGACGAGCGGTGCGACAGTCGGCGACAGCATCGCCTCGCCGAGGCCGAAGAGCGCGTACGTCGAGATGAACGCCGCCGTGGCCATCGCCTGGCTGCCGTGGCCGAGACCGGCGTACCCCGCCGCGATCCAGGCGACGGCCCAGATCAGCCCGACCGACGCGATCACCTTGCTGCGGCTGCGCCGCTCGACGAACTTCAGGACGAGGAACTGCGCCGCCACGATCACGGCGGTGTTCGCGGCGAGCGCCGTGCCCAGCGTGGACGGCTCGATACCGGCGGCCTCGGTGCCGTACGCCGCAAGACCCGACTCGAACTGGCCGTAGCAGGCGAAGAAGAGGACGAAGCCCAGCACCAGAAGCTGAACCATGGCGCGGTGGCCGAGCACGGCACGCATGCCGCCCTTGGCCTTGGCCTCGGAGTTCTCGGGCCGCGCGCTGCTCAGGGACGGCGACTCGGGCATCCGGACGGTGAGTGCGATCCCGCCGAGGACCAGGAACATCGCGGCCTCGATGGCGAACAGCAGGGTGAAGCTCGCCGGCCGGCTCTCGTCGACGATGTGACCACCGATGAGGCCGCCGATGCCGAGACCCAGGTTCTGCAGGAAGAACTGCATGGCGAAGGCACGGGTACGCGTCGCGCTCTCGGAGCACCAGACGATCATGGTCGCCAGGGCGGGCTGCATGACCGCCGTACCGGCACCGAGCAGTGCGGCTGACGAAACGGCGGCCGGGACAGTGCCCGACAGCCCCATGCCGAGCGCACCGACGGCCGCGAGCACGGAGCCGCCGACCAGCACGGACAGCGGCCCGCGCCGGTCGATCACCCGTCCGGCGAACGGCAGGACGGCGAGCGCGGCCATCGCGAACACCGCGAGCACAACGCCCGCCGTACCGGCGCCCAGGTCCCGCACCTGCGCCACATAGACGTAGAGGTACGGAACGGTGAAGCCGAGCCCGAACGCGCTCAGCGCGCTCCCCACCTGGATCCGGCGCATCGCTGCACCCTTCGCCTTGGTCACACTCACCCACTTCGAGGTCTTGGAGGAATGGGTCCTGAGGGACCCGAAGGACTGAAGCCCGAAGACTTCAACACTAAAGTTAGAACGTCAACAATACACATCGAAGGACTTCAACGCCAACGAGCCCGTGCCATACTTCGCCGCATGCCTACCGAGACCCCCGACGCCGACGCCTCCGGCCTGCAGGAGCCGAGCCTCGACGAGCAGATCGCGGCCTACCAGCGCGAATACGGCGACCTCGACCCCCAGGTCGAGAAGGTGGTCTCGGCCCTGGGGCGGCTCAACCGCCGGATGAACGTCGCCTACGGCCGTCAGCTCGCCGACCTCGGAATCAGCAACGCCGAGTGGGAGGTCCTGAAGACCCTGGTGCTCGCGGGCTCCCCCTACCGGCTCGGACCCGGCGAGCTCGCCAAGCGCCTGGGTCTGACCCCGGCCGCCATGACCCACCGCGTCGACCGCATGGCGAGCGAGGGCCTGGTCACCCGCGACCGGGATGAGAACAACCGGGTGCGCGTGATCGTCGAGCTGACGGACGAGGGCCGCACGAAGTGGCTCGAGGCGATGCGCATGGCGACCACCTTCGAGGAGGACCTGCTCCAGGACCTCGAGGGCGACGAGCGGTCACTGCTCGGCGAGCTGCTGATCCGCGTACTGCGCCGCGTGGAACGCGACCAGCCGGACGCCGGCGGCCGGCTCACCGACCTGGACTAGACGCGGCCGCTCGGGTGCCGGAGCGACTGTCTGAACGGCAGATGGCCGGAGGTTGACACGGCCGCTGCCGATCCGTAAGGTTCTTCGAGTTGTCACGGAGCCGGAACGGTTCCTCGACAGCCATCCCCGCCGCGAATGCGGCAACCAAACTCAGCACGATCTCCCGACCGGGATGAATTTCGGCATGCCGAAATTCATTTCAAAGGCTCGATTATGAGTCGCCCGGGAAATCCGCTAGAGTTTGAACGTCGGAACGGCCCAACGGCCGCGAGGACAACCCACTCTGACTGGGAATCAGGCCCGAAAGGATCTGATAGAGTCGGAAACGCCGGAAGGCCGAAAGGCCGGAAAGCACCGAGGAAATCGGACACGAAAGAGTCTGATAGAGTCGGAAACGCAAGACCGAAGGGAAGCGCCCGGAGGAAAGCCCGAGAGGGTGAGTACAAAGGAAGCGTC
>NZ_JBWKCY010000017.1:0-204639 GCF_056436245.1 Streptomyces sp. NPDC043812
CCGCGTAGGACTGGGCCATGAACCAGGAAGTGCCGCAGCCGACGACCGCGACCCGCTCGCCCCGGCGGGGCAGAGCAGCAGTGTGCTGCGGAAGCGTCCTCGCAGCCTGCCGCCAGGAGGCGGGCTGCGAGGCGATCTCGGCCGCTGTGCGGGACATACCGGTGGTGGACATGGCTCGTACTCCTCGGGAAGGGTTCGGGCGGTGGGCCGTTGGCCGGCGGACGCTCCACATGAACGGCGACCGGAGCTCTCATTATGCTTGAATATGCTTGCACAGCGACATGTTCAAGCAGCTTTGAACATCACATTGTTTGTTCCCCGGGTACCCACGAGCGAAAACGGCCGGTCCGGGCACCGATCCGTGCCGCCACGTACGTGCTCCCGGTCGCGCAGCTATAGCGTGTCGCCAGTGCAGTGAACGATCCCCAAGAGGAGTGCGACGCATGTCGAAACATGAGCGGTGGAGCACGCTTTTGGAGCTGCTGGCCGCCGAGGGCCGGCTGGAGGTGGAGGAGGCCGCGGCGACGCTGCAGGTCTCGGCCGCCACGATCCGCAGGGACCTCGACGAGCTCGCCGAGCAGCAGATGCTCGTACGGACACGTGGTGGCGCGATCGCGCAAGGGGTCTCCTACGAGCTGCCGCTGCGGTACAAGTCCGCCCGGCACGCCTCCGAGAAGCAGCGGATCGCGGCGGCCGTGGCCGATCTGATCGGCGACGGGGAGGTGGTCGGGCTCAACGGGGGCACGACCACGACGGAGGTGGCACGCGCGCTGGCACTGCGGGCGGGCGGCGCACGCCGCGACGCGCCGGCCGGCGCCACCGCGCCCGTCCTGACCGTGGTCACCAACGCCCTCAACATCGCCGGAGAGCTTGCCGTACGGCCCCAGATCAAGATCGTGGTCACCGGGGGTGTCGCACGCCCGCAGACGTACGAACTGGTCGGGCCACTGACCATCGGCGTGCTGAACGAGGTGGTGCTCGACGTGGTCGTCCTGGGTGTCGACGGGATCGACCCGGATCTGGGGATCATGACGCACCAGGAGGACGAGGCCAGCATCAGCCGGCTGTTCACCGAGCGCGCGCGCCGTGTCGTCGTGGTCTCCGACTCGTCCAAGATGGGCAAACGGGCCTTCGCCAGGATCTGCGGTCTGGACCGGATCGACGTGCTCGTGACCGACTCGGCCATCTCCTCGGAGGACGTCGGCCGGCTCACCGACGCCGGCATCAAGGTGCACGCCGTCTGAAGCGGGCCGCCCCGGACCCATGGGAGTGTCCGGGGCGGCGGCGGGGTGTTGCGGCTGGTCAGGGGGCGACGGCCAGGCCGAAGAGGTGGATGTTGCCGTTGGACGGCAGCACCACGAAGTCGATCTGCCGGGCCGGATCGATGGGGACGGAGTGGGCGAAGACGCGGTAGGCGATGCCCGCGTTGCCGTACCCGCTCGGCCTGTTGCGTCCGTCGGTGGACTTCACCAGCGTCGCCCCGTGGGCATCGGCCGGATCGAACGACCAGTTGGGGAAGCCGATGGTTCCGATGGTGCTGGTGCCGTCCTTGTAGTACACGGTGGCGTTGCCCACGGCTCCGCTCGTGACGCCCGAACCGAGGAAGACCAGCTTGCTGCCCGAACCCGCGAGCGTGATCGCCTGGCCGCTGCCGGTCGCGTTGTCCTTGGTTCCTGCCGCGACGTCGGGCCAGGTCAGTTCCGCGCCGAGGGCGGTCACGCGCGCGCCGGGAGTGAGCCCGACGGCGGCGAGTTTCTGCGCGGAGAAGCTGTTGCCCTCGCCATCGTAGTCGCCCGGTGCGGTGTCGGACTCGTCGGTGATGGCCACGTTGTTGTAGGCGGCGGCCAGATTCGGCAGCGGGGTGCCGCTGCGCTCGGACCGGGTGCCCACGGCCGAGCCCTGGCCGTCCCCACCGCTGTAGGTCGCGGTCGCCGTGAACGTGCGCACCGTGAAGCCGCCGCGCCGTTCGGGCACCTGGATCCGGAACTCGGCTTCCGCGGCAGCGCCCTTGGCGAGGGAGCCGTCCACACTCCGGACGGAGGGCTGCACGGCCCATCCGACCGGTCCGGCGAAGGCGACCTTCAGTGAACGCATGCGCTCCGGGCCGGCGTTCCTGACGGTGACCTTCACCGTCGAGATGGCGGGGCCGTCGAGGTCGACGGCGGAGATGCTCACCTCGGTTCTCGCCGCGGGCTCGTCCGGGACGCCCGCCGGCGTTCCCGCGACCGCCTGCCCGGAGGCGAGAACGACCGCCACCGCCACGGCCATGGCTCTGAGAGAGGTGATCAGTCCGATGGGTCTCACTGTCCGCTCCTTCAAAAGAGATGCTGAACGGGGAAGTCCGCGGACGTCGTCAGGCGACCGGGGGCATGTCGGTCATGCGCGAGTCCAGGCCCATCCGCAGATTGACCCAGGAACCCCGCGTGAAGTCGGGTACGGCTACCGGACGACCGCCGACCGCCAGGGACTTGACGCTCAGCGGAACGGGCGCGCACCACGAGGCCGAGTCGTAGACGTCGATGTCCGGGACGAGCCCTGCGCGCATCAACTGGACGGTGCGCCACTGCAGGACGTAGTCCATGCCGCCGTGACCGCCGTTGTTCGCAGCGTCGTCACCGATCTTCTTCCACAGCCAGTGGTCGAACTCCTTGCGATAGGTGTCGAAGTCCCGCCAGGAGTGGCCGCCGTGGTCCGGTTCCACATAGATGCGTCCGCCGGTCGTCGAGGTGCCCGCGTAGTCCTCGAAGATGCCGCGGCTGCCGGCCAGGCTGTTGATCCGGCTGTACGGGCGGGGCGAACTCACGTCGTGCTCGGCCCTGATGACGCGGCCCTTGGCCGTGTCGATCAGGCAGGTGACGAGGTCACCGTTGATGTAGGTCTCCTGCCAGGACGGATGCGACTTCGGGACGAAACGCTCCCGGTAGTCGGCCAGCCCCTTGGGCTCGGTGGCGGTGGCACGCAGCACGGTCATCCGGTCGCCGCGGTTGATGTCCATGGCGGCGGCGACCGGCGCGAGACCGTGCATGGCGTAGAAGGACGCCGTGCTGCGGGTGTGCCACTTCCGTCGCCAGGCATCGGTGTAGTACGTGTCGGAGAACAGCAGTGCGCGCAGGTCGTGCAGGTAGCCGCCGTGGCCGTTGGTGACATCGCCGAAGAGTCCCTCGTGCGCCATCTTGAGCATGGCGAGCTCGTTGCGGCCGTAGCTGCAGTTCTCCGAGAGCATCAGATGACGGCGGGTCCGCTCGCAGGTGTCGACGAGGTCCCAGAGCTCGTCGAGCCCGGTGGCGATGGGCAGTTCGACGACGACGTGCTTGCCGGCGAGCAGGGCGGCCTTCCCCTGCTGGTAGTGGAACTCCCAGGGCGTGGCGATGTAGACGAGGTCGATGTCGTCGCGCTTCAGCATCTGCGCGAAGGAGTCGTCCGAGCCGCCGTACTCGGCGGGTCGCGGTTTGCCGATGGCGACCAGCCGGTCCGCGGTGCGCTTGGCACGATCGGCGCGGATGTCGCAGACGGCGGTGACGGTACAGCCCGGCACGACGGCCCAGCCCTCGCTCATGCCGTGGCCCCGGTTGCCCAGGCCGATGACGCCGACGCGAACCGTCCGGTGGACGTCGTACGGGACACCGATCATGGACTTCTGGCCCGGCCCGCGCCGGGGCTCGGCGGCCTCCGGCACGGCGGAGGCGCCGGCCGTCGCTGCGACGGCGCTCCCGGCGGCACCCATCCCGGCCGCGGCTGCGCCCGTGGCGAGGGCTCCGCCCAGGAGCAGGCGACGTGAGACTGCGGGCAATTCAGGCATGGGGCATCGCTCCTCGTACGTGTTCGGCATCCGGCGGGGACGACTCTGGCGGGACTGTCATGAGGATGTCAATAGGTGTTCGTAAGGGCCGGATTACAAACACAAACAAGCATTCCGCTGGCACAGATGAGCGCGGTGGGTGCGGTGGCACCGGAACGGCTCAGGCATCGCGGCGCGGATCGTGGCCGAGCGGCCGACACCTGCGGACACGCCAGGGCGGCGCGTCCGACAGATCAATGGCTCCGCCACGATGCGCTCGGACAGGGCCTAGGAAGCGTCCAGGGCGTCGCGCACCGCGACCGCCATTGCCACCGGATCCCCGGAAGCCGTCAGCGGATAGCCGGTGCGCTGCTGGTTCCAGGCGTTCTCGACCTCGAACCAGTCGATCGGCGCGGGCTCCTGCCCGGTGACAAGCGCCCTGTCCAGGGAGTCGAGGTACCTCGTCCAGCGCATGGCGTAGAAGTCCGAGACCAGCCCCGACCACTCGCGGTTCGCGTAGTCCCGCAGGCCGGCCTCGGAGCCCGGCCGGTGTCCCCATGTGGTCAGGATCGACCGGGCGTCGAACTCCGCCGCGGCCCTCTCCGCGTCCGTCGTCCCCCAGGACTTCGCGTCCTCGAGCCAGGGACCGAGCAGGAAGCGCGTGTCGGTGGCCAGCAGCCGGTCCAGCAGGGCGAGGGCGTCCTTCCATTCGGCGGCGCGCGTACGGAAGAGGGACAGGTCCTCGGCGTCGTAGGCCGCCTTGATCTGCGGGAGAAGGGCGCGGCTGCGGTTGGCGAGGGCCTGCCGAGCGATGTCCACCACGTCGAACCGGTAGGCGTCGGTGTTCCGCAGTGCCGGTGCGACCTGCAGCAGTTCGACGAGCGCCTGCTGCACGGTGGCGGCGTCGTAGCGCATCCCGCCGGGGCTCCAGCTCGCCGCCGACTTCGCCGACAGCTGCGGACGGGCGGTGAAGAGGCTGTCCTGCGGCTCGCTGTACCGGCCCGACGGGGTGCTGTACGGGCCGGTCCGCAGCAACTCCCACGCGCGGGCGGCGTGCGGGTCGGCGCCGCCGTAGCGCCGTTGCGCGAAGGCGGCGAACCATGACCGGTGGTCCAACGGGCCGGTGCGCCATGCCAGTTCGGTGAACAGCTCGTAGGCCGCCGGGTTGCCGCCGGTCCCCTCCGGCAGGTACGCGATGCCCTTGAGCGCGCTGCCCGGTCTGCTGCGCCACTGGTCGAACCGGTCCGCCCAGACGGCGGTGTTGGCCCCGACGGAGGTGTGTCCGCCGAAGTTGGGAATCGTGCCGAACGCGTAGGGCGTACCGTGCCAGGCCGTTTCGCGGTCCAGTCCGTCGTAGCGGTCGGACAGGCCGTCCACGATGAGAAGTCTGTTCTTGTCGACGGCGTCGATGAGCTGGGTGGAGGGGTTGTTCTGCCAGCCGAGCAGGGCCCAGACAGCGCCGGGGTGCGCCTCCTGCAGGGCGCTCATGACACCTTGCGCGGCATCACCGATGGGCACGTCGCCGGGTTTTCCGCCTTCGTGGAGCAGGTCCATCTTGTACATGGTGGAGCTGCCGAAGATCCTGCGCTGGTGACGGTAGAACGACTCGGCGACCTTCGGGAACATCTCGTTGCGCGGGTCGAGCCAGTCGGGCCGGGCGAAGCCGACCCAGTTGCCCTGCGGGATCACCCGGCCCCGGGGGTTCCTGGCGGTGAACTCCGGCGGGACGGTGCCGAAGTAGCCGGGGAGCACCGGGGTCATGCCGAGCAGGCGCAGCCGGTCGGCGATCCTGCGGCCGAGCGCCGCGCGTTCCTCGAGCAGCTGCCGGGACACCGGGCCGGCGAAGCCGGACATGTTCTGCATCAGCCACCACGGCTGGTGGGCGGGGCCGGGGATCCAGGAGCGCAGCTCCTGCTCGGTGTGGCCGAACTCCTGGAAGGTCTCGTAGTAGACGGCGTCAGCGCCCATCTGTACGAACACCTCGTTGACGCCGTGCAGGGCGAGGAGGTCGATCTGCTTCTCGTACGAGGCCCAGTCGCGGTAGGCGCCGGAGTAGCCGTCGTCGGTGTCGTTGAGGGCGAAACGGTGCGGTACGGAGGCGCTCCTGCGGACGGCGGCCGCGGGGGCGGGGAGCGTTCGGGGCAGCTTCGCGGTGCTGTCGCCGGGCCAGCCGATGTCGACCTCGGCCGTGTACTTCAGGTACCAGTTCACGCCGCTGAGGAGGACGGCCGGGCTGGTGCCCTCGACGCGTAACCTGCCCGCGCGGCCGGAGACGGTGAAGTAGTCGCCCGATGCGGGGCGGCTCACCGGGACGAGGGTGAACTGGGCCGCGTGGCGCGGCAGCAGTCTGGCGAGAGCGGCCTTCGCCGGTCCGGGGGCGAAGGCGGGCGAGCGGCCCGCGGGGGCCGCGGCGGCCGGCGGGGAGGGTAGGCCCAGGGCCGCGACGAGCACGGCGAGGGCGGTGGCGGCGCAGGCCGCGGCCATCGATCTGAGGCTTCTCATCGGCTACCTCGTCCGGGGAGGGATGCGTCAACGGAGCGTCCGTTGATGTGTTCCCCGTCAGGAGCATGCCAAGTAACTGTCCGCGCCGGGCGTCCCGCCGGCCCCCGGTGCCGGGGCGGCGTCGCCCCCAGGGGTCAGGAAGCCTCCACCGCGGTCTTGATCCGACCGCCGAAGGCAGGAGCGTCCTTGCGTGCGGCACCGAGGGCGAGCGGGGTGAG
Source organism: Streptomyces sp. NPDC043812 (assembly GCF_056436245.1). Taxonomy (NCBI): domain Bacteria; kingdom Bacillati; phylum Actinomycetota; class Actinomycetes; order Kitasatosporales; family Streptomycetaceae; genus Streptomyces; species Streptomyces sp. NPDC043812. The sequence goes on from NZ_JBWKCY010000017.1 coordinate 6,499, forward strand.
CAGCTTGCCCACGCCGTGTCCCTCCAGATTGTTGAACACCCTCAGCCGTGTCCTGCCCCCGCCCACGGGTTCGAGGTCGTAGCCTCCCTCGGTCGCCGTCACCAGGTTCTTGGACTGTTCCGTCCAGCGGATCTGCCGGGGCGGATCGAAGGCGCTGATCCGAAACTCCCGGCTGGTCGTCATCCCCGCGTCCTTGACCTTGCTTCGGTAGACGGTGCCGACGCCGGTGGGGCCGTCGGTGGTCTTCGCCATCTCCTGCACGCGCGGGCTGAACTTCCGGTCGTTGGTCCCGTCGGCGAGGAAGGCAAAGACCTCGTCGACCGGGCGGTCGATCTCCACCGTCGCCTCGAAAAGCCCCATGTTCGCTCCTCAGTGTCCGGGTCGCTCCGGCGCCGTGGCGCGCGGCATACCTTCAGGATCCCCGACGCACGTGCGGCGCACCTGTCGGAACCGGGCGCTGCTTCGGCCGCACAAAGCGGTCACCTGCCCACCCGTCGCGCCTTGCAGTGGGCCATTGGTACCGTCGCGGGGACCGATCGAGGACCACGGAGGGCGTGGCGACCATGGCGGTGGACGAGCTCGACACCCGGATCCTGAGGCTGCTGATCGAGCAGCCGCGTACATCCGTGCGCGAGTACGCCCGGATTCTCGGGATCGCGCGCGGCACACTGCAGGCGAGGATCGACCGCCTCGAGCGGGACGGGGTGATCACCGGGACCGGCCCCTACCTCTCCCCCGCGGCACTCGGTCATCCTGTGCTCGCCTTCGTCCACATCGAGGTCACCCAGGGGCATCTGGACGAGGTGGGCGACGCCCTCGCGGCAGTGCCCGAGATCGTCGAGGCGTTCTCGATCACCGGTGGCGGGGATCTGCTGACGAGGGTGGTGGCGCGGGACAACGGTCATCTGGAGGACGTCATCCAGCGGCTGATCAATCTGCCCGGTGTGGTGCGCACCCGCACGGAAATGGCGCTGCGCGAGCGGGTGCCGCACCGGCTGCTGCCACTGGTGGAGTCGGTGGGCAGGGCGGCCGGTTCCTCGCGCTGACCGCGGGCTTGGCATCCTGGACGCCATGAGCACAGCACACACCCCCGCGGTCGTCTTCGACCTCGACGGCACCCTCGTGGACAGCGAACCGAACTACTACGAGGCGGGGCGCAGGCTGTTGGCCTCGCACGGCGTGACCGGTTTCGGCTGGGACGCGCACACCGAGTTCATCGGCATCGGCACCCGCGAGACGCTGGAGATCCTGCGCGCCCGCTACGGCCTCGACGCACCGCTGGACGTGCTGCTGGCGGCCAACAACCACCTCTATCTCGAGCTGGCGCGCCGGTCGACCGACGTCTTTCCCGAGATGCGGAAGTTCGTGGAGCGCCTGGCCGCGGACGGAGTGCCGATGGCGGTGGCGTCGGGCTCGTCCCGGGCGGCGATCGAGGCGATCCTCGCGGGAACCGGCCTGGACTCCCACTTCCCGGTGACCGTCTCCGCGGAGGAGGTCGGCCGGGGCAAGCCGGAGCCGGACGTCTTCCTGGAGGCGGCCCGGCGGCTGGGCGCCGAACCCTCCGACTGCGTCGTCCTCGAGGACGCCGCCCCGGGAGCGGCCGCCGCCCGGGCGGCGGGCATGCGGTGCATCGCTGTCCCGTACGTAGCGGACACGGCGGACGACCCCGCGTTCCTGGCCGCGGAGCTGCTGTTCGCCGACGGGCAGCGGGAGTTCACGGCGCAGGCGGCGTACGAGTGGCTCATGAGCCGGCAGGGCCTGAGCTGACGTCGACGGGCACCGGACGAGCGGTCGAAGTCCCGGCGCCAAGCCGGGAGTTGCCCTCTGCCCCTGGTCCTCTCGACCGGTTCGCACCGCGTCACGTTCCCCCGTGCTGCGGTGGCTCGGTGCCGTCCGCGAGCAGGCCGCGGAGCCGCTGGGCGCGCAGCACCAACAGCATCTCGAAGCGGCGGTCGGGTTCGTCGATGGCGTTTCCCCACAGTTCTCGGATCTGACGCAAGCGGTAGCGGGCCGTCTGCGGATGGATGCCCAGGCGCTGGGCGACCTCCGGGGCGCCGCCGGAGGTCTCCATCCAGGCGAGCAGGGTCTCCGCGAGGCGGCGCGCCTGGGTGGGGCTCGCTCCGTCCAGGGGGGCAAGACAGCGGGGTGCCGCCGCGTCGATCAGCTCCTGGGACGGGAGCAGGACGAGCTCCTCGGTGCGTTCGCTGCAGTGCAGTACTTCGCCGCGGGGCAGCAGATCGCTCTCGATGAGGCGGACGGCCGTCTCCGCCCAGCGCAGGGATGTCGCGGCGGCTGCCAGCGGTACGGAGGGGCCGATCGCCCCGGACCACCCGGTGGTGGCGCGGCGCACCAGCTCGGAGCGGCCCGAGGTGTCCGGTTCGGGGATGACGATGCGGGGCTGCTCGCTCTCCATGTCGAGGAGGATGCCCTGTCCCACCGCGGGGGCGACGGCTTCTCTGGCCGGGCGTATGAGCACGCCCACGGCGATCGTCCGCGGAAGGTCCCAGCCGATGCGGGCGGCTCGTTCGCCGAGGGCGCCGACCGGGTCAGCACGGTGTTCCACCAGTAATCGGTCGATCAACTGGCGCTGCAGGCGCAGGCGTTCGCTCGCACGGCGGGCCGCCGCCTCGGCGTATCCCAGTACCGACTGCTCCACGAGCCCGTCCAGATACTCGAAGCCCGATTCGGCCAGTTCGTACATGGCGGGTGCGGCGATCTCGACCTGCTGACCGATCTCGGCGAACCGCCGCCAGGCGAGTCGGACACCGAGCCGATAGATCGCCTGCAGCGAGTCGAGGCTGCGCCCGTTCAGCCCCTCGCCCCGGCCGAACTCCTGGAACACCTCGGGGGGCACACGCGGATTGCCCGCCTTCGACGCGAGGTTGTGGACGAATCCCTCGATGGCGCGCCGGATGCCGACCAGCGCGATCGGTTCGCCGGACTCGTTCTCCACCAGCTTGAGGTGCGGGAAGTCGTGGCGTATCTGGCGGAGGATCGCCTGCGCCAGATCGCCGGCCTCCGACAGGGCGATGGCGGCGAACCGGTCCACCTGCCGCTGCGGGACCTCGCTCCACGCGGGGCTCGTCATCGTCGGGGCTGGGCGGTGTCGTAGCTGATCAGCGGGACGTTGGGCTGGTCTGGCGTGGCGTTGAGCAGTGCCACGATCCCGAAGGCCGTGCCCGCGGCGAGCGCGGCGGCAATCACCGCGGTGACGGCGGCGGCGAGAAGTCTGCGCATAGTCGGGTCAGCTCCTAGCTGGAGACGATCCCCACCCCTTGCCACCGGCCCCCACCGGTTGAACGCACAGTGTTGACAGGACATTGACAATCCGTCAAGAGGCCGCCTACTGTCGTGGCCCTCAAGGGCTGACCGGCCCGGGTCCGTGCATCTCCGTACGAGTCTGATGACACAGGAGTGCCCGGATGCGCCGCACCGCTTCACCCATGTCCCTCGCCCTCCTGGGCGTCGGCGTCTTTCTGCTCGTCCTCGCCCCACTGCTGGTCATGTACGTCGAACCGCAGGCCAAGCGCACCCCGATCGACGTCGACACCACCACCGTCTTCACCGGTACCGGGAGCTACTTCGACACGTCGAAGCTGAGGACCGTGCACGGGCAGACGCTCACGATCACCCGCCAGGTCCGCGGCGACGTCGCGGACAGTGTGAAGAGCGGCAGTGCGGTCTGGGACGTGTCCACCTCCGTCGACACCGACCGCACCCTGCCCGCGTCCGACACCCGGGACTCCCTGCAGTGGACGCTGGAACGCTGGGTGACGGACCGTGCCACGAACGAGCCTGTGCATTGCTGCCGTGAGTCGCCCGTCTTCGACGGCGAGGCGTACCTGAAGTTCCCCTTCGACGTCGAGCGGCGCGCCTATCGCTGGTGGGACGGCACGCTCGGGGCCGTCGTCCGGCTCCGCTACGCGGGCACGGCGACGGTCCAGGGGTACGAGGGGCTGCGGTTCACCGGCAGCGTGCCGCCGACGAGGACCGGGGTGCGCCAGGTACCGGGACGGCTCGTGGGGCGACCGAAGTCGCCGCAGGTGCTCGCCGAGGAGTGGTACGCCAACAGCGCGATCGAACTCGTGGTGGACCGGCGCACCGGCCGGATCGTCAACGCGGCCATCGGCCCGCGCAAGACGCTGCGCGCACCCGGTGCGGACAAGGACGCGGTCGTCCTGCTGGCGAGCGAGAAAATCGCCTTCACGCCACGTACTCAACGTCAGCAGGTGGCGCTGGCTTCGTCGGACAGCGACAAGCTCGCGCTGCTGGGGACCACCCTGCCCGCCGGCGCGGCCGTGTTCGGAGGGGTGCTCGCCCTCGCGGGCGGAGTGCTGGTCGCGCGGGGCCGCGAGAAGGAACCACTCCTTCCGGATGCTCACCCGATGACGAATCAGCCCGCCTGAGGCACGCAGAAGTTGTCAAACCGGTGAGTAGCCGTGTGTCGAACATGTGCCCAAACTGGCTGTCCCCACCAGAGCACGGCCCCTCCGGTCACCTTCCCCCGCACTTTCCCCCACCCCCCACATCACCCCCCCTTCCTCCCCCACATCTCGCCCGTCGACCTCCCGCACCCCGACACGAGTTGGAGCACGCATGCCCCAGCACGTACCTCCCCCACTGCTCGAAGCGGAACAGCACGCCCGTCAGCGGACGAGCCGCCCCGCCGCAGCCGCCCCGCACCGCGCCGGCCCGCCGCGGCGCATCGTCTTCCTCGCCCACCGCGACCTCGGCAACCCGGCCGCGGGCGGCTCCGAGCTCCTCATCGACCAACTGGCCCAGGGCCTCACCGCCGAAGGTCACGAGGTCACCCTGCTCTGCGGCGGCCCCGCCGCGCACCGGCCCTACCGGGTCGTGTCGGCGGGCGGCGCGCTGGGGCACTACGTCAGCGCCCGATCGGCCTTCGCCAGGCAGGTCGGCGAGTGCGACCTGCTCGTCGAGGTCTGCAACGGAATGCCCTACCTGGCCCCGCTGTGGCACCGCGGCACCACCCTGTGCCTGGTCAACCATGTGCACACCGAGCTGTGGGACATGCGCTTCCCGGCTCCGGTGGCACGGGCGGGGCGGTTGCTCGAACACTGGGCCCTGGCCCGGGCGCACCGCGGCAATCTGCTGGTCGCCGTCTCCCCGTCCACGGCAGGTGCCCTGCGGTCGATCGGCGTACCTGACCATCGGATCCGCGTGGTGCACAATGGAGTCCACGAACCGGGCCTGAAGAGCCCGCGTTCCGCGACGCCCCTGTTCCTGGCCCTGGGCCGGCTGGTCGACTACAAGCGCATCGACCTCCTGCTGCGGCTGTGGGAGCGGGTACGGCCCGTCACCGGCGGCCGACTCGTCATCGTCGGCGACGGTCCCGAACGGGAGCGGCTCGAACAACTCGCCGGCCCCGGCGTCGAGTTCACCGGCCATGTCGACGAAGCGGAGAAGCACCGGCTGCTGTGCGAGTCCTGGCTGCTGCTGCACCCCGCCGCCGTCGAGGGGTGGGGACTCGTCGTCACGGAGGCCGGGGCGCGGGGCACTCCCACGCTGGGCTTCGACGTACCCGGTCTGCGCGATTCCGTCGAGGACGGTGTGACCGGAGTACTCGCGCGCGGCGAGTCGTCGTTCGCGGCGGCCTGGTGCACGCTGGCGCTGGCCGGCGACCGGCGCGAGACGATGGGCAAGGCGGCGGCCGAACGGGCGGCGGCCTTCCACTGGAGCAGCACCGTACGGCAGTTCACGGCCGTGGCGGCCGAGGCGGTGGGCGGCGCCCCGGCGAGGGCCGAGGCCGATCGGGCCGACGGCATGCGGGCCGACGGCTCACGGACGAACGGCGCGCGCACGTGAAGGATCCCTCGTTCCGCCGCTCCCTGGCACTCTTCCGGGCGTTCGTGCACGAACAGGACGACCCCCACGCCGCCTACGGACTGCTGGCCCGCGACGCGGCCGACCAGGTGGAGCGGCATGTCGGGCTGAAGGGCCGCGTCGTCGTCGATGTCGGAGGTGGCCGCGGGTACTTCACCCGTGAGTTCCGCCGGCGCGGCGCCCATGGCTATCTGTTCGAGCCCGACCCTGCCGAGCTCGCCCCCCGACCGTCCGCGGGAACGGTCGTCGCCGACGGCTATCTGCTGCCCCTCGCCGAGGGCACCGCCGACGTGTGCTTCTCCTCCAACGTCCTGGAGCACGTCGCCGATCCGCGGACCTTCCTCAGCGAGATGGTGCGCGTCACCCGGCCCGGCGGTCTGATCTACGTGTCGTTCACCAACTGGCTCTCGCCGTGGGGCGGTCACGAGTGGGCGCCCTGGCACTACCTGGGCGCCGAGCGGGCCCGCGCGCGCTTCGAGCGCCGCACGGGGCGGCCCGCCAAGCACCGCCTCGGCGAGAACCTCTTCGCCGTGGGTGTCGGAGCGACCCTGCGCCACGTCAAGGGCCGCGGCGATGTGGAGATCGTGTCCGCGCGCTCGCGGTACTGGCCCGTCCTCCCGGAGATCGTCCCGCGCGTGCCGGGGCTGCGTGAGTTCGCCACGTGGAATCTCCTCCTCATCCTCCGGCGGTGTTCATGACCAGCGCTGTCCACGCACGACCGCCCGCGTCCCCCGCCCCGGCGGGCCCGGCGCCCGCCCAGCCGCCGCCACGGCGGTCCCGGCGGTGGCTGCTCGGCTTCTGGGCGGCGGTCTTCGTCGCATTCTGCGCGGTGTCGCCGGGGCGCATGACGTTCGAGACGAAGCTGGGCGTCGTCGCCGACCCCTGGCAGTTCATCCGTGATCTGGGCCGGTTGTGGCACGACAGGGCCGGCTTCGGCGGCATCGCCGACCAGTACGTGGGCTACGCCGTTCCGATGCTGCCCTTCCACGCCGTTGCCGATCTGGTGAGGCTGCCCGTGTGGCTCGCCGAACGGCTGTGGCTCTCGCTCGTGGTGAGCTGTGCGTTCTGGGGCGCGCTGCGGCTCGCCGAGAGGCTCGGCACCGGCCGCTCCCCGACCCGGCTGCTCGGCGCGGCCGGCTACGCCCTGTGGCCCACGTACACCATCGTCGTCGGCTCGACATCAGCCGCCGCCGTGCCGGGTGCCCTGCTGCCCTGGGTGCTGCTGCCGCTGACCGATCCGCGCACGAGCCCCCGGCTCGCCGCGGCGCGCTCCGCGCTGCTCGTCCCGCTGATGGGCGGCGTGAACGCCGCATCCACCCTCGCCTCGCTGCTGCCCGTCGGGCTGTATCTGCTGTCCCGGCCCGGCGGCCCCCGCAAGCGGGCACTCATCGCCTGGTGGACGCCGTGCGTGATCCTCGCGACGTCGTGGTGGATCGTCCCGCTGCTGCTGCTCGGCATCCACGGCGAGAACTTCATGCCGTACGTGGAGTCCTCGGCGACCACCACGGCCACCATGTCGGCGACCGAGGTACTGCGCGGCGCCGGGAACTGGGTGGGCTATCTGCATTTCGGCGAGGCCTGGCTGCCCGCCGGCTGGACCGTCGTGACGTCGGGCGTCGTGATCGTGGGTTCGGCGCTCGCCGCCGCCCTCGGTCTCGCCGGACTCGCACACCGCGATCTGCCCGAGCGGCGCTGGCTGGTGCTCACGGTGCTCACGGCCGCGCTCATCACGCTCGCCGGATACGGCGGCGCACTGGGCGGCCCCTTCCACTCCGTCGTACAGGACTGGCTGAACGGCCCCCTGGTGCCGTTCCGCAACATCTACAAGTTCCAGACGGGACTGGCCCTGGCCCTCGCCCTGGGCCTGATGCACGTCACCGCCGTGCTGCCCCGCCGCCTCCCGGCGCGTGCGCGCCGGTTCGCCCCGGCCGTGGCCGCCGCGCTCGTCCTGCCCGGACTGATGTGGCCGTACGTCAACGGCTCCGTCCTGCAGCCCGGTTCGTTCCGGAAGCTGCCCGCCTACTGGGAGACGACCGCGGACTGGCTGGCGGAGCACTCCCCCGACGACCGTGCGCTGGTCGTCCCCGCGACCGCGCACGGGATCTACACCTGGGGCTCCCCGATCGACCAGCCGCTGGACGTCCTCGCGCGGTCCCCCTGGGCGCAGCGCGACTACGTCCCGTTCGGCACGCCCGGAAACCGCCGCGCGATGGACGCGGTCGAGCAGGCGCTGACATCCGGCGGTGAGGTGCCCGGGCTGAGCGCGTACCTGCAACGCGCCGGACTGCACTACGTGGTGGTGCGCAACGACCTCGATCCGGACCAGCTGGGCCATGTCCCGACGACGACGGTCAAGCGCTCCCTCGAGGCATCGGGGTACCGGCGGGTCACCGGCTTCGGGCCGGTGCTGACCGGCGGGCGGATCGCGGACGACACCCCGGTGCAGGTCGAGGGTCTCTTCCCGCGCCAGCGCGCGGTGGAGATCTACCGGCCGCCCGCCGGAACCACCCGCCCCGGAAAGGCGCGTCTGACGCCCGTCTCGTCGACGGCGATGGTCAGCGGCGGGCCCGAGGCGCTGCTGCCCCTGTCCGCCGGCGGGGCACTGGCCGGGCGGGCCGCCGTGCTCGCGGGCGACGCCCGCCCCGGCGGGGATGCACCGTCGCTCTATGCGGCCGGGGACGGGATGCGCCGGGCCGACACCCGCTTCGGCCTGGTCCACTCCGGCACCTCGCACACCTACACGCGCGACGAGCGCAACGCGGCGGAGTCGGTGCAGGATCCGGGGGCCGAGCCGCGCCAGATCCTGCCCACGACGGGCAAGGAACACCAGACCACGGCAGTGCTGCGGGGCGCCGCCTCCGTCACCGCCTCCTCCATCGGGAACTGGCTGTTCCAACTGCCTCAGTACGAGCCCGTCAACGCCTTCGACGGCAACCCCGACACCGGCTGGGCGGAGGGCTCCCCCGGCTCGCCGAAGGGCGAATGGCTGCGGATCGGCTTCACCGGACCGACCCGGATCCCGGCGACGCTTCAGGTGACACCGCTGCCCAGCGCCGACGTCCGGGCGGCGCCGACGGTGGTGCGCGTCGAGACCGACCGCGGCAGCCGCGTGAGCCCGCTGCGACCGGACGGCACCGTCCAGCCCGTCGCAGCCCCCGAGGGGGACGCGGAGTGGCTGAAGGTGACGATCCTCGACGCGCAGCAGGGCCGACCCGGTCTGACCGGTGCCGGGTTCACCGAGATCTCGATCCCCGGGGTGCAGGTCACCCGGATGCTGGAACTTCCCGCCGACACGCCCCGGGACGGTGCCGACTCCGCCATGTACGCGCTGCGGCGGGGCAGCGACCCGGGCGGCCTGTCCGCAGTGCCCGCCGAGGTGGGGCTGCACCGGCAGTTCGACGCCGCCCGGTCCGGTGAGTACACGCTTCGTGCCACCGCCCGCCCCGTACCGGGCGAGGCGCTCGACGAGCTCCTGTTCGCCCTCACGGGCAAGCGCGAGAAGATCCTGGTGAGCGCGGACTCCACGGCGCGGCTGGGCACGAACCTGAGCCCGCGCAATCTGACCGACGGCGACCTGACGACCGCCTGGGTCGCCGGTGACCGGCCCGTACTGCACCTGACGTGGCCGAAGAGGACCGCAGTCGGCGAGATGGTGTTCGCGGCGGCCGGTGGCCTGTCGACGCGGCCGGAGCAGGTGCAGATCACCTCTCCCGACGGGACCGCGGTGGCGTCGGTGGACGAGAACGGCATGGCACGGTTCTCCCCCATCACCACCGACCGGATGGACATCACGATCTCCCGCGCCGCGGCGCTGACGCTCCACAACCCGGTCGCCGACGACCAGTTGCAGCTGCCCGTCGGGCTGAGCGAGGTGCACATCCCGGCGCTGGAGAAGTTCCGCGCCCCGCAGCCGGACCCCGGCAAGGAATTCACCCTGCCCTGCGGCAAGGGTCCCGTCGTGTCGGTCGACGGACAGTTCCTGGAGACCCGGGCCGAGGGGAAGGTCCGTGATCTGACCGAGCGGCGGCCCGTCGAGGTGTCGCTGTGCACGGACGGGAGCCGCGTTTCCCTCGACCGGACGACGCACACGGTCGAGGCGGGTGACACCGGTCCGCTGGCGGTGGACGGCATCACGCTGAGCACCGGCCCGACCCGGCCCGACACCGGCTCACCGCGCGAGGCCGGGGCCCTCTCGGGCGACGGCGACCGGCGGACGCTGCGGGTCGGCGCGGGAGAGGCGTCGTACCTGCAGATCCACGAGAACCACAACGCAGGCTGGAAAGCCGTGCTGAACGGCAGGGAACTGACACCGCTGCGGATCGACGGCTGGCAGCAGGCCTGGCTCGTCCCCGCGGGCGAAGGCGGCACAGTCACGCTGGAGTACGCGCCCTCGCACGTCTACCGGGCCGGCCTCGTCGGATCGGCGGCGCTGCTGGTCGTACTGGCGGGGCTCGCCCTCTTCCGGCGTCGCACGCTTCCTCCCGCGCCGGCCGGACCCGGTGCCCTGGGGGCCGCACAGGCCCTCGCCCCGCCCGGCCCGGGTCTGCTGCTGGGCACAGTGGCTCTGACGCTGGTGGGTGTCGTGGTCGCCGGGCCGGTGGCCGCCGTGATTCCCGTTCTCGCCGTGGTGGCGCACCTGCGCCCGGCCCTCCTCGGTCCGATCGCCTTCACGGCGATGGCCGGCGCCGGTGCCGCCGCGCTCGCCGGCAGCGGCGAGGCGGCGGCGCTGGGCAAGGGTGCGTACGGACCGGTGGCCCAATTCCTGGCGCTGACCGCGCTGTTCGCCGCGCTGGTGACGATCCGCCGCAAGCGCCGCGGCGCCACGCACCGGGCAGGCCCTCCCGCGCCCGGACCCCACCCGTCGGCCGACACGACCACCCGGGCAGCCGGGCAGCCGGAGCCGTATCCACCGCGCAGTATCGGAGGGAGTTCCCGATGACGACGACGGAGCAGCCGTCCTCGAACGGCACGAAGGTCCCGGGGACGCTGCCCCGGGTGGCGTTCCCGGTCGTCGACGAGGTGGCGCGGCACTGCACGGAGCCGGCCGAACCCAACACGGTGCATATCGAGATCCATCTGCCGGGCCGCATCGAACCGGCCAGGCTGGGCGAGGCGTTCACACGGGCACTCACGCAGTTCCCGAGGGCGCTGGTGCGCGAGAGCGCACGCGGCTGGTTCGCCCGGCGCTACGAGTGGGAGCTGACCGGCACGCCGGACACCGACGTCGTCACGTTCCCCCCGTGCGCGGCCGGGGCGCTCGCCCGTGCGCGTGAGCGTGCCCTCGCCGAGGCGCCGCCGCTGACGTCCTCCCCGCCGCTGCGGCTGGAGGTGGTCGAGGAACCCGGAGCCGACGGCTGTGTCCTGCTGTTCACCGTCAACCACACAGCGATGGACGGCCCGGCCTGTCTGCGGCTGGCGGCGACCGCCGCGGAGATCTACGGCGGACACAAGGCGCCGGCAGTTGCCGCGCCGGTCCGTCCGGTGGCCGATCCGGCTCCCCGGCCCGCCCGCACCTCCACGCTCGCCCGGCCGGCTCGGGTCGCGACGGGCACCCCGGGTCCGACCCCGGGCAATGCCATGCTCGTCGCCGAACTGCCCGTGCCCCGGCGGGACTCCACCGCCCCGTTCACCGTCAACGACCAGCTGATGGTGGCCACGGCACTGACCGTCGCCGACTGGAACCGGGCGCACGGCGCGCCCGACCGACCGCTGCGCATCACGATGCCCGTGGACGACCGCAGCCGCGGCCCCGAGATGCCGATGGGCAACGGGACCCGGCTGGTCGAGGTCGGGTTCACGGCCGCCGAGGCCGCGGGCGACACCGACCTGGCGGCGCTGCTGCGGCGTACGGCGGAACGCACCCGCGCCCTCAAGGCGCAGAGCCGGCCGCAACTCGGCCGTGGCGCTTCGCTGTTGACCGCGCCGGTGCTGCCCGTCGCGGTCAGGGCCGGGGTCACCCGGGGGCTGCGGCTGCTCGCCGCGCCGTGGACGTCGACGACACTGCTCAGCAACATCGGGCGGGTCCCCTATCCGCTGGACTTCGGCGAAGCGGGTCGCGCGTCCGCCGTCTGGTTCTCGGCGCCCGCGCGGATGCCGCGCGGGCTGACCGTCACCACGGCGTCGACGGGCGGGCGGCTGCATCTGGTGCTGCGCTGGTCACGCACCCTGCTCGGCGAGGACGACGGTGCCCGGCTGCAGGAGCTGTTCGCGGCACGGCTGGCCGCGACGGACGCGGATGCCCTGTGAGCGGCGTCGCGTCGCCGGGACTGCGCGACTTCTACGAGAACCCGGATGTGCCGGTGGCGTCGGGCGACGCACGTACCGTGCGTCAGGCGCGGCTGCTGGCCTCGGCGCTGGGCGCGCAGGGCGGGCTCGTGGTCGACGTCGGCTGCGGCGACGGCAGTGCGGCGGCGACGGCGGGGCCGATCCTCGCGGGGCACCGGATCGTCGGTGTCGACTGGTCCCAGGACGCCCTGCGCCGGGCACGTCCCCGTCTCACCGGGGTGGTGCGCGGCGAACTCGGTCAGGGCGGGCTGCCGTTCGCCGACGGCTGCGCCGATGCAGTGCTGTTCAGCGAGGTCATCGAGCATCTCGTCGACCCCGACGCCGCCCTGGACGAACTGCGGCGGATCCTGCGGCCGGGCGGCCATCTCATGCTGTCCACGCCGAATCTGGCCGCCTGGTACAACCGCGGTCTGCTGCTGGCCGGGCAGCAGCCGGTGTTCTCGGAGGTCAGTCTGCGGGGCATCCACGGACGGCCCGGTACACAGGTCGTCGGTCATCTGCGGCTCTACACGGCCCGTGCGCTGCGTTCCTTCCTTTCCTCCGCCGGATTCGCGGCGGTGAGGATCACGGGCGCGCCGTTCCACGGGGTACCTCGGGGGCTGCGGCTGCTGGACCGTGCGGCGTGCGCCGTGCCGTCCGCCGCGTCCATCCTGCTGGCCCACGGACGGCGGAGGTAGCGGTATGTGGTGGGGTGTCGGCGCCGCGCTGCTGGCCAACGCGCTGTACAGCGTGGGCTTCGTCCTGGAGAAACGGGCGTTGGGGAGGCTGCCGTCCCTGTCCGCCCGGCGGCCGCTGCGCGTGGTCGCGGTGCTGGTGACCAGTCCGCTGTGGATCGCCGGGTCGCTGGCGCTCGCCGCAGGCTTCGTCGCCCAACTGGTGGTCTACCGGGCGCTGCCGATCGCCGCGGCCCAGGGCATCTTCGTGTCCGGTCTCGTTCTGCTCCTGCTGCTGTCGTCAGCCGTCCTCGGCGAACAGCCCTCCGGACGCGAGCGGTACGCCCTCGGGGCCGTCCTCCTCGCCCTCCTGATGGTCGTCGCTTCGGTGCGCGAGGGTGAGGACGCAGTGAGTACCGGGGCCCCGTGGACGCTGGTCCTCCTCGTGTGCGTCCCGACGCTCGGTGCGGGGGTGTGGCTGTACGGCCGTGTCGAGCAGCTGGCGAAGAAGCGCCACCGGGTGCCGACGAACGGCATCGGCTACGGCGTTGCGGTCGGGCTGCTCTACGGCGTCAGCTCGCTGGCGATCAAGGGCGCGTCCGGCCGGCTGACCACCACGGGCGTCGGTGCGGCGGCCCGCTCGCTGTTCGGTTCGCCGTATCCGTATCTCCTGCTGTTCACTGCGGCAGCCGGTCTTGTCATGTCGCAGGCCGCGCTGCAGCGGTGCCGGGCGTCCCTCATCGTGCCCGTGTGCACGACCGTGACCTGCCTGTTCACGGCGGTGCTCGGGACGCTCACGTTCGGCGAGAGCCTGCCGGACGATCCACTGCTGCTGACCCTGCGGGTGGCCGGTACGGCGCTGGCGCTGTCCGTGCTGCTGGCCATGCCGCGCCACGACGCCCGACCCTCCGCAACCACACAGGGAGTTCCCTCATGAAGCCCGACGACCCGCTGCTCAGGATCCTGGCCTGCCCGCTCGACAAGGGGCCGTTGACCCTCCCGGCCGGGGAGGACGTCCTGTACAACCCCCGTCTGCAGCTGAGCTATCCCATTGTGGACGGCATACCGCAGCTGCTGCCCTCGTCGGGATGCAAGGTGTCGGCGGACGATCACGAGAGGTACCTGGGGACGGGCGGCGAGTGACCACGCTCGCGGCGGCGGTGGCCGCCCGGCTGCCCTCCCGGTGGGTCGGCTCCGCCGCCTGTGCCCTCTATCCGCGCTTCGAACCGGAGTTGGGCCGCCTGGCCGACTTCTGCCCGCCGGGCGGCACCGCCGTGGACATCGGCGGCTGGTACGGCCCCTGGTCGCGCCGTCTCGCGGCCCGCTGCGACCGTGTGGTCACGGTGGAGCCGGTGCCGCACCTGGCCGCACACCTGCGGGCGACGCTGCCGGGCAATGCCCGGGTGGTGCAGGCGGCGGCCTCGGACCGCGACGGCTCGGCCCGGCTGTGGTTCCCGGCGGGCGACCGCGGGGACCGCGGGGTCTCATCCCTGGCCCGCCGGGACATCCACGCACACGGTCTCGAGGTGCCGACACTCACCGTCGACGGCCTCGGCCTCGGCGAGGTCGCGTTCATGAAGGTGGACGTGGACGGCGCGGAGTTGGCTGCTCTGCTCGGCGCCGCGAGACTGCTGGCACGGGACCGTCCGGCATTGCTGATCGAGCTGGAGACCCGTATCCGCCCCATCGCCCCGGTCGTCGATCTGCTGGCCGGTCTCGGCTATCGGGGCTGGGTGCTGGACACCGGCGGATGGACCCCGCTGGACGGCTTCGACCTGCCTGCCCACCAGTCGAGGACGGAGCATTTCGTGCACCGTAGTGTGCTCCGCCGGGCCTTCGTGCCGCGCAGCGGCCGGTACATCAACTCGGTGCTGTTCCTGGGGCGGGGGCGGATACCCGGCAGCGTGCCACGGTGGTCCGGCGGGGTCCGCTGACGGTCGGGGCCCGCCAAGCCGTCCACGCCGCCCCAGACCACCCGGCACACAGCCGTACGCCGTGCACTCGCAGCAAGGTCGATCCCGACCGTCACCGCCTGTCGTTGCCTCATGCCGCGATCCTTCCGCCGACGCCCGTGGGCCACCGCACCCCCGCGCATCATCGATCGGAGGACCTCGGTGAAGATGTCCTCACCTGGGAGGAGACCCACCTCCCGCAGCGCCGACTGCCCCCTGCCATCCGCGGCAGAACCGAGGTGGGTCAACGGGCAGGGTCGAGGAGGATCTTGCGGACGCCGTCGGCGCGGCTGTTGAAGAGTTCGTAGGCCGTGGGGCCCTCGGAGAGGGCGAAGCGGTGGGAGACCACGACCCCCGGTGTGATCCGGCCGGCCTGGGTGAGGGCGATCAGGGCGGGAAGTTCGTAATGGGTCGAGCACAGCCCGATGGCGAACTCCAGCTCTTTGACCTGGGCCATTCCCATGTGGAAGGGAAAGGCCTTGCTGTTGCTGACCCCGATGACGCTGACCCGGCCGGCCTGCCGGACGGCTTTGAGGGCGAGTTCGATGGTGGCATCCGAGCCCACGGCCTCCACGACAGCATCCGGTCCGCGTCCTGCGGTCATCTCCCGTATGGCCGTCCGTGCATCCTCGCCCTCGACCGGTTCGACGCCCAGGGTGGCGGCGAAGGCACGACGCTCCGCGACCAGGTCCGCGCCCAGCACCCGGGCGGCGCCCATGGCGAAGGCCGATTGCGCGGCCATGAGACCGACCGGTCCGAGGCCGATGACCAGGACCGTTTCGCCGGGCTGGATGCGGGCGCGGCGGCAGCCGTACCAGGCCGTGGGGGCGTTGTCCGTCAGGACGATGGCGGCCTCGTCGGAGATGCCTTCGGGCAGGTGCACCAGGTTGGCCTCGGCATGGGGCACGCCCAGGGCTTGGGCCTGGCTACCCGGGAGCTTGGGGCTCACTCCGTAGCAGAGGTCCGTCGAGGATCGGGCGCGCTCGCACCTGGCGGTGAGCCCGGTCGCGCAGGTTCTGCACAGGGTGCAGCCGACTGAGGCGGGAACCAGGACTCGGTCGCCGGGCTTGAAGCCGGTGACCTGGTCGCCGGTGTCGAGGACCACCCCGACGCACTCGTGTCCCGGGGTGTAGCCGATCTCCGGGCTGAACCCGTTGCCGCCGTAGATGTGCAGGTCGCTGCCGCAGATACCGGCCGTGGTGACCTGAACGACGGCGTCGGTGGGGCTGGTGACGGCCGGGTCGGGGACGTCCCCGTAACGGATGTCGTGGCGGCCGTGGTAGGTCAGTGCCTTCATGGAATTCCTCCGTCCAGGCGCAGGGCGGCGCCGGTCCAGCACGAGCACGCCGGAGCGGTGAAGTACAGAGCATGGGGATCGGCCTCGAAATCGCAGGACACGGCACCCCCCTCCCACCCTAAGGCGCTTGGATCAATAATTAATGCGACCGTATCACTTTGCCAGGAGCCCACTACAATGAGCGTCTGTGACAGCACAAGAGACGCCCGACCAGGCCACATCGCCCGGGAGTCGGAGCCCCCGTGACACCCGTGGCACTCTCATCCGGGCCGCCGAGCGGTTGTTCGCGGCGAAGGGGGTCGACGGCGTCTCGCTCAGCGAGATCAAACGGGCCGCGGGCCAGCGCAACGCGATGGCCCTGCAGTACCACTTCGGCGACCGTGCGGGCCTGCTGCGGGCCGTGCTCGACAAGCACCTCCCTGCGGTGGACGCCGGCCGGGAGGTACTGCTGCAGCAGTACGAGGACAGCGGGAGCGCCGATCTTCGCTCCCTCGCGGGCGCACTGGTGCTGCCCGCCGCCGCGAAACTCGGCGATCCCGACGGCGGCCGCGAGTTCCTGCAGATCGTGGCCGAATTGCTCAACCGCCCCGAACCCCTGGTCGAGCTCGTCGTGACGGAGGGATCGAGCATCTACCCCTGGCGGCGCCTGGTGGAGGCTCTACTGCCACCCGAGTCGACCACGGTGCTCCACACCCGCTTCACCGCAATGCGCTTCTGCCACGCCGAACTCGCCACCCGTGCCGCCGCCCGCCCTCGCAGGGACGACCGGTTGTTCACCAGCCGGCTGGTCGACCTGGTCACCGCACTGCTGGCCGCACCGGTGTCCGAGCAGACCGCACGACTGCTGCACGAACGAGACCGGAGGGACCAGACCGGTCAGAAAGCCCCGGCTCGCTGACGGCCCGGTCGCTACGTGCGGCAAGCAAGTCCAGGGCCTGGAACCAGCGGTCCGGGCCATCGGGAGACAGCGTCAGTTCCAGGCGCCGGCCTGCGCGGGCCGACGTCGTTGCGGAACCGGCATCCCGCTCGCCGGGAGGCGGTCAAGGGTCGGCGCCGAGGATGCCGGGATCACCCCGCCGCTGAGGGCCTTGCTCGGGGCACGACCCGCAAGGGCGGGCCCCACGGGCCGGAATCCGCCACGCCTGGCGCGGCGCCAGGCCAAAGGTGCGCCGCGCGGCCGCAGTTGCGGGAAGGCGCGTGCCCTCGACCTTGACAATCCATGTCCACGACTGGAGGGTGACCGACCAGTCGGTATGAAGGAGGGGATCGTGACCGAGCTGAGGATCTCCACTGCTGCGGGCGTGTTCGACGCGATCACGGAGGGTCCACCCGAGGGCCGTCCGGTGCTGTTGCTGCACGGCTTCCCGCAGACGGGGCTGGTGTGGCAACGACAGATCGCGGCGTTGGCCACGCACGGCTACCGGGTGGTGGCACCCGACCAGCGCGGGTACTCCCCCGGGGCCCGCCCCGAGCGGCCCGCGGACTACCGCATGAACGTCCTGGTCGACGATGTGGTCGCGATCACGGAAGAACTGGGCTGGGGGTCGTTCGACCTGGTCGGCCATGACTGGGGAGGCGCGGTGGCGTGGTGGACCGCCGATGCCCACCCCGATCGCGTACGTACCCTGACAGTTGTCTCGACCCCGCACCCCGGCGCTCTGGCCACCACCCTGCGCACCGACCAGGACCAGCGCGAACGATCGCAGTACATGATCGCCTGGCGTGAAACGCCTGCGACCGAAGAGCGCATGCTCGCAGGAGATGCCGAGGCGCTTCGCGCCACTTACGCCGGAAAGGTCCCGCAGGGCAGTGCTGAGGCCTACGTGCGGCACCTGTCCCAGCCGGGTGCTCTCACCGCGGCGCTGAACTGGTACCGGGCCGGCCGCCCCGACGGTGTGATCGGCGTCATCGAGGTGCCCACGCTGTACGTCTGGAGCACGCGGGACAGCGCGTTCGGCCCGGCGGCCGCGCGGGAGACCGGGCAGTGGGTCAACGGACCGTACCGGTTCGAGACCCTCCAGGGCGTCAGCCACTGGGTCCCCGAGGAGGCGCCCGAGACGCTGAGCCGCCTGCTGCTCGAACATCTGCGAGCGCACGGCGAGCCCGGAACCACAGCCAATACCCCCTCTGTCGACTCTCAGAAGAGGTGACCCATGAAAGCAGCGCGAGCAGCCTGGCGCCGACTCGAGCCCGTACACGGCATGATCTACTTCGTCCCCGAGGCAGGGCGACGGTACGCGGACCTCGGACTGAGCGGACGCGCCGGGTACTTCGCCTCCCGGAGCGCCGCCTTCGGCCAGGCATCCGCTGAGCTGGTCATCTCGACCTTCTACAACTTCAACCCCGGTCGCGTACGGAAAGCGGTCGACGGGGTCTGGGACTCGACGACGCCGCAGCAGGTGCTGGACGCACGGCACGCCGCCGCGAGCGAGGCCCTGCGACGGGCCGGGATCCACGAACTCCCCGCTCTGGACGAGGCCCTGGCGCTGACCCGCAGGGCCGCCGAGGCAGCCTGCGAACACGCCCAGGGCCGCCCGCTGTTCGCCGCGCATGCCGCGCTGCCCTGGCCGCAGGAACCGGTCCTGCAGCTGTGGCACGCCCAGACGCTGCTCCGGGAGTTCCGTGGAGACGGCCATGTCGCGTGCTTGCTGAGCGAGGGCGTCGGGGGCTTGGAATCCCTGATTCTGCATGCTGCCACCGGTGAGGTTCCCGTCGACTTCCTCAAGGGAAGCCGCGCATGGCCCGAGGAGGAATGGGCCGACACCGAACAGCGCCTGCGCACGCGAGGTCTCCTCGACGGCGACTCCCTGAGCCCGGAAGGCGTACGCCTGCGCCGGCACATCGAGGACCGCACCGACCGCCTGGCCGTTCCCGCCTACGCTGCCCTGGGTGACGCCGGCTGCGAACGGCTCGCCGAACTCGCGAGCCCCTTCGGCCGCGCGGTCGTCGATGCCGGCCTCCTCGAACTCGGCTGACCTCCGCCCTTCACGCCCCCTCCGCATCGCGCCTGATCTGCTTGAACCGGGCGTCCATGACCTCGGAGAGGGCCTTGCCGCTCCCGCTGTTCGTCTTCCTTTTCTGACCAACCGCTCGGTTGCGGATCTCCCGGCGGTGGGGCGGTATTGCTTCCTGGCGTAGCGGGTTTCAGGGGTCGGCGCGGAATTCATCGGCGCCGGTTCAACTCATCCGACGCCGCCGAGGAGTCCGCTCCGACCAGGGCCAGAGCGAGTGGGCAGACGCCCCGGCTGTAGCCGGGCCCTGCCCCGCCAGTTACTCGCTGGGCCGCTCAGAGTGACGCGGCCGAGGACCTGCACGTTCGCGAATCCGGGGCCGCAACTGACCGCGACCGCCACGCAAGAGCAGCAGGCCGGGCTCGCGGTCGGCGAGCAGGCCGATAACCGCGGTCGTGCAGGTGTGTGCGGTGCAGACGGAGATGCCGAAGCCGGCCGCGATATGCGCGAGTTTGTCGTGCCGGCGCAGGTACACCACCCCGACCAGAGCACTCTGGTGCGGCAGGACAGGAAACCAACGATGCTCCTGTGCCGATGGGTTGAGACGACGCACACCTCCCTCGACGCACGGGAGCCCGTGCGTTGCGGACCCCTACTCGTCACCCGATCAGTGGCCACACTGAAAGAGCTCAGTGACTGCACCACTCGGCGAGAGCCATCCGCTGTCGCCCATCACATCGGAGAGCCTGCCGCTCGCGGCGAACCTCTTCCCTGTCGCGGAGCGTCTCTGCGGTCGAGTGGCCCATGCCGCCAGGTGGCGCCCCGCTCCGCCGGCAGTGGCCAGGCAGCCGTCCCGGTTGACGGTAGGTCAAGCAAGGCTTGCGGAACCGCTCTGAGCGCCCCTGTTTTTTCAGCGGTGTGTGCCGTGTCACGTATCTCAACGGCTGACTAAGTTGTCTACATCACAGCGGAAATGTCCATTTACCGCCCATGCTCGAAACGGTTACCGACTCCCGAAGTGGAGTCCATCGGCAACGCCTTGGGCGCGGAATCCCAAAGTGACCCATCACACAGCACTCGTGACATTCCTGCTTGTTCCCATGGAAAGGTGCACCATTATGGCCGCTTACCTCTGTCCTCCTGCCGTGATACACGGCGAGCACGACGTGGAGACCAGCCAGATCGTGGCGGAAGTGCGCGGCCGGCATCCGCACGCGGCGTGGGCGCCGCGGATCGACAGCATCGCGGCCAGCACGGGCATTGAGACCCGCGGGTGGATGCTGCCGCTGGAGACCGCCGTCGCGCCTGGCAACGGCGGCAGTCTGGGGGCTGTCGGCATCGAGGCGGCCCAAGAGGCGTTGGCGCTCGACGGGTTCACCCAGCAGGACGTGGACCGCGTGATCGCCGCACTTGACGCGATACCCGCACCACAGACCGTCCAGGAGCGCACCGCGCCGGCTTGGGCGGCCGTGCAGTCCTACGGGGAGCGTGCGGCACGGGGGGCCCTGCAGATCGCCGGGCTGGACGCCTCGGACATCGACTGCCTGATCACCAGTCACTCCACGACCCCGGCGCTGCCGGGTCTGGACATCGCCCTGGCCAACAAGATTCCGCTCCGCAACGACGTGATGCTGCTGCCGACCACGCAGTGGGCCTGTATCGCGGGGACCCGCTCCCTGGCGCTGGCGGCGGATCTCGTGGCCGCGGACCCCGACAGGGTGGTCCTGGTCGTGATCGCGGAGGCGCTGAGCACGACCTACCAGCCTGCGGACGACACTCTCGAATCCCTGATCGTCCGGTTGCTGTTCGCGGACACCGCGGTCGCCATGGTGGTCACGGGCCGCCCGAGGTGCGAGTCGGTACTGCGGCTGGACGCCGCCTGGCACCACACCCTGCCCGGCACCCAAAATCTGCACCGCCTGGATACGCGGTCGGACGGCAACCACTTCGTGATGGACCGGCGCGGGCCGCGCGCCGTTCAGGAGACGGTCACCGCGATGTGGGAGTGGCTGCGCGTCCGTTACCAGGACAACCCCGACTCCTGGCACCCCGACGTGCTGCTCGCGCACCCCGGCGGGACCCGGGTGCTGGAGTACATGGAGCAGACGATGCCCGACGCGTGGCCGTCGGGGCTGCTGGACTACAGCCGGGACAGCTACACCAGCGGCAACCGCGGAGGCGCCGCCGTGTTCGACATCATGCGGCGGGCGCACGACGCCGGGCAGAAGTCAGGCAATCGCGCCGTCCTGTACGCGGCGGCACCGGGCCTCACCGCCACCGCCCTGGAAGGCGAGTGGCTGTAGTGCGATCCCACGCCATGTACCAGCAAACGGGCCGCCCCCATCACCGGTCACGACACCGGTACCGCCGAGGGCACCGCCCGTAAGGTCGGTAGGGTCGGCTGACGCACGCCGACCGTACCTTCGCCGCACTCACATACGCCGGCCGAGCCCCGCGCCGCAGCCGCTTCACCTCTCGACTTCCGCCCAGACCACCTTGCCGGAGTCCGTCCACCGGACCCCCCACCGGGTGGTGAGCCTGTGCACGATGTGCAGGCCACGGCCGCCGTCGTCGAGGAGGCTGCCCCGGCTCAGACATGGCCTGCCGTTGCCGGTGTCGCCCACCTCGCACAGCAGGCCGTGACCCGCTCTGATCAGCCGTACCGTGATGGGACCGGCGGCGAAGCGCACGGCGTTCGTGACCAGCTCGCTGACCAGCAGCAGCACGTTGTCCCGGGTGTCGTCCCTGGCGCGCCATTCTTGCAGCAGCGCGGACACCTGCGAGCGGGCACGGGCGGGGGCGTCGTCGCGGGCGGGCAGTCGCCAGGTCGCGGTGTCCCCCTTGCGGTAGCCGATCATCCGCGCGAGCAGCAGGGTCACATCGTCGCGCTGGCGCGCAGGTGCCAACGCGGAGACGACGTGCCGTGCGGCCTGCTGCAGGGAATCCCAGGGGTGCACCCTGGACACGGCGTCCGCCAGCCTGACGATGCCCTCGTCGATCGACACGGCCGGATCCTCCACCAGGCCGTCGGTGAAGAGAGCGAGCAGGGATCCCGGGGGTGCGCCGAACGTGTGCACGTCGAACGGCTCCCGCAGCGCGAACTCGGCGCCCAGGCCGGGGTGAGGGCGGACCGGGAGCAGGCCCGCGTGCCCGTCCGGGGAGACCAGGACCGGGGGAAGGTGGCCGGCGCTGGACAGCGCCACATGGTGGCTGACCGGGTCGTAGAGGGCGATGCAGCAGGTCGACCCGAGGGCGCTGTAGCCGGCCGCCAGGCCGGACTCCGCGTCGTCCAGCATCGTCACGGTCTTGTCCAGGTGCTCCAGCACCTCGTCGGGCGCGAGCCCCGCGGACAGCAGCGCGCGGGCCTCCATGCTCAGTTGCCCCATGGTTGCCGCAGCGCCCAGGCCGTGCCCGACGACGTCACCGACCACCAGCGCGGTACGGCCGTCCGGCAGCGGAAAGCTGTTCACCCAGTCGCCGCCGACGCCCGCGCTGTCGGGCGTGGTGGGCTGGTAGACGCTGGCGATCTCAATGGTGTCGCCGCCGGTCCGGGGAAGCAGCCGCCGCTGCAACGCCAGCACCTGCGTGTGCTCGCGCTGGTGCTGACGGGCCAGGTCGACGTGATGGGCGGTCCTGGCAACCAGTTCCTGCAGGTCGAACAGCTCGCTGTCGCGGAAGGGACGGTCCGCCCGCCGCCAGACCTCCGCCACACCCAGCACGACGGACGGCGGGCCGTCCAAGACCAGCGGTATGCACGCCACACCCGCCGACCGGTCGCCGGGCACCAGGGCACGCATCACTCGCGGACTGCCGAGTACCCGCTCGACCGCCTCCCGGTCGGGTATGACGATGGCCTGCGGGGCGTCGTCCCGCAGGACAGCCTGCGCCAGCAGGCGACTCGCATCGCTGGGGAGATCGTCGCCCGGAGTCACGTAGCCCTCGGGCCACGCCCGGTCCGGCACCAAAGCCGCCCGCCGTAGCCGGATGCGCCCCTGCCCCTGCCTGGTGACTCCCTCGCCCGTCCACACGGCGAAGTCGAGGTCGACGGCGGCCACGTCTCCCCAAGCCAGCAGGGACTGTGCCAGCGACTGCGCGGTCTCGCCGATGTCCAGCGAGGTGCCGATCGCGGTCTCGGCGGCGTACAGGTGCAGCCTCCTGGCCATGGCGATCAAGGAGACGGTCAGGCCCTCGTGAGGCAGCACGGCAGGCAGGATGCTCATCGAGACCACCAGCTCCGACCCGTCGCCGCGCCGCAGGCGCTGGATCCGGGCGACGTGCGCCTCACCGGTCTCCAGGACCTGCCGCAACCGCCGTGTGACCGTCGGCACGTCCCCGGGGGGCAGGGAGTCGACGAAGGGACTCCCGGCCACGGCGTCCAAACCCGCGAATACAGGGGCGTCCAGATTGCAGCGGGTGATTCTCAGATCCCTGTCCAGGTTGACCGCGCCGAGAATCTGATCCTGACGGCCGGCTGCCGGGTTGTCGGGTACGCGAGGGCGGGTGATGCGGTCGCCCTGCGCGTCGGCGGGATCGGGGGCCGCTGCCGCTCCGCCGCGCGGGATGTAGCGCCCCAGGGCGCTACTGACCATGTCGAACGCCGAGGAGGACGAGGGAGAGGGTGTGGAGTCCATGCGGCTCTCTCAGCAGTCCCCGGCGCAGCGCCGGGGCCGTACTCGGACCCGTGCGACGGGGGCCCCGAGATCCCTGACCGCACACCTCATTGAATAACACCGTGGGTCGCTTCGCCCACACCAGCGGATCGCGCGGTGGATGCGGACGCAGTGGTCGCGCGGCAGCCGCAAGCTGGACCAGCCCGGCGGGTCGACCGGCGGCAGGGCCGACATGCGGGCCTTGTCCATTTCGATCCGGTCGGCCGGGCGGGCGTGCAGGGTGCGGAAGGCAGTCACGCCAGGAAGCTCAACCGGACCCGACGGTCCGTGTTACTGGTGTTCGTGTCGACGAGACAGACCGACTGCCAGGTGCCCAGCTCCAGGCGGCCGCCGATCACGGGGAGCGTCGCGTGCGGGGGCACGAACGCCGGCACCACGTGGTCCCTGCCGTGCCCGGGGCTGCCGTGGCGGTGCTGCCATCGCTCGTCCGCGGGCAGCAGGGTGTGCAGGGCTGCCAGCAGGTCGTCGTCGCTGCCCGCACCCGTCTCGATGATCGCGATGCCGGCAGTTGCGTGGGGCACGAAGACGTTGAGCAGTCCGTCCCGGCCGTCTGCGTGCTCCGTGAGGAACTGCTCGCAGGCGTGGGTGAGATCGGTGACACTCTCGTCGGATCCGGTGGTGAGGTTCAGCGTCGTGGTGGCGAAGGTTCCGGGCATGGCCCCATCCTCTCGTCCGTGGCCGCCGGGCGCGCGGCCGTACCGGCGTCGTCAGCGTGACGGGAAGATCCCGGACGACACCTCGGTTGGTAGAACCGTGAACAACTTTGGTGCGCACGACGTGGACGTGGTCGTCATCGGTGCCGGGCAGGCGGGGCTGTCCGCGGCCCACCATCTGCGGCGCAGCGGCATGGTGCCCGACCGGGACTTCGTGGTGCTGGACCACGCCCCGCGCCCGGGCGGCGCCTGGCAGTTCCGGTGGCCCTCGCTCACCTACGGCAAGGTCCACGGCATGCACTCCCTGCCCGGCATGGAACTGACCGGGGCCGACGACGGCCGGCCGTCGTCCGAAGTGATCGGCGCATACTTCGCGCAGTACGAGGAGCGATTCGACCTGCGGGTGCACCGGCCCGTGGAGGTCGCCGCGGTCCGCGAGGGCATGGGCGGCCGACTGGCCGTCGAGAGCTCGGAGGGCACCTGGCAGACGCGCGCCCTGATCAACGCGACCGGCACATGGGACCGTCCGTTCCGGCCGCGCTACCGCGGCCAGGAAACGTTCAGGGGAAGGCAACTGCACACCGCGGACTACCCGGGGCCGCAGGAGTTCGCCGGTCTGCGCGTCGTGGTGGTGGGCGGCGGGGCATCGGGGACGCAGCATCTGATGGAGATCGCAGAGGTCGCGGCGGAGACGACCTGGGTGACCCGGCGCCCGCCGGTCTTCCGCGAAGGCCCGTTCGACGAGGAGGCCGGGCGGGCGGCGGTCGCCCTGGTCGAGGAACGGGTACGGCGCGGGCTGCCGCCCCGGAGCGTGGTGTCGGTGACCGGGCTTCCGCTGACCGACGCCATCCGCAGGGCCCGCCAGTCGGGGGTGCTGAACCGGCTGCCGATGTTCGACCGGATCACGCCGACCGGTGTGGCCTGGGACGACGGCCGGGCGGTGGCGGCCGACGTGATCGTGTGGGCGACCGGGTTCCGCCCGGCGATCGACCATCTGTCGCCCTTGCGGCTTCGCGAGATGGGCGGCGGGATCCGGATGGACGGCACCCGCGCCGTACGGGACGAGCGCGTCCATCTCGTCGGGTACGGCCCGTCGGCGTCCACGATCGGCGCCAACCGCGCAGGGCGGGCCGCCGTGCGCGACATCCGGCGGCTGACGGCCCGTGATCCGGCGCCGGACCGTGCAACGGCTTCGGACCCCGCACCGGCACTGGTCTGAGACCCGGCGGAACCGGGTCAGCCGGTCGCTCCCGCCTCGGCGCGCCGGGCGTTGAACTCCTCGACATTGCGCTCGTGTTCGGCGTAGTCGCTGGTGAAACGTGTGTCACCCGGTCCGACCGTCACGAAGTACAGCCAGTCGCCCGCGGGTGGATCCACCGCCGCGCGCATCGCCTCCTCGCCCGGATTGCCGATGGGCGTCGGCGGCAGGCCCATGCGCTCGTAGGTGTTGTAGGGGCTGTCGAGACGTGTGTCCTCCGCCGTGGTGTCCAGTGTGCTGCGCCCCAGCGCGTAGTTGAGGGTCGAGTCCATCTGCAGCGGCATGCCCTCCGCCAGGCGGTTGCGGACGACCCTGGCCACCTTGCCCATGTCCGGCGCCGTGTCCGCCTCGGCCTGCACGATGCTCGCGATGCTCACCACGTCGTACGCGCTCAGCCCTTCGCTGCTCGCGCTGTCGGCGATCACCTCGGCGCCGAACCGCTGATTGGCGGTGTTGACCATGAAACTGAGCAGGCTTGCAGAAGTGGTGCTCTCGTCGATCGGATACGTGGCGGGGAAGAGATAGCCCTCGGGGTTTCTTTTGGCGTCGGGCGGAAGGCTGAGCCGGGCCTTGGCGGCGGCGTTCTTCGTGGTGCCGGGTTTCTGCTTGAGCGCCTTGTCGACCGCGGCGTACACCTGACCGGCGCGCCATCCCTCGGGGATCACAAGGGTCACCGGCGCGGGCGGCCGGGGCTTGGGAGCCTTGTCCTCGGTCAGCAGGAACGGCAGCGTCGCGGCTGCCGCCGCGACCGCGACAGCGCCGACGACCAGCAGAATGCGGCCGCGCCGGGTGAGGCGGAGCCTCCGCCCGGACCGGGCCGACGAGGGCGTATTCGTCATACAGTCACGCTAACCCCGCACGCGGCAGCACCCCTGCACCAGCCGCGCCGCGACACGGGCGACCAGGCGGCACAGGTGTCACGAACAAACGAACGCTCGACCGGTTGTTCGCCGGAACGTGTGATCGCAGCCGTTTTTGTCGTTCAACTCCCCTGTGCCATCGGATGCTTACTGTGCGCACGAGGCGGGCTGCAGACCGCGACCGCGCAGTCCCACATCAGCTCCAGGCACAAGGAGAACGCACCACCATGGACCTCATCACCAACCTGCTCGCCGGCGTCGTCCACTTCGTGGGTTGGCTCGTCTGACGATCGTTCACGAAAGGCGCCGCCGCTCCCCGTCCCACGGGAACGGCGGCGCCGTCGTGCGTGCGCGGCGCGGCTCAGCGGGTGAACGGCGGCAGCGCGGCGAACTCCGGCGCCACCTCTACCGCTTCGGCCAGCGCGAGGAGCGTCCGCCGCACCCGGCTCAGCGGATGATCGGGGAACTGCGGGTCCCACTGGGCGTGATCCGCGGCGTGGAACGGCAGGCCACCCTGCACCTCGGGCGCATACGGATGGGGCCGGAAGTACGTGTCGTGACCCACCTGGGCCATGACCATCGCCTCGCGCATCCCGGTCATCCCCCGCTCGGGCGCCTGGATCTTCACAACGGTGCTGCAGTTGGCGCGCGGCACGGTGAAGCTGCCGATGAACACCTGTCCGCTGGGCTGCCCGGGGAGGGGCAGCTTCAGTATCTGCCGCAGCGCGGGCAGTTCACCGAGCGTCTTGACGGAGGCCTCGATCAGTCCGCCTCCCGCTTCGGCCGTGTATCGCGTGAGCGCGGCCCGCAGTGCGGGGCCGTCGTCGAGGGACGCGGGCAGATCCGGCGTCAGATCGAAGAAGTGGAGCGACAGGATGTCGCCGTCGTCGTTCGCCCAAACGTCATGGTCGACAGTCCGGAAACCCGGCAGGTCGACACCCAGAAGTGGTCTCATGGGCGGCGATCATGCCGTATGCGGCCGGCGCCGCGGGCATCCGGGCCCGTCCGTCGGTGCCCTGCGCCGATCAGGTCGCGTCGACGCTCACGGCGGCCGTGGGCTGCAGTTGCGCGTCCCTTCGGACCAGAGCGGCATAGCGGCCGTCCCTGTCGAGCAGTTCCTCGTGCGTGCCGCGCTCGGCCATACGTCCTGCTTCCAGGACGACGATCTGATCGGCGTCCCGCACGGTGGAGAGCCGATGGGCGATGGTGATGGTCGTGCGTCCCGCCGACAGTGCGTCGATGGCCTGCTGCACCGCGTGCTCGGTGCGGGTGTCCAGGGCGCTGGTCGCCTCGTCGAGAATCAGCACCGGCGGATCGCGCAGGATCGTGCGGGCGATCGCGAGCCGCTGCTTCTCGCCTCCGGAGAAGCGGTATCCGCGCTCGCCGACGAGGGTGGCGTATCCGTCTGGCAGGGAAGCGATGTGGTCGTGGATCTGGGCGGCGCGTGCCGCGGCCTCGATCTCCTCGTCCGTCGCGTCCGGCTTGGCGAAGCGCAGATTGTCGGCCACGGAGGCGTGGAAGAGGTACGTCTCCTGGGACACGACGCCGACGGCTCGGGCCAGCGTGTCGAAGTCGAGGTCCCGGACATCGACACCGTCGATCGTCACCCGGCCGCCCGTGACGTCGTAGAGCCGGGGCACGAGATAGCTGAGCGTGGATTTGCCGGAGCCGGTGGGGCCGACGACGGCGAGGGAGCCGCCCGCGGGCACGGTGATGTCGATTCCGTCCAGCGTCAGGCGCTTCTGCTGCGCCTCGTAGGCGAAGTCGACGTTCTCGAAGCGCACCTCGCCGCTCACCTTGTCCAGGACCGCCGGCGTCGCGGGCTCGGTGATGTCGACGGGCAGGTCGAGGTACTCGAAGATCCGCTGGAACAGCGCGAGCGAGGTCTGCATCTGCACGCCGGTGGAGAGGAGGCTCACGGCCGGGCGGAACAGGCCCTGCTGGAGCGAGACGAAGGCGACGAGCGTGCCGATGGAGATCGTGGATCCGCCCGGTTGCAGCGCGAGACCGGCCGCCCAGTAGATCAGTGCGGGCATCGCGGCCATGACGATCCCGATCGTGGACATCCGCCATCGCCCGGCCATGCTGGAGCGCACCTCGAGATCGACCAGCCGCTCGGACTCGTCGGCGAAGGAGCGGGTCAGGGAGTCGGCGCGGCCCATGGTGCGGCCGAGCAGGATTCCGCTGACCGACAGCGACTCGGTGACCGTGGCGGCCATCGCGGCCATCTGCTTCTGGCGCTGCGTGGTGATCTTCTTGCGCTCGCGTCCGACACGGCGGCTGATCCAGACGAACAGCGGCAGCAGGAGCAGCGAGACGACAGTGAGCCGCCAGTCCAGTGCGAGCATCGCGACGATCGAGGCGACCACGGCGGTGAGGTTGGAGACCAGCGACGTGGCGGTGGAGGTGACCGTCGCCTGCATGCCGCCGATGTCGTTGGCGATGCGGGACTGGACCTCACCCGTTCGGGTCCTGGTGAAGAACGCGAGGGGCATCCGCTGCAGCTGGGCGTAGACCGCGGTGCGCAGGTCGTGCATCACCCGCTGGCCGACGGTGGTGGAGATCAGGGTCTGGAGCACGCCGAAGACGCTGGTCACGACGGCTGTGGCGATCATGCCGAGCACGAGCAGACTGAGCAGCCCGGTGCGTCCCTGCGGGATCGCGGTGTCGAGAATCTCGCGAAGCAGGAACGGCGAGGCCACGGAGACCAGCGACGACGCGCCGACGAGGAGCCCTACGACGGCGAGCCTGCCGCGGTACGGCCGGAAGAGACGCAGGATGCGGCGCACATCGGCGGGCGGCTGGCCGGGTTCCCGGGGCGGTGGGGTCCATGTGGGTTGATCGGGGCGCAATGCACTCCTTGGTCAGGGGACGGACGGTTTTCGCGAGCCTAGCTCACTGTTACCTGTATTCACAATGAACGAGGTCCTGTTATTGTTCCCGCATGAGCACCCCTGACGCCGACGGCCTGCTCGCCGAGCAGTTGCTGCGGCTGACCCGTCGGCTCCACCGCAGCCAGAAGCGCCAGTTGGAGTCCGCCGGCGTCGCGATCACCCCGGCGCAGTCCCGCCTGCTGCGGACGCTCGCACACTACGACCGGCCACCGCGCATGGCCGACCTCGCGGAGCGCCTGGAAGTGGTCCCGCGGGCCGTGACCAGTCTCGTCGACGGGCTGGAGGCGAGCGACTGCGTACGCCGCGTCCCCGATCCCACGAACCGCAGAGTGACCCGGATCGAGCTCACGGACACCGGCCGGGCGACACTCCGCTCCCTGCGTGACGCGCGCCGGGCGGCGGCGGAGGACATACTCTCGCCGCTCTCGCCCGGGCAGCGGGAGGAGTTGGGCGCCCTGCTCTCCGCTCTTGTCGACGGTCCCGGCCCGCGCTGCTGACGTCACGGGTGCGGGGCGTGTGACGCCGGAGGCCGAATGGTCACGGGCCTGCGGATGGTGTGTCCTGGTGCACAAAAATCAATTGCCGCACCCGGCCTCGAACCGCGAACCTTGCACGGTTTGCTCCATTCTTCGACGAGTCATGGGACGTCATGCAGATTCGCGATCTTCCGTATCCCGACCCAGGAGAACCCGACGTCCGGACCGGCACCCGTTTTCTGCTCTGGCTGGGCCGCAACCAGCTGGGCGGGCAGATCAAGGCCCTGTGCTGGGGGCTGCTGCACTTCGTGGCCGTGATGGCCCTGCCGTACGGCGTCGGTCTGTCCGTGCAGGCCGTCGTCGAGGAGTCCGGCACCGGACTCGCCCGCGCGGGCGGCCTCATCGCGCTCGCCACGGCCGGTATCGCCTTCGGCGACACGATGCTGCACCGCACGGCCGTCACCAACTGGATCACCGCCGCCGCACGCACCCAGCAGCTGCTGGCCCGGCGCACCGCTCAGCTCGGCTCGGCACTCACCCGAAGGGTCGCCGCGGGCGAGGTCGTCGCGGTCTCCACCGGGGACGTCGAGAAGATCGGCTGGTTCGTCGAAGCGGTCTCCCGATTCCTCGCCGCCGCCGTCACCGTCGTGCTCGTCTGCGTGGGCCTGCTGGTCTACCAGCCGGCGCTCGGCGTACTGGTCGCCATCGGTGTGCCCGTCCTCGCGATGGGCGTACTGCCCCTGCTGCCGCGTGCGACCCGTCTCGCCGACGCCCAGCGCGAGAAGGCGGGAAAGGCCACGGAACTGGCCTCCGACACCGTCGCCGGCCTACGGGTCCTGCGCGGCATCGGCGGCGAGGAACTGTTCCTCACCCGCTATCGACGCGCTTCGCAGGAGGTGCGCCGCGCCGCCGTCCGCAGTGCCCGGATGTGGTCGCTGATCGCCGCCGTCCAGGTGCTGCTTCCGGGGCTGCTGATCATCGGCGTGGTCTGGCACGGCGTCGGGCTCGTCGTCGGCGGCCGCATCGAGGTCGGCGAACTCGTCACCGTCTACAGCGCGGTGATGCTGCTCGCCTATCCGCTGCGGCACTTCGAGGAGATCGCCATGGCGTACTCCTTCTCCCGCCCCTCGGCCCGCCGGGCCGCGAAGGTGCTGGCGCTGCAGCGTGCGACCGACGGGTCCGGCGGCACGGACACCGTTCCGGCAGGCGACCTGTACGACCCGGCCACCGGACTGCACGCGCCGGCCGGTTGCCTGACCGCCGTGGTCTGCGGCGACCCGGACGCGGCAGGACAGCTGGCCGAGCGGCTCGGCGGCCACCCGGCGGAGGCCGACGGCCTGCCGTCCGCACTGCTCGGCGGAGTGGCCCTGGACGAACTGTCGCTGGACACGGCACGCGCCGCCGTGCTCGTCCAGGACAAGGATCCGGTGCTGCTGTCCGGGACTCTGACCGAACTGCTGGACGTGCCCGCCTCCGGCGCAGTGTCCGCGGCCGACGCGCTGGCCGCTGCCGAGTGCGGCGACGTGCTGACGGCGCTGGCGCAGGCGGCACTCGACGGCGACCCGATGCAGGCGCCGATCACCGAGCGCGGCCGGTCGCTCTCCGGCGGCCAGCGGCAACGTCTTGCACTGGCCCGGTCGCTGGTCACGGCGCCCGAGGTCCTGGTGCTCGACGAGCCGACGTCGGCCGTCGACTCGCACACGGAGGCACGGATCGCCGAGGGGCTGCGGTCGCTCCGGTCGGGGCGTACGACGGTCGTCTTCACGTCCTCACCGCTGCTGCTCGACCGTGCCGACCGCGTCGTCCTCGTCCACGAGGGCGGGGTCGCCGCCGTCGGAGTGCACCGCGAACTGCTCCGCAAGGAGCCGCAGTACCGAGCCGTCGTCACCCGCGAGACCGAGGAGGAGCAGCTCTCCACGGTGCGGGCGGAGCACGACGGCCGCACCACCAGGATCGACATCGAGGAGACGGCATGATCGGCATGGCGCCACCGGAGTACGATCCGGCGGCCCCCCGGACGGCGACCACCCTGCCGGTGGGCTCGCCCGCGACCGTTCGGGCGTATGTTGCCGAGCTGACGCGGCGCCACCGCCGCGCCTTCGCGATGCTCATCGCGGTCAACACGGTGGCCGTGGTGGCGTCGATGGCCGGGCCGTGGCTGCTCGGTTCGCTCGTCGAACGGGCCACAGACGGTGCCCGTGATCTCCATCTGGAGCGTACGGCCGGGCTGTTCGCGGTCGCGCTGGTCGTCCAGGCCGTGTTCGTACGGATGGTGCGGCTGCGCGGCGCGATGCTCGGCGAGCGGATGCTGGCCGACCTCCGCGAGGACTTCCTCGTCCGGTCGGTCGGACTGCCGCCGGGCGTGCTGGAGCGCGCGGGTACGGGCGATCTGCTGTCCCGTATCACCACGGACATCGACCGGCTGGCGAACGCGATGCGCGAGGCGGTGCCGCAGCTGACGATCGGCGTCTTCTGGATCGTGCTGCTGCTCGGCGGGCTCGCCGTGACCGCGCCGCCGCTGGCGCCCGCCGTGCTGATCGCGGTGCCCGTGCTGGTCATCGGCTGCCGCTGGTACTTCAAACGGGCTCCGTCCGCGTACCGCTCCGAGGCCGCCGGGTACGCGGCCGTCGCCACCGTGCTCGCCGAGACCGTCGACGCCGGCCGCACCGTGGAGGCCCACCGCCTCGGCGCGCGGCGCGTCGCTCTGTCGGACCGGCGGATCAAGGAGTGGACGGCGTGGGAGCGCTACACGCTCTATCTGCGGTCGGTGCTCTTCCCGGTCATCAACGTCACGCATGCCACCGTGCTCGGTTCCGTCCTGATGGTCGGCGGTGTGTTCGTGCTGCAGGGCTGGATCGGCATCGGCCAGCTGACCACGGGTGCGCTGATCGCGCAGATGATGGTCGATCCGGTGAATCTGATCCTGCGCTGGTACGACGAGCTCCAGGTCGCCCAGGTGTCCCTGGGGCGGCTCGTGGGCGTGCGCGAGATCGAGCCGGACGCGGGCGATGCGACGGTCCGTCCTGACGGGCGGGACGTCCGGGCGGACGGTGTGCACTTCGGGTACCGCGAGGGCGTCGACGTCCTGCACCGCGTCTCCATGGAGGTCCCGCCCGGCACCCGGCTGGCGCTCGTCGGCCCGTCCGGTGCGGGCAAGTCCACGCTGGGCCGGCTGCTCGCGGGGATCTACGCACCGCGGTCCGGCCGGGTCACTCTCGGCGCGGCGGAGCTGTCCCGTATGCCGGCGGAGCGGGTGCGCGAGCACGTGGCGCTGGTCAACCAGGAGCACCACGTCTTCGTGGGTTCGCTGCGCGACAACCTGCTGCTCGCACGGTCCGGGGCGACGGACGCGGAGTTGTGGGCGGCGCTGGGGGCGGTGGACGCGGACGGCTGGTCCCGCGGCATGGACGACGGCCTCGACACCGAGGTCGGCTCGGGCGGTGTGTCCCTCACACCGGCGCAGGCCCAGCAGATCGCCCTGGCCCGCCTGGTCCTGGCGGACCCGCACACGCTGGTCCTCGACGAGGCGACATCGCTCCTGGATCCGCGGGCGGCCCGCCATCTGGAGCGCTCGTTGTCACGAGTCCTCGACGGGCGCACGGTGGTGGCGATCGCGCACCGCCTGCACACCGCGCACGACGCGGACGTGATCGCGGTCGTCGAGGACGGCCGGATCAGCGAGCTGGGCAGCCATGACGAGCTGGTGTCGGCGGAGGGGGCGTACGCGGCGCTGTGGCGCTCCTGGCACGGATAGTGCGTTCGCGCTCCTGGACCGGTCCGCACGGGCCGGTCCAGGAGGCGTCGCGCCGGCAGTGCGCCGCCACCGTCAGATGAAGTTCAGCGCCGCCGCGCCGCCCACGCCCCCCAGCAGCATGAAGACGGGCATCAGCACCTTCAGCTCCACCCAGCTGCCCGCCCGGAAACGCATCGCCTTGGGCGGGCCCACCGGGTACCACCGCTTGCGTCCCACCGGGATGGGCCACAGGATCGGGCAGCCCGAGACAGTCAGCGCGTCGCCGATGTCGTGCACCAGGGCGCCGAGCACGATCGGCAGCCCCAGCCACAGGTACTCCTGGCCGGGCGCCGTGAACAGCCAGTCCGCACCGTTGCCCGGCTTGTCGAGCACACCTGCCAGGATCCATGCGCTGGTCGCGCCCAGCAGCCACACCAGCACGTCGCTGGAGACGCGGGCGGCCCGCCACAGCAGGCCCTCGACGGCGAGGACCATGTGCACGAAGAGGATCGCGAGGACCGCCCACCGGCCGCCGAGTATCGCGACGGCCGAGGCGCCGCCGCCGATCAGGACCGCCCACAGCCAGGTGTGCGTCAGTGTCCGGTGGCCGCCGGTCCTGCGCTTGTCCCCCGGCTTCTTCGTCGCTTTGTAGACCGCGTACGACAGCTTGTCGACGATCTCGCACAGTCCGCGCGAGATCGGCCCGAAGGCCCGGGAGATCGTCGCCGCCTTGTGGTCGAGGTCCGGCGCGAGCGCCGCGCCGGCGCATATCAGCGCTCCGACGACGAGCACCGGCCATGGCATCGGATGGCCGGCGGCGGCTGTCGCCGCGCCCACCCCCAGCCAGGCAGCTGCTCCTGACAGAGAGTGCGCCGGTCCCATCATGTGCGTTTCCCGCCCCATTGTTCTTGTGCCGAACCCCAGTTGACAGGGCAGCGTATCGGTAGCGATCTTCGCCGCGACCTCCGGTTCCCTCATCCGGGCGGAAGGCAGGCAAGATGGGGGCGTGACCCTTATCGATCAGCTGCCGCCCGAAGCCGACCCCGATGCCCTCTTCGATGCCTTCTCCTCGTGGGCCGAGGAGCGGGGTATCACGCTCTACCCGGCTCAGGAGGAGGCCCTGATCGAGGTGGTCTCGGGGGCGAACGTCATCCTGTCGACGCCCACCGGATCGGGAAAGAGCCTGGTCGCCGCAGGTGCGCATTTCGCGGCGTTGGCCAAGGACCAGGTCACGTTCTACACCGCGCCGATCAAGGCGCTGGTGTCGGAGAAGTTCTTCGATCTGTGCAAGCTGTTCGGCACGGAGAACGTCGGCATGCTGACCGGCGACGCGTCGGTCAACGCCGACGCCCCCGTCATCTGCTGCACCGCCGAGGTGCTGGCGTCGATCGCGCTGCGCGACGGCAGGAACGCCGACATCGGCCAGGTCGTGATGGACGAGTTCCACTTCTATGCGGAGCCGGATCGCGGCTGGGCGTGGCAGATCCCGCTGCTGGAACTGCCGCAGGCGCAGTTCGTCCTGATGTCGGCGACGCTCGGCGACGTGTCGATGTTCGAGAAGGATCTGACCCGTCGCACGGGCAGGCCCACCTCGGTCGTGCGGTCGGCGACGCGGCCGGTCCCGCTGTCGTACGACTACGAGCTCACGCCGATCACGGAGACGCTGACCGAGCTGCTGGAGACGAAGCAGGCGCCGGTCTACATCGTGCACTTCACGCAGGCGCAGGCGGTCGAGCGGGCGCAGTCGCTGATGAGCATCAACATGTGCTCCCGCGAGGAGAAGGACAAGATCGCCGAGCTGATCGGCAACTTCCGCTTCACCACCAAGTTCGGCAAGAACCTGTCCCGTTATGTGCGGCACGGCATCGGGGTGCACCACGCGGGCATGCTGCCGAAGTACCGCAGGCTCGTCGAGAAGCTCGCGCAGGCGGGCCTGTTGAAGGTCATCTGCGGCACGGACACACTGGGCGTCGGCGTCAATGTCCCCATCCGCACGGTGCTGTTCACCGCGCTCACCAAGTACGACGGCACCCGGGTGCGGACGCTGCGGGCCCGAGAGTTCCACCAGATCGCGGGGCGGGCGGGGCGTGCCGGTTTCGACACCGCCGGTTTCGTCGTCGCGCAGGCGCCCGAGCATGTCATCGAGAACGAGAAGGCACTCGCGAAGGCGGGTGACGACCCGAAGAAGCGCCGCAAGGTGGTCAGGAAGAAGGCGCCCGAGGGCTTCGTCGCCTGGTCGGACAGTACGTTCGAGAAGCTGATCGCCTCCGAGCCCGAGCCGCTGACCTCCCGTTTCCGGGTCACCAACATCATGCTGCTCTCGGTGATCGCCCGACCGGGCAACGCCTTCGAGGCCATGCGCCGGCTGCTGGAGGACAACCACGAGCCGCGCAAGGCGCAGCTGCGCCACATCCGCCGGGCCATTGCCATCTACCGGTCGCTGCTCGACGGCGGAGTGGTGGAGCAGTTGGAGAAGCCCGACGCGGAGGGTCGCACCATCCGGCTCACCGTCGACCTCCAGCAGGACTTCGCGCTCAACCAGCCGCTGTCGACGTTCGCCCTCGCCGCCTTCGACCTGCTGGACCCGGAGTCCCCGTCGTACGCCCTGGACATGGTCTCCGTCGTCGAGTCGACGCTCGACGATCCGCGTCAGATCCTCGCCGCCATGCAGAACAAGGCGCGCGGTGAGGCGGTCGGCAGGATGAAGGCGGACGGCGTCGAGTACGAGGAGCGTATGGAGCGGCTCCAGGACATCTCGTACCCGAAGCCGCTGGAGGAGCTGCTGTGGCACGCGTACAACGTCTACAAGAAGTCGCACCCCTGGGTCGGTGACCACCCGGTCTCGCCGAAATCCGTCATCCGCGACATGTACGAACGGGCGCTGACCTTCACGGAGTTCACCTCCTGGTACGAGCTCGCGCGCACCGAGGGCATCGTGCTGCGCTACCTGGCGAGTGCGTACAAGGCGCTCGACCACACCATCCCCGACGACCTCAAGACCGAGGACCTGGAGGATCTGATCGCCTGGCTGGGCGAGATGGTGCGCCAGGTCGACTCCAGCCTGCTGGACGAGTGGGAGCAGCTGGCCAACCCGGAGGTGGAGACCGCCGAGGAGGCTCAGGAGAAGGCCGACCAGGTCAAGCCGGTCACGGCCAACGCGCGCGCCTTCCGTGTCCTGGTCCGCAACGCCATGTTCCGCCGCGTGGAGCTGGCGGCCCTCGACCAGGTCGGCGAACTGGGTGAGATGGACGCCGAGTCCGGCTGGGACGAGGACGCGTGGGGCGAGGCGATGGACGCGTACTGGGACGAGTACGACGACCTGGGTACGGGTCCTGACGCCCGCGGTCCGAAGCTCCTCGCGATCGAGGAGGACGCCGAGCACGGCCTGTGGCGCGTGCGTCAGACCTTCGCGGACCCCAACGGCGACCATGACTGGGGCATCAGTGCGGAGGTCGACCTCGCGGCCTCGGACGAGGAAGGCCGGGCGGTCGTGCGTGTCACCTCCGTCGGACAGCTCTGACCAGGAATCCCGAGAGGATCTCACCGATGACGAACCCGGCCGAGCGGCTGGTCGATCTGCTCGATCTGGAGCAGATCGAGGTCAACATCTTCCGCGGGCGCAGCCCCAACGAGTCCTTGCAGCGTGTCTTCGGCGGTCAGGTGGCGGGCCAGGCCCTGGTGGCGGCCGGCCGGACGACCGACGGCGAGCGCCCGGTGCACTCGCTTCACGCCTACTTCCTGCGTCCGGGCATCCCCGGGGTGCCGATCGTCTACCAGGTGGAGCGGGTGCGGGACGGGCGCTCGTTCACGACACGCCGGACGACCGCCATTCAGCAAGGTAAGACAATCTTCAACCTGACGGCGTCCTTCCACCGTCCGGAGGCCGGCAGCATCGA
Organism: Streptomyces sp. NPDC043812; assembly: GCF_056436245.1. NCBI lineage: Bacteria > Bacillati > Actinomycetota > Actinomycetes > Kitasatosporales > Streptomycetaceae > Streptomyces > Streptomyces sp. NPDC043812. Next base: position 43,921 of record NZ_JBWKCY010000017.1, read on the forward strand.
GCACCAGCTGCCGCCACGGCTGGAGTTCCCCGACCCCGAGTCACTGCCCAATCTGGCCACCGAGATCCGCGAACACCTGGGCGCGCTGCCGGAGTCGCTGGAGCGTATGGCGCGCCGGCAGCCGTTCGACATCCGCTATGTGGACCGGCTGCGCTGGACACAGGAGCAGATCAAGGACGCGGATCCGCGCAGTGCGGTGTGGATGCGGGCAGTGGGCCCGCTGGGCGACGATCCGCTGGTGCACACCTGCGCGCTCACGTATGCGAGCGACATGACGCTGCTGGACGCGGTCCGCATCCCCGTCGAGCCGCTGTGGGGTCCGCGCGGCTTCGACATGGCGTCGCTGGACCATGCGATGTGGTTCCACCGCCCGTTCCGGGCCGACGAGTGGTTCCTGTACGACCAGGAGTCACCGATCTCCACGGGCGGGCGCGGCCTCGCCCGCGGCAGGATCTACAACCGGGCCGGCGAGCTCCTGGTGTCGGTGGTGCAGGAAGGGCTGTTCCGCAGGCTGGACGGCTGAACCGCGTCGCCCTGCGCCCGACGGCCACGGCTGCCGCACGGACTGATAGGAATCGGATGAACCCCACAGGCAAGAAGGAGCCCCATATGTCCCTGCACGACATCCCGCTGCGCACGCTTTCCGGTGACGAGACGTCGCTCCGCGACCATCACGGCAAGGCCGTGCTCGTGGTGAACGTGGCATCCAAGTGCGGCCTGACGCCGCAGTACGAGGGGCTCGAACGACTGCAGAAGCTGTACGGCGAGCGCGGATTCACGGTGCTCGGTGTGCCGTGCAACCAGTTCGCGGGGCAGGAGCCCGGCAGCGCGGAGGAGATCGGCGCCTTCTGCTCGGCGACGTACGGAGTCACGTTCCCGATGCTGGAGAAGACCGAGGTGAACGGGGCCGACCGGCACCCGCTCTACACGGAGCTGACCAAGGTCGCGGACGCCGACGGCGAGGCCGGCGACGTCCAGTGGAACTTCGAGAAGTTCCTGATCTCGCCGCAGGGTGAGGTCACCCGCTTCCGGCCGCGCACGGAACCGGAGGCACCCGAGGTCGTGGCCGCCATCGAGGCGCAGCTGTCGGCATGACGGCCGCAGGCCCCTTCCGCCCGCGGCGGAAGGGGCCTGCGCACGCTCCGGTCAGCGGATCGGCATGCCCGAGAGGGTGCGGGCGATGACGAGGCGCTGGATCTCGCTCGTGCCCTCGAAGATCGTGTAGATCGCGGCGTCGCGGTGCATGCGCTCCACCGGGTACTCACGGGTGAAGCCGTTGCCGCCGAGGATCTGGATGGCCTGGGCGGTGACCTTCTTCGCTGTCTCGCTGGCGAACAGCTTCGACATGGAGCCCTCGGCCGAGGTGAACGGCTTGCCGACGGTCGCCATCCAGGAGGCGCGCCAGACCAGCAGCCGTGCCGCGTCGATCTGGGTGCGCATGTCGGCGAGCTGGAAGGCGACGCCCTGGTTGTCGATGATCGGGCGGCCGAACTGCTCGCGCGTCTTCGCGTACTCCAGCGCCTCCTCGTACGCGGCACGGGCGGTGCCCACCGCCATCGCACCGACGGCCGGGCGGGACGCCTCGAAGGTGGCCATCGCCGCGTTCTTGACCCTCTCGCCGCCGCCCGCCTTCGCACGCTCGCGGGCCTTCGCCAGTCGCTCGTCGAGCTTCTCCTTGCCGCCGAGCAGGCAGTGGCCGGGGACGCGGGCGTCCTCCAGCACGACCTCGGCGGTGTGCGAGGCGCGGATCCCGTGCTTCTTGAACTTCTGCCCCTGGGAGAGGCCGGGGGTCCCCGGGGGAACGATGAAGGAGGCGTGCCCCTTGGAGCCGAGCCCGGGGTCGACGGACGCGACGACGACATGGACGTTGGCGATGCCGCCGTTGGTCGCCCAGGTCTTGGTGCCGTTGAGGACCCATTCGTCCTTGGCCTCGTCGTACACCGCACGGGTCCGCATCGCCGACACGTCGCTGCCGGCGTCGGGCTCGGAGGAGCAGAAAGCGGCGACCTTCACATCGTTCGCGTCGCCGTACATCTGCGGGATCCAGGTGCCGATCTGCTCCTCGGTGCCGTTGGCGATCACGCCGACTGCCGCGAGACCGGTCCCGACGATCGACAGGGCGATGCCCGCGTCGCCCCAGAACAGCTCCTCCATCGTCATCGGGATGCCGAGGCCGGTGGGGTCGAAGAACTGTTGCGCGTAGAAGTCCAGGGAGTAGATTCCGAGCTTCGCCGCCTCCTGGATGACGGGCCAGGGGGTCTCCTCGCGCTCGTCCCATTCCGCGGCCGCCGGGCGCATCACATCCTTGGCAAAGCCGTTCAGCCAATCACGGACCTGCTTCTGGTCCTCATTGAGATCGAGCGTGAACTCGGCCATGTCCCCTCCAGCCCTACGGCGCCCACCAGCGCGTTACTTGCGGTAACCGAAGTCTGTTACCGGGTAGTAGCCCGTGTCAACCGAGGCCACCGGATCACAGGTCGGAGAAGGGGGTGTTACCTTGCGCGTCACGCAATCGCAAGGGCGGGGAGAGACGAATCATGGAGACCACACATCACCGGTCGGGGGACCAGCGGCGACGGGAGCTGCTCGAAGCAGCAGACCGGGTGGTGCTCCGCGACGGACCGCAGGCCTCCATGAACGCCATCGCCGCGGAAGCGGGCATCACCAAGCCGATCCTCTACCGGCACTTCGGGGACAAGGGCGGGCTCTACCGTGCACTGGCCAAGCGTCACACCGATGCGCTGCTGAGGGCGTTGCAGGTGGCGGTGGACGCGGACGTCGACCGCCGGCAGCGGGTGGCGGGCACGCTGGACACGTACCTCGCCGCGATCGAGGCGCGTCCGCAGGTGTACCGGTTCCTGATGCACCCGGCCGAGGACAACCAGCCCTCGGAGCAGGCCTTCGACGTCGGCCGTCACTCCGCGCCGCTGCTGCGCCGCCTCGGCGAGGAGCTGGGCAAGGTGATCGCCGACCGCGTCGACCTCGGCCCCGGCGGGGACCTGGTGGCCCGGGTGTGGGGCCACGGCGTGATCGGCATGATGCACGCGGCCGGCGACTGGTGGCTGGGCGAACGCCCGTGCTCGCGAAGCGAGTTGGTGGAGAGCCTGACGGACCTGCTGTGCGGGCGCCTCTTCGAGGCGGAGGACCGGGCGGACGGCCCGGGGTTCTGAGGGGTCGGCGAAGGCACAGGGGGTTGGAGGCGCGGGCCGGTGCGACCGGCGAACACCGTCACCGCACCCGCGCCACCCCCGCCTGAGTCCCCCACGGCGCCCTTCGCACCCCGCGCGCCGCCCGCCCGCGACGCCACCCCGTGAGGCGGTCCGTGTACACCGTCCCCTCCAGGTGGTCGCACTCGTGCTGCAGGCACCGCGCGAAGAAGCCCGTGCCCTCCACCCGGACCGGTTCGCCCGTCAGCGTCACGCCCTCGACGACCGCGCGGTCGAAGCGTTCCGTGGCCGATTCCAGTCCCGGCAGCGACAGACAGCCCTCCGGGCCGCGGACCGTCACACCGTCCGCCTCCACCAGGCGCGGGTTGACGACATGTCCGAGGTGGCGGACGTCCTCGTCGTCGGGGCAGTCGTAGACGAAGACGCGCAGCGGGACGCCGACCTGGTTCGCCGCGAGGCCGACACCCTGCGCCGCGTACATCGTCGCGAACATGTCCTCGACAAGCCGGGCCAGGGAGGGGCCGAAGTCGGTGACGGGCTCGCAGGGAGCGTGCAGAGCCGGGGCGCCGAGCAGGCTCATGGGCCTGACGAGTCCGGAACTGCCGGGGATGGGCCGGTTTCGCATGGCGTCAGCGTACGTTCCCCCGTGACCTCCACGTTTTCCGACGGTGCCGCGGTACGGGGTCCCGACCGGACCTCGATAGGCTGACTCCCGACCGATGCAAGGAGGATCAAGGACGATGTCAGGCAACTCGGAGCCCCTGACGCCGCGTGCCAAGCTGGCCGTGACGGCAGGCAAGGCCGCAGCAGCGGTGTCCCGCGCCGCCGGACGCGGCAGCGGATCGGTGATCGGCGGCCGGGTGGCGCTCAAGCTCGACCCCGATCTGCTGGGACGGCTCGCGCAGCACCTGGACGTGGTCCTCGTGTCGGCGACCAACGGCAAGACCACCACCACGAGGCTGATCGCGGAGGCGCTTGGCGCCAGCGGCCCGGTCGTCTCCAACGCGCTCGGCGCCAACATGCCGGCAGGCATCACCTCCGCGCTGGCGGGCGGTTCGGACGCCAGGTTCGGCGTGATCGAGGTGGACGAAAAGTACCTCGCCGGTGTGGCGCGGGACGTGACCCCGAAGGCGATCGCGCTGCTCAACCTCTCGCGCGACCAGCTGGACCGTGCCGCCGAGACCCGGATGCTGGCCGAGAAGTGGCGTGAGGGCCTCTCGGGCTCGAAGGCCACCGTCATCGCCAACGCCGACGATCCGCTCGTCGTCTGGGCCGCCTCCTCCTCCCCCAACGTCGTGTGGGTGGCCGCCGGCCAGGAGTGGAAGGACGACGCCTGGTCCTGCCCGTCCTGCGGCGGTGTGATGCAGCGCCCCGGGGACGACTGGTTCTGCGGCGAGTGCGGTTTCCGCCGCCCGGCCCCCAGCTGGGTGCTCAGCGGCGACCACGTGCTGGACCCGCACGGCTCCGCGTGGCCGATCCACCTCCAGCTGCCCGGGCGCGCCAACAAGGCGAACGCCGCCACGTCGGCCGCGGTCGCCGCGTGCTTCGGTGTGCCGCCGCAGGTCGCCCTGGAGCGCATGTACCAGGTACAGGCCGTCGCGGGCCGGTACGACGTCGTCTCCTTCCTCGGCCGTGACGTCCGCCTGCTGCTGGCGAAGAACCCGGCCGGCTGGCTGGAGACGTTCTCGCTGATCGACCCGCCGCCGACCCCGGTGATCCTCTCCGTCAACGCCCGGGGCGCGGACGGCACGGACACCTCCTGGCTGTGGGACGTCGACTACACCCGGCTCGCCGGCCACCCGATCTTCGTGATCGGCGACCGCAGGCTCGACCTCGCGGTCCGCCTCGAGGTCGCGGGTCTGGACTTCCGGGTGTGCGAGTCCGTCGACGAGGCCGTGCAGTCGGCCCCGCCCGGCCGGATCGAGCTGATCGCCAACTACACCGCCTTCCAGGACGTACGCCGCCGCGTCGGCAACTGAGCAGCGGACGGACGAAAAGGACCTATGAGAATGAGTGACAGCAGCCTCCGTCTGGTGTGGGTCTACCCGGACCTGCTCAGCACCTACGGTGACCAGGGCAACGCGCTCGTCGTCGAACGCCGCGCCCGCCAGCGCGGACTCGGCGTGCAGCGTGTCGACGTGCGCAGCGACCAGCCGGTGCCCACGTCCGGTGACATCTATCTGATCGGCGGCGGCGAGGACCGCCCGCAGCGGCTCGCGGCCGAGCGGCTGCGCCGCGACGGCGGTCTGAGCCGGGCGGCGTCCAACGGCGCGATCATCTTCTCGGTCTGCGCCGGCTACCAGATCCTCGGCCACGAGTTCATCAACGACCTCGGTGAGCGCGAGCCGGGCCTCGGGCTGATCGACGTCGTCTCCACGCGCGGCGAGGGCGAGCGCTGTGTGGGCGACGTACTGGCCGACATCGACCCGCAGTTGGGGCTGCCCCAGCTGACGGGCTTCGAGAACCACCAGGGCATCACGCATCTCGGCCCGACGGCTCGGCCGTTCGCCCGCACGGTCCTCGGCCGGGGCAACGGCACGGGTGACGGCACCGAGGGCGCTTACAACGACACGGTGTTCGGCACCTACATGCACGGTCCCGTGATGGCACGCAACCCGCAGATCGCGGACCTGCTGCTGAAGCTGGCCCTCGATGTGAACGCGCTGCCGCCGACCGACGACCGGTGGTACGAGGCGCTGCGCGCGGAGCGGATCGCCGCCGCCACGGCCCAACCCGCCTGAGGCCCTTTCCGCTCAGGCGAGCGCACCTTCTGACGGGCCCTTCGCTCAGCCGAGCGGGGGGCTTTCGTCGTGGTCCCACCAGTCGGACGCCCGTTTCTGACCCGCCACTGTGCGCCGGTAGGGTGGCGGGGATCCAACCGGACGACGTGGTCCGGGAGTCGGCCCACGTTGTAAAGGTTCTCGGGCTATGCGCATTGGTGTGCTCACCTCCGGCGGCGACTGCCCCGGTCTGAACGCCGTCATCCGTTCCGTCGTGCACCGTGCCGTCGTCGACCACGGCGACGAGGTCATCGGGTTCCACGACGGCTGGAAGGGCCTCCTGGAGTGCGACTACCGCAAGCTCGACCTCGACGCGGTGGGCGGCATCCTCGCCCGGGGCGGCACGATCCTCGGTTCCTCCCGCGTCCAGCCGGCGCATCTGCGCGACGGTGTGGAGCGGGCCAAGGGCCACGTCGCCGACCTCGGTCTCGACGCGATCATCCCGATCGGCGGTGAGGGCACGCTCAAGGCGGCGAACCTGCTGTCCGAGGCCGGGCTGCCGATCGTGGGAGTGCCGAAGACGATCGACAACGACATCGCGTCGACCGACGTCACCTTCGGCTTCGACACGGCCGTCGGGGTCGCGACCGAGGCGCTCGACCGGCTGAAGACGACCGCCGAGTCGCACCAGCGGGTGCTGATCGTGGAGGTCATGGGCCGGCACACCGGCTGGATCGCACTGCACTCGGGCATGGCGGCGGGTGCGCACGCGATCGTCGTCCCTGAGCGGCCGTTCGACATCGGCGAGCTGACCGCACGGGTCGGCGAGCGTTTCTCGGCGGGCAAGAAGTTCGCCATCGTCGTCGTGGCCGAGGGCGCGAAGCCCCGCGAGGGCACGATGCGCTGGAACGAGGGCGGCAAGGACATCTACGGGCACGAGCGCTTCGTGGGTGTGGCGACGCAGCTCTCCGTCGAGCTGGAGCAGCGGCTCGGCAAGGAGGCCCGTGCGGTGATCCTCGGCCACGTCCAGCGCGGCGGTACGCCGACCGCCTACGACCGTGTGCTCGCGACGCGCTTCGGCTGGCACGCCGTGGAGGCGGCGCACCGCGGCGAGTTCGGGATGCTGACGGCGCTGCGCGGCACGGACATCGTGATGGTGCCGCTCGCCGAGGCGACCAGCACGCTGAAGACGGTCCCGGCGGAGCGCTACGCCGAGGCGGAGTGCGTCCTCTGACCACCGTTGCCGAATGCGTACGGAAGTGAAGGAACTGCCCCCGGTCGCGGCTGCGACCGGGGGCAGTTCTAGTCTGGTGCGGCAAGCGGACAACCCGTACGAATCAGGAAGCCCTCCGGGAGTGCACAGATGGATCACAGCGGGCACGGCACGACGATGGATCTGCCGCCGTTCACGCTGGGGCGGGGGCTCGAGTTCTCACCGGACGCCTTCTTCCTCATCGGCTGCCTGCTGGCACTCGGGTTCTACGGCTGGGGCGTCCTGCGGCTGCGCGGACGGGGTGACAGCTGGCCGGTGCACCGCACGGTGCTGTTCACCGTCGGAGTGCTGAGCATCGCGCTGGTGATGTGCACCGGGCTGAACGACTACGGCATGGTCATGTTCAGCGTGCACATGGTGCAGCACATGGTGATCAGCATGGTGTCGCCGATCCTGCTGCTGCTGGGCGCGCCGGTGACCCTTGCACTGCGCGCGCTGCCGGTCGCGGGCCGGGGCCGCAAGGGGCCGCGCGAACTGCTGCTGATGCTGCTCCACAGCCGCTACATGCGCATCGTCACGCATCCGGTGTTCACGATTCCGCTGTTCATCGCGAGCCTGTACGGGCTGTACTTCACGCCGCTGTTCGACTTCCTGATGGAGTCGAAGCCGGGCCACATCGCGATGATGGTCCACTTCCTGGCGGTGGGACTGGTGTTCTTCTGGCCGATCATGGGTGTGGACCCGGGGCCGCACCGGCCGGGCTATGTGATGCGGATGCTGGAGCTGTTCGCGGGCATGCCGTTCCACGCGTTCTTCGGGATCGCGCTGATGATGGCGACGCAGCCGATGGTGAAGGCGTACGAGAACCCGCCCGCGTCACTCGGCATCGACGCGCTCACGGACCAGAACGCCGCGGGCGGCATCGCGTGGGCGTTCAGCGAGATCCCCTCGGTGCTGGTGCTGATCGCGCTGGTCTTCCAGTGGTACCGGTCCGACCAGCGGCTGGCCAAGCGGCGCGACCGGGCGGCCGACCGCGACGGCGACAAGGAGCTCGAGGCGTACAACGCGTACCTGGCCTCGCTCCAGGCGCGCAGCCGCTAGAGTCCTTCGTTCGGATCCGGCCCGACCCGAACGAGCGGCCCCGGCCTCGCGCGGTGCTCACCCGGCAGTAGCGCAACGGGCCGCACAGGGGCGACCATGGTCCTCGACGGTCCCGCCGTCGAAGGAGGGCGCGCATGTCCAGTTCGACGAAGGTCATGGGGGTGCTGACCGTCGGGTCCCTCGTGGTCGTGACGGCGTACACGGCGGCACTGGGCGGCAGCGGCTGGCTGTGGTTCGGCTGGGTGGTGCTCGGCCTGGTGACCATCGGGGTGGTCGCCTCGCGCAGCACCTGAGCCGCCCGCTTCCCGCGGTGGCCGCGGCGCGGTCAGAAGCGGAACACGGCTCCGGTCGAGACGGCCAGATCGCAGGCGTTCGGGAACGTCTTGTGCCACGCGGTCGGTCTGCCACGCCACGCACCGGTGGCGCTCACCGTGACCGGGTTGTACTGCTTCGTGCACGGATGCGGCTCGACCGGCAGCTGGTCCAGGTCACCCCGCGCCTCGTCGAGGGCCGCGCACGCCCCCACGGCGTCCGGGTGCGGTCCGCCCGGCTCGGGACTGCACAACAGCAGCACACCGCGGACCCAGGTGTTCTCCGCACCCGACACGGTCAGGAACAGTCCGCGCGGCGGTGCCGGCTGCGCCTCCCGCTCCGGCGCCGGGGACGCCACGGCGGGTACGGCGGCCGACGGGACGGCCGCGGCGACGGCGAGAAGTGCCGCTGCGACAAGGGCTGCGGTGCGGTGCATGCGGTGCTCCTGGCGGGGAAGCCGGCACGCGGCCGGCACGGGCGGGGCGAGCCATAGAGCACCGCTCCGGGCGGCGCGCCGCAATGCGCCGCGCCGCCCGCTGGTACGGTCGGGTGCTCCGGATTGCCCCGTACGGCCCCCGTCGGCTTGCCGAACCGCATGCCGTGCCGTGCACGTCACATGTGCCGGTTCGCGTAGTAGTACTCGATGAGCTGGAGGTAGGCGGTGTCCGCTTCGTGCTTGCCGCTCTCGAACGGCGGGGACTCCTTCACCTCGGCCTTGGTGCACGACACGTGCACGACCTCTTTCTCGGTGTCGATCCGGTCCACCAGCCCGGCCGGCAGCAGCACGCGACGGCCCAGGATCCACGGTCCGGTGTCCACGACGACGTACGACCTGCCCACGTCCTCGGTGTGCCGGTCGATCCTGCCGATCGAACCGTCGGACGCCTCGACCGAGAATCCGGCGAGCTGTGCACCCGGCACATGGGCTGCGGTCTCGGGATAGCCCCAGATGTCGGCTCCCATGGTGGCCTCCTCACCTGCCCCGATGGCCCCCGTTCGACACGATTCGGGTACCCGTGAGCAACTGCCCCATTACCGCCCCGCCCTGCCGACCGCCCCTTGCGAACCGACAATGGGGAGGAGGAACGCGGGTGGGAGGCGCGGCCGGGGGCACGTGCGGACCGCGCGGCGGCGAAAAGGAGCGTGCCCATGCCGGCACCCCGGTCCGCCTCGCAGCGGGCGCAGACGGTGCACCGAGCGGTGCGGGTGACCCTGGCGGCTTCCGCCGGGTTCTATTCGCTCGTGTACGCACTGCACGAGCCCGTGATGGCGCTGTACGCGCTCTTCGGTGCGGTCTCGCTCGGCATGCTCGCCCCGATCCCCGGCTCCGGGCGGCAACGCTCACGGGTCATCCTGCAGGCGCTCCCGGTCGGGCTGGCCCTGGTCGCCCTCGGCACCGTGCTCGCGGTCAGCACGGCGGCCGCCGTGGCCGGGATGCTGGTCGTCGGCTTCATGCTCGCCTTCGCCGCGGCGGGCGGCTCCCGGTCGGCGGGCGCTGCCCCGGGGCTCCAGCTCTTCTACATCCTCGCCTGCTTCCCCCCGTACGCTCCTGACACCCTCCCGCAGCGAATGGCCGGTCTCGCCCTGGGCGTGGGGCTGCTCGCCCTCTGCGAGGTCTTCGTCCTGCCCGCCCCGAGGGCGACCAGCTACCGGTCGCGACTCGCGGACGCGGTCTCGGTCGCCGGAAGCGCCGTCGCGGAGGCGGCTGCCGCGGGTGCTCCTGCCCGGTCGTCGGACGACCTACGCGCCACCAGCCGCGCCCTGCGGCTGTCCTTCCTGCCGCCTGCGGAACGTCCGGCCGGGCCGGGTCGCGCCGACCGCGCCATGGCCCAGGCCGGTGCCGGTGCCCGGCGGCTGCTGGAACAGCTGGCGCGGCTGGCCGAGGCGCCGCCCCGGGACGAGCGTGCCCGCACCGATCCGGCGTCGGCGTCACTGCTGCGACAGGTCGCGGCGGAGTGCGCGGCCACGGCCGACGCCCTGCGCGCAGAGCACCCGGTCGATCGGCCGCGCTCCCTGGAACCGGCAATCCTCGATTTTCACGCGGCACGCAAGCGAGCGGCGGCAGGGGACGCGGGGCCGCCTCCGGTGCCGGTGCTGCGTCATCAGTCGGGTGTCCTGGCACTCGCGGACTCGGCTCTCGTCGTGCGGACCGCGGCCGCGGTCGGCATCGACGGCCGCCGCACCCCGCCGATCCCCCCACGGGGACTGTTCTGGTACACCGAGGCGTCCACCCTCCGGCTGTGGTGGCGGCGGCTGGCGGGCAACGCGACGCTGCGTTCGGTCGTCCTGCAGAACGCCCTCCGCACGGCCGTCGGACTGGGCGCCGCCCGGCTCGTGGCGGGCTCGCTCGATCTGACCCATGGTTTCTGGGTGCTGCTCGCCGTACTCACCCTGGGGCGTACGACCGCGGGTGCGACGTGGGTGGCCGTACGCCAAGCGGTCGTCGGCACTCTCCTCGGCGCGGTGGCGGCGGGTGTGCTGCTGTTCGTCGCAGGACACGATCTTGATGTCTATGCCGCGCTGCTCGCGCCGGCCATGCTCGCCGCGTTCACCCTGGGGCCACTCGCCGGGATCGCGTGGGGGCAGGGTTTGTTCACGCTCGTCGTCTCGTCCGCATTCGCTCAGCTCGCTCCCGCGTCCTGGCAGATCGCGGAGGCCCGGGTGCTGGACGTCGTCGTCGGGTCCACGATCGGGCTGCTCTGCGGGGTGCTCGCCTGGCCGGCCGGAGCCGGCCGGGAGGTGCGCCGCAGCATGGGCAGGCTGCTGGGCTCGGCGGCCCCGCTCGTCACGGCCACGGTCGACGCGGTGCTCACCCCGGCGCGGAGTCGGCCGCCCGTCCCCGGGTCGGCCGTTCCGGACGCCGTCCCACCCGTGCCGGGCACCGGGCCCACGCTGCACAATCTGTGGCTGGCGGAGGCGGCGTACGCGCAGTACCGCAGCGAACCGGGCGGACAAGCGGGTGCCCAGATCGACTGGCATGCGGTGCTCCTCGCCTCCCACCACGTGATGTTCGGCGTGCACTGGCTCCCGCGGTTCGACCGGACGGCGGCCGCCGTCCCGGCCGACGCCGCGTGGTGGGCCCGCACCACCGCGGGCCGCCTCGTCGAGGCGACGGAGGGTGCGGCCGCGTCGTGCACCGGGGAGCGGTTGCCGCCCGCGGAGCCCGTGGCGCCCGTGCGGCTGCCGCCCGGGATGGCGGACGACAGCCCCGAACTGCCGGTGCTCGTCGACCTCGAGTGCTGGATGAACGGCCTCGCCGTCGATCTGGCGCGCATCGAGAGCACGTACGCGGTCTCCGCCGACCGGCCACTCAGTGCCGGTGACCGTCGTCCGCCGGGGCGGGCGGTTGTCCGGCTGCGCCCCCGGCGTGCACGGTGAAGGCGGCGGTGCGGACCTTGCCCTCGTGTCGGAAGTCGAGGAAGAGGCGGTACGCGCCCTTGCTCGGCGCGGTCGCGGTGAACGAGATTTCAGGACCGGGCCTCGTCCGGCCGTCACCGGGCTCGCCGTTCGGATGGACATGCAGATACGCGAGGTCACCGGAGCGCAGCGCGACGAGGTGTCCGTACGCCCCCAGGTACGGCTGCAGATCGGTGACCGGCCTGCCGTGCTTGGCGACGGCGAGCTTCAGCTCGCTGCCCGCACCGGGGCGCAGCGAACCCTTGAGCGTCACCTCGTAGCCGTCGACCGTCACAGTCGCGTCGGGGGCAGGGAGCGGATCGGGAGCGGCGGGACCGGAGACGGCCAGGTCGGCGCCGAGCGTGAGGCCGCGGGCGCCCTTCGTTTCCGGGGTGAAGTCGGCGAAGACCCGGTAGCCGCCGGCCTTGGGCAGGGTGACGGGCGTGGACCACGTCCCGTCGGCTGCGCGGACCGGATGCAGATGCCGATATGTCGTCAGATCACGTGAGGCCACGATGAGATGCAGCTCTTTGTCGTGCTCCTGACGGAAGGCGGTGACGTTGCGGCCGGTGCGCTCGTCCACCACGGCGAAGCTCAGCTCGCCCGTCCTGCCCGCTTCCAGGCGGGCCGGGTCGAGGGCGAGGGCGTAGCCGCCGTCGGAGATCTGCAGGCCGCCCGACACCGAGGCACTGCCCGTCCCGCCCTCCGGGTGCACCGCGCCTCCGGTCCGTGCCGGCGCGGGATGGCTCTCGTGCCGCGCCGGCTGCACGTCCTGCACCACGGGGTCCACGACCGCGCCTACGCCGTACGCCGTCCCGAAGGCGGCCACGACTGCCGCCGCGAAGGCGGTGATCTTGATGCCGCTGTTCATGACCCCACTCCTCGATCCCGGGCCGCTGGATCGCGACCACAGATAACCACAATACCCCTGGGGGGTATCAAGTCAAGCGGAAATCCGCTGGAAAAATACACCCCAGGGGTATAGGCCGCCAGGCGGTGAGCGCCTGCACCGACCGAGCAGCGCGTCAGGCGCGCTTCACCGATTTCAGATGCGCGAAGACGACCAGGTTGTGCGTGTAGTCCTTCACCTTGCGGTCGTAGTCGCCGCTGCATGTGATCAGCCGGAGCTGGGCGTCGGGGGTGTCGGCGTACACACGGTCGTCAGGAAACGCGGCCTTGCTGAAGTTCTCGACGGCGTCGACCTCGAAGGTGGCGACGGAGCCGTCCGCGCGGCCGATCTCCACCCTGTTCCCGGGCTTGAGCAGGCTGAGGCTCACGAACACGGCGGGACCGGTCTTGGTGTCGACATGCCCCGCCACGATCGCCGCACCGCGCTCCCCCGGCGTCACACCCTCCTCGAACCAGCCGACCAGGTTGTCGTCGTCAGCCGGCGGGGCATCCAGCTGACCGGACTTGCCGATGGACAGGCCGGTGAACGGAGCGTCGACCGCGATCGCGGGGATCTTCAGCCGCTTCGGCTCGGACGGCGCGAGCGCGAGGCCGCTCGCGCCGGCCGCACGGGTGGGGGTGCCTGCGGGTGCGCTCGCCGCGGGCCGCACGGCGGCGGGCTTGTCGTCCACGGTGACGCCGAACGAGTTGAAGATCAGCAGGAAGCCGAGACCGACCGCGGCGGCCGGCCAGAGCAAGGCCCGCCCGAACGAGCTGTGGGCGGGGGCGGTCTGCGACGGCACATCCGGTTGCTGCTGCACGGTCATACGGTGGCCTGCCTTTCACGGCCGGCAACGCGGCCACGGTGAGCGGTTCCTATGAGGTGAGGGGCGAGAGTGCCGACGTCGCGGCCGCCGTCCTGTGAGGGGCGGCGGCCGCGACGGTGAGCCCGTGGATGGCGATCCGGAACCGTTACGCGGCGGTTCCGTTCACACCACGACGGCGCACGATGTACGAGCCGGCGCCGACGCCGCCGAGGAGCAGCAGCGCGCCGGCGGCCAGGCCGCCGCCCGACATGGCCGTGCCGCCACCACCGGTGTGCACGCCACCGTTGGGCTTGTCGTAGTCGTCCTTGTCGTCCTTGTCGTGCTTCCAGTCCTTCTTGTCCGAGTCGTAGTCGTCCTTCTTGTCCGAGTCGTAGTCGTCCTTCTTGTCGGAGTCGTAGTCGTCCTTCTTGTCGGACTCGTAGTCGTCCTTCTTGTCGGAGTCGTCCTTGTCCCAGTCGTCGGCGTTGACGCCGGAGAGCGCGCCACCACCGGTGTGGACGCCACCATTGGGCTTGTCGTGGTCGTCCTTGTCGTCCTTGTCGTAATCGTCCTTGTCGTCCTTGTCGTGCTTCCAGTCCTTCTTGTCCGAGTCGTAGTCGTCCTTCTTGTCAGACTCGTCCTTCTTGTCAGACTCGTCCTTCTTGTCGGAGTCGTCCTTGTCCCAGTCGTCGGCGTTGACGCCGGAGAGCGCGCCACCACCGGTGTGGACGCCACCATTGGGCTTGTCGTGGTCGTCCTTGTCGTCCTTGTCGTGCTTCCAGTCCTTCTTGTCCGAGTCGTAGTCGTCCTTCTTGTCAGACTCGTCCTTCTTGTCGGAGTCATCCTTCTTGTCGGAGTCGTCCTTGTCCCAGTCGTCGGCGTTGACGCCGGTGAGCGCGCCACCACCGGTGTGGACGCCACCATTGGGCTTGTCGTGGTCGTCCTTGTCGTCCTTGTCGTAATCGTCCTTGTCGTCCTTGTCGTGCTTCCAGTCCTTCTTGTCCGAGTCGTAGTCGTCCTTCTTGTCGGACTCGTCCTTCTTGTCGGAGTAGCCGTCCTCCTCCTTGTCCGAGTCGTCCTTCTTCTCGGAGCTGGAGCTGGAGGAGTCGTCCTTGCTCCAGTCGTCGGCCGTGATCATCGCGTACGCGGGGCCAGACACGGCCAGGGCCGCGGTGGCCACGGCCGAGGCGAGCAGAATGCGGGCAGAGCGCATGGTGAGCCTTTCCTTGCGTTGCGACTGCGAGGGCCGGCACGTCGCTGGCCCGTCGGATCGCAGTGGCGACGTGATACACCGTCAGTCCGATTCGCGACTCTCACCACCGGAGAGCCTGGCATCCGGGCGACGCTCTGGTCCCGACGGGTGATCTCGGCGCGATATTCACCCGGGGGACTGCACGCCACGCCGAGGGGAGGTTTGACCGCCCGTCACCGCCCTCGCGTGGTTTCGGGCGGAGGCACATGCACATACACTGACCGTCACCAAAACGTGCCATGACCTGGCAGAACGTGGCCCCGGAGTCGATCCGGGCAGTTGGGAGCGCCGGCGGTGTTCTATTACGTGCTCAAATACGTCCTTCTGGGGCCGCTGCTGCGGCTGCTGTTCCGCCCCAGGATCGAGGGACTCGAGCACATCCCCGCCGAGGGCGCGGCGATCGTCGCGGGGAATCATCTGTCGTTCTCCGACCACTTCCTGATGCCGGCGATCCTGAAGCGGCGCATCACCTTTCTGGCCAAGGCCGAGTACTTCACCGGACCGGGCATCAAAGGACGGCTGACGGCGGCGTTCTTCCACAGCGCGGGCCAGATCCCGGTGGACCGTTCCGGCAAGGATGCCGGGCAGGCCGCCATCCGGGAGGGGCTCGGGGTGCTGAGCAAGGACGAGCTGCTGGGCATCTACCCGGAGGGCACCCGCTCGCACGACGGCCGGCTCTACAAGGGCAAGGTGGGTGTCGCGGTGATGGCACTCAAGGCGGGTGTGCCGGTGGTGCCGTGCGCGATGGTCGGAACGTTCGAGATCCAGCCGCCCGGGCAAGCGCTGCCGAAGATCAAGCGAGTGACGGTCCGCTTCGGTGAGCCGCTGGAATTCTCCCGCTACGCGGGCATGGAGAACGAGAAGGCGGCGATCCGCGCGGTCACCGACGAGATCATGTACGCCATTCTGGAGCTGTCCGGCCAGGAGTACGTGGACCGGTACGCCGCCGAGGTGAAGGCCGAGGAGCAGGAACAGCAGCAGCGGCCCAAGAGGTTCCCGCCGCGCCGCAGCCGCTAGGGCGTGTTTCGAAGGTCCCGCCTGGCCTGCGGGCGGACGGCGCTACGTTCGAAACACGCCCCAGGCGATGTCCGGGGCGGATCCGCGCGGGCGGCCGTCACCGCGCGCTCGCCGTACGCCAGGAGGGGGCCGGCCGGATATCGGCCGGCCCCCTCCCCTGTGCGGGTGCGTTACGGCTTCGGCGTGGCGTGCGGTGCGCAGGTCACGTCGCGGCTGTCCAGCTTGCCGCTGAGCAGGTAGGCGTCGACCCGCTCGTTGATGCAGGGGTTCGTCAGACCGGTCACACCGTGGGATCCCGCGTCCTTCTCGACGACGAGACGCGAGCCCTTCAGGCGCTTGTGCAGTTCGACGGCGCCCTCGAAGGGGGTGGCCGCGTCACGGGTGGCCTGCACGATGAGGACGGGCGGCAGGCCCTTGCCCGACTTCACGTTCACCGGGGTCCGCTGCTTGGCGGACCAGGTGGCGCACGGCAGGTTCATCCAGGCGTTGGCCCACGTCATGAACGGGTGGTCCCTGTGCAGCCGCGTGTTGTCGCGGTCCCACTTCTTCCAACTGGTGGGCCACTTGGCGTCGGCGCACTCGACGGCCGTGTACACCGCGTTGCCGTTCTCCGCGCCGATGTTGCCCGCGGTGTCGGAGAGGTCGGGCGCCGCGGCGTCGACCAGTGCCTGGGTGTCACCGGCAAGGTACTTGCTCCAGGTCTGGGCGACGGGCACCCAGGCGGAGTCGTAGTACGGAGCGCTCTGGAAGAAGCCGATGAGCTCGGCCGGTCCGACGACACCGCCGAGCGGGGCCTTCTTCGCGGTGGCCCGCAGCTTCACCCACTGCGCCTCGACCTTCTCCGGTGTGTCCCCGATGTGGAAGGTGGCGTCGTTCTTCGCGACCCACGCCTTCCAGTCGTCCCAACGCATCTGGAAGGCGACGTCCTGGTCCAGGTTCGCCTGATACCAGATCTTCTCCCGCGAGGGGTTGACCACACTGTCGACGATCATGCGGCGGATGTGGCCGGGGAACAACGTCGCGTAGACCGCACCGAGGTACGTGCCGTACGAGACGCCGAGGAAGTTGAGCTTCTTCTCGCCGAGGGCGGCCCGGATGACGTCCAGGTCGCGGGCGGTGTTCGGCGTGGTCATGTGCGGCAGCATCCAGCCGCTTCGTTCGGCGCAGCCGTCGGCGTACTCGGCGGCGAGTTTGCGCTGGGCGCGCTTGTCCGCCTCGCTGTCGGGCACCGGGTCGGGCTTCGGCGCCTTCACGAACTCCTGCGGGTCCACACAGGAGATGGGTGTCGAGTGTCCGACACCCCGCGGGTCGAAGCCGACGAAGTCGTACGCCTTCGCGGTCTTGGCCCACAGCGGATTCTTGGTCGTGACCCGAGCGGGGAAGCGCATGCCCGAGCCACCGGGGCCGCCCGGGTTGTAGATCAGGGCGCCCTGCCGCTCGCCCTTCGTGCCCGTGTTGCCGATACGGTCGACGGCGATCTCGATCTGCTTGCCGTCGGGGCGTGCGTAGTCGAGCGGCACCCGCACCGAGCCGCACTGGATGGGCTTGGCAAGCCCCCAGTCCTCGGGGCAGTCCGCCCAGTCGATGCCCTTCTTCGCCGCCCGCTCCGCGGCGACCCGGACGCCGTTGGCCTCAAACCAGCCGTGGTCACGGCCGGTGGCGCTCGCCGCCGGTGCGGCAATCGCCCCGGCTATGAGAGTGCACGCCATCAGCGTGCCGGCCGAGCCGAGCACTGCGGTGCGTCTCACGTGGAACCTCCCCCTGTTGCAGTCGGAATGCTCCGGGGGATCTTTCCGTCTGCGGGTGGGTCGGCAACAGACCGTAAGGGTGTTCTTTACCCAACCCATAACCGGAGAGCCGAGTCCCGCTGAGCGGTGCGCTCGTCGCCCCTGCCGCGCATGGCGGGCTACCGTCCTGCGGAATCCAGTTCGTTCAATGCCTCGTCCAGCACGGCTCGCAGTGCGCGGGCGTCCTCGGCGACCGCTGTGACAAGTGCCCCGGGCCCGGCGAGCGGGGCCAGGGCAGCGGTCGGTCCCAGCATGCGTGCGGCCGGGGGCTTTTCGGCGAACTCCGGGTCGACGACGAGGAGTTGCCCCACACAACGGTGACCGGCGAGCACGGCGGGGCCGTCCCATCCCCCGGCCGCCCCTGGGCCGCAGGCGAGTTCGGTGTCCAACAAGGGGCGTCCGGCGCACAGCACCGTCAGCCGGCTGACGAGTGTGCCGGGCTGCTCACCGCTGCGTCCGAGGATCTGCTCCTCGCGCAGCACCAGCCGTGCCGTGTCCGCCAGTCGGACGCGGGTGTGCATCCGCAGGGTGCTGCCGCGGGCGGCGATGAGCTGTTCCGGCAGCCAGCGCAGTACCGCGTTCTCACCCGCCGTCAGTGTGACGTCGTAGCGGGCGGGTTCGGGGACCGCGCCGGGCAGGGCGATGGTGGCGGCGACGGAGTCGACGGTGAGCTTCGTCCCCTCGCACACCTCGGTGTCGATCGCCAGCCGGTCACCCCCGAGCGGCGCGCTCATCGCGCCGACGACCGTGACACGGAGTCCGGGCCCGATGGCGCGGGTGCGCCGCAGTGCGAGCGGCCCCTCGCCGACGAGGACGGGCAGTCCGGTGCGGTCGGCGACGATGCGGGCGGTCGCCTCGATACCCATGGCCCGCTCAGGCGTTCCACGCGGCGAGCTGCGTCCGTACCCAGTCGGCGACCGGTGCGACGCCCTCGTCACCGCGCAGCGAGGTGAAGACGACGGGGAGTTCGCCGCGCTGTTCCTTCGCGTCGCGCGCCATACGGGCGAGGTCGGAGCCGACATGGTGTGCGAGGTCGGTCTTGTTGACGACGAGCAGGTCGGCGGTGGTGACACCCGGGCCGCCCTTGCGGGGGATGTCGTCGCCGCCCGCGACGTCGATGACGAAGATCTGGCCGTCGACGAGCCCCTTGGAGAAGGTCGCGGTCAGGTTGTCGCCGCCGGACTCGACCAGGATGAGATCGAGCGGACCGACGCCCTGCTCCAGGTCCTCGACGGCTTCGAGATTGGCGGAGATGTCGTCGCGGATGGCGGTGTGCGGACAGGCGCCGGTCTCGACGGCCTGGATGCGCTCGGGCGGCAGAACGGCGTTGCGGAGCAGGAAGTCCGCGTCCTCGCGGGTGTAGATGTCGTTGGTGACGACGGCGATCGAGACCGTGTCGCGCAGGGCGGAGCACAGGGCGGCCACCGTCGCCGTTTTTCCGGAGCCGACGGGTCCGCCGAGGCCGATGCGCAGTGCGCGCCGTGTGCCGTCGGGGCGGACGGCGTCGGCGCTGACGGCGGACGCGGGGTCGTGGTGGTGATCGAGGTGCACGGTGCGACTCCTTGGTACGTGCGATGCGGGATGCAGGCCGGGTCAGGACGCGAAAAGGCGTACCGGCCAGGCCGCATGCGCCTCGGCGGTGATCTCGAGAAGCGGAGCGGACGCGGCGGGCAGCGCGTCGATGCCGTCGCGGGCGGCGGCCGTGGCCCGCTCCACGGTCTCGTCCATCTGCGGTGCGAGGCGGGCGAGTACGGCGGTCGCCGCGAACGGGTCGAGGCCGAGCAGTCGGACGGCGGCGGTGACCGGCCCGCCGACCGTCTCGTAGACGACGCAGTGGGCGGCGTCCTGCGGCCCGAGTCCCGCCGCGCGAGCCGTGGTCCCGAGCACGATCGGCTGGTGCGCCCCGCGCGGGAACGCGGCTGCCAGCGCGTCGAGTTCGGGGCTGGGCCATGCGGCGCGGGCTGCGCGCATCAGCTGCCGGCCGAGTTTGCGGGCGGTCGCGCGCAGGGCGGGCGAGGGTGTGCGGGCGTCGGCGGCGATGTCGAGCGCGGTGTGGTCGTGGCCGAGTGCCGCGGCGGCGGCCAGGGCCGCCGACGTGAGGCCGGTGGTGTGCAGTCTGCCCCGGCAGAAGGCGGCGAGGTCGTCCGCGGTGCGGATGCGCCCCGCTTTCACCGCGGCTTCGGCACCGCCGGAGTGGGCATGTCCTCCGGCGGGGAAGCGGCCGTCGGACAGCACGAGCAGCGCGGCGCGACTCATGGGGCGGCCACCCGTGCTGCGGAGGGCACCGGACGTGGCATGCCGGCCTCCCCCGCGATCGCCGGGGAGGCGGGGAGGACGCGCGGCAGGGGTGCGGTGGCTACGGGTCGGGGTGCCATCAGAAGAGGAAGTACCTTTGCGCCATGGGAAGCTCGGCTGCCGGGGACGGCTCCACCGCCTCCCCCTCGATCGTCACCGTGAACGTGTCTGCGTCGACCTCGACACGCGGGAGTGCGTCGTTCTCGCGCATGTCCGCCTTGGTGACGCGCCGGGTGTTCTTGATCGGCACGAACTTCTTGTCCAGGCCCAGGCGCTCCGGCAGATCGTTCTCGATCGCCGCTTCGGCGACGAAGTTGAACGAGCCGCGGGCAGCGGCGCGGCCGAGTGCTCCGAACATCGGCCGTGGCAGTACGGGCTGCGGGGTCGGGATCGACGCGTTGGCGTCGCCCATCTGGGCGTAGGCGATCTGTCCGCCCTTCAGCACGAGTTGCGGCTTGACGCCGAAGAACGCCGGTTCCCACAGCACGAGGTCGGCGAGCTTGCCGGTCTCGACCGAGCCGATCTCGTGGTCGAGACCCTGGGCGACCGCCGGGTTGATCGTGTATTTGGCGACATAGCGACGTGCTCGGTGGTTGTCCGCGCGCCCGTCCCCGGGCAGCGCGCCACGCCGCTTCTTCATCACGTGCGCGGTCTGCCAGGTGCGCAGCACGACCTCGCCGATCCGCCCCATGGCCTGCGCGTCGGAGGAGATGATCGAGATGGCGCCGAGATCGTGCAGGATGTCCTCCGCCGCGATGGTCGAGGGTCGGATCCGCGACTCGGCGAAGGCGAGGTCCTCGGGAACGGCGGGGTTGAGGTGGTGGCAGACCATCAGCATGTCGAGGTGTTCCTCGATGGTGTTGACGGTGTGCGGGCGGGTCGGATTGGTGGAGCTGGGCAGGACGTGGGGCTCGGACACCACGGTGATGATGTCGGGTGCGTGCCCGCCGCCGGCGCCCTCGGTGTGGTACGCGTGGATGGTGCGCCCGGCGATGGCTGCCAGGGTGTCACCCACGAACCCCGCCTCGTTCAAGGTGTCCGTGTGGATGGCGAGTTGGGCGCCGGTCTCGTCGCACACACTCAGGCAGGCGTCGATGACGGCGGGCGTCGCGCCCCAGTCCTCGTGGATCTTGAATCCGAGTGCCCCGCCGCGCAGCTGCGAGTGCATGGCCTCGCGCGACATGGTGTTGCCCTTGCCGAGCAGGCCGATGTTGACGGGGTACGCCTCCAGCGCCTCGAACATCCGGGCGAGGTGCCAGGGGCCGGGGGTGATGGTGGTCGCCTTTGTGCCCTCGGCGGGCCCGGTGCCGCCGCCGACCAGGGTGGTCACTCCGGTGGCGAGCGCCTGCTCGACGACGGTCGGGGAGATGAAGTGGACATGCGCGTCGATCGCGCCCGCGGTGACGATCTTCCCGTTGCCCGAGATGATCTCGGTCTCGGGGCCGATGACGAGCGCGGGGTGGACGCCGTTCATGGTGTCGGGGTTGCCGGCCTTGCCGATCGCGGTGATACGGCCGTCGCGGATGCCGATGTCCGCCTTGACGATGCCCCAGTGGTCGATGACGACGGCGCCGGTGATCACGGTGTCCGGTGCGCCCTCGGCCCGTGTCGTACGGGACTGGCCCATCGACTCCCGGATGACCTTGCCGCCTCCGAACACGGCTTCGTCGCCGGCGCGTCCGGGCCCGCCGGAGCGGTCCTCCTCGATCTCGACGAGCAGATCGGTGTCGGCGAGCCGGACACGGTCGCCGGTGGTGGGCCCGAACAGGTCCGCGTACACGGCGCGGTTCAACTCAGCCATCGAGGTGGCCTCCGGTCTCTCCGCGCAGTCCCGCGACGATGCGATGCCCGGCCAGAGGGACGAGGTCGACGTCGACGGGGATACCCGGCTCGAAGCGCACCGCCGTACCGGCGGCGATGTCGAGCCGCTTGCCGCGGGCCGCGGCGCGGTCGAAGCTCAGGCCGGGATTGGCCTCCGCGAAGTGGTAGTGGGAGCCGACCTGGACGGGCCGGTCGGCAGCGTTGAGGACGGTGAGACGGGTGACCTCGCGCCCTTCGTTGATGAGTACGGGCTCGTCGGCGAGGAGAAACTCTCCGGGAATCATCCGCGGCCCCTCAGACGATCGGGTCGTGGACGGTGACGAGCTTGGTGCCGTCCGGGAACGTGGCCTCCACCTGCACGTCATGGATCATCTCGGGGATGCCCTCCATGACGTCGGCACGGGTGAGGACCTTGCGCCCGGACGCCATGAGTTCGGCGACGGTACGGCCGTCGCGGGCGCCTTCGAGGATGTGCGAGGTGATGAGGGCGACGGCTTCGGGGTGATTCAGCCTCACGCCACGCGCCCTGCGCTTCTCGGCCACGTCGGCGGCCACGTGGATGAGAAGTCGTTCCTGCTCGTGCGGGGAGAGTTGCACGCGTCCACCTCACTGTCGTCCGGCCTCGGCCGTCGGGCGCACGGGACCGCGTCGGCACACTGCCGACGCAGGCTCGGACATCTCACGACCAGGAGGTGAACGTTAGGACGCAAGTTTTTCCGGCGCGTTAACTGGCCGCGGGTACCCGCATGGACATCAGTGCGCGGAGCCCGTCCTCCAGGACCTCCACCCGCACATCGCCGAAGAGTGCCTGCTGTGTGATGAATCCCTGTGCGGTGGCGATGAGGGTGCGCGCCACATGGTCGGCGTCCACATCCGAGTCCATCTGCCCGTTGGCGCGGTAGGCGTTCACGAGCTCGGCCCAGGCGATGCGCATCCCGCCGTACCCCTCAGCGAGGGTGGCGGCGAGCGCCTCGTTGCGCATGGTCTCCCCCCACACCTGTACGACGATCCGGGCGAAAGCACGATGATCACCGCCGGGCACCTCGTCGATCAGCACCCGGCGCAGCACCCGCCCGAGGAGCACGTCGGGGGTGGGCGGCGGGGTCGTGCCTGCGGCGTTCTCGAAGGCGGCGCGGATCCCGGTGAACGCCTGGTCGGCGATGGCCGCGATCAGCTCCTCCTTGCTGCGGAAGTAGCGGTAGACCGCCCCTGCCGACAGGCCGGACTCACGCAGGATGTCCTGCATCGACGTGGCGTGGAAGCCGTTGCGGGCGAAGCAGCGGGCGGCGCCGTCGAGGATCTGCCGGCGGCGTGCGTCGAGGTGTTCCTGGGATACGCGGGCCATGCGGCAAATTTAAAACGAACATTCATTCTTGACAAGGAACACCGCCGGGGAGACAGTGGCCGCAAGAGTAAAACGAACGATCCTTCTCTTTGATCTGGAGTCGTCATGTCCGCTACGCCAGCCCGCCGCATGATCGCGGCGATGGTCCTGATCCCGGTCGTGGTGGCGCTCGCCCTGTGGGCCTTCGCCTGGCCCGCGGCCCGCACCGCACCGCGTGACGTGCCGATCGCAGTGGCCGGCCCGCCGGCCGCCGCGGCGGGGATCGAGCAGCGCTTCGAGCAGCACGAGGGCGCGTTCGAGATCCACCGCTACGACGACGAGGCGGCGGCCCGTACCGCCGTCGAGGACCGGGTCGTATACGGCGCGGTGGTGGCGACCCCCGAGGGAGCCAAGCTCCTGACGGCGCCCGCCGCGAGCCCCGTCCTCGCACAACTACTCAAGGAGGCCGCTGCGACGCAGTCCCCCGCCGGCACACCGGTGAAGGTGGAGGACGTGGTCCCGCTCCCCTCGGGCGACCCGCGCGGCAGCGCCCTCGCCGCGAGCGTGCTTCCGATCGCGCTGGCGGGGGTCGCCGCCGGAGCGGTGGTGACGATGCTGGGGTTGCGCGGGGCGCGGGGCGCGCTCACGCTCGCCGGAGCGGCCGTACTGGTGGGCATCACAGCGACGGCGCTCACCCACAGCTGGCTGGGCGTTCTGGACGGCAACTGGTGGGCGGAGGCGGGCGCGCTGAGCCTGACGGTGCTCGCCGTCGGATCGGCGGTCGCCGGTCTCGCCGCCCTGCTCGGTACGCCCGGCATGGGGCTCGGCGCGCTGCTGATGGTGCTGATCGGCAACCCGTTCTCGGGGGCGGCCGGTGCGCCCGAGCTGCTGCCCGAGCCCGCCGGGCTCATCGGCCAGTGGCTGCCGCCGGGCGCCGGTGCGTCGCTGCTGCGTTCGGTCGCGTTCTTCGACGGGAACGCCGCCGGTCAGGCCGTGCTCACACTCTCGCTGTGGGCCGCGCTGGGACTCGCCGCCGTCATGATCGGCGGCAGGCTCAAAGGCGCCGGAGCGGCGACCGCGGCCGTATCCGCACCGACACCTGCGACCGTCACGTGACCGCCTGACCGCCTCGGCCTCCGGCCGCATGACCGGCCGCGTGCCCCCGCTGTAGCGGACGGGGGCACGCGGCCTTCCTCATGCCCGGCTCCGCCCTTCGCCCCCGCGTCGGTTCAGTGGCGCCGGTCGTCGGGGCGCCGGTGCTCGGCCGCGAGGCCGAAGCGGCCGCGTTCGCCGGAAGCGGACCCGAGCGAGCCGAGAGAGGAGACCGAGCTGATCACGTGCTCCTCGGCGGCTTCTGCCGCACCCTCCCCCGCGGACTCGAGTCGCTCCAGGTCAGCGGCGGAAACGAGCGCCACGAGCGGCTTCCCGTGACGGGTCACCACGACGCGCTCCCCGCCGTAGACGACGCGGTTGATCAGATCGGCGAGCTCTGCGCGGGCTTGCGTCACCGGAATCTCGTAGGCCATGCTCCCCAGCTTATCCGGCGTCCATGGTGTTCATACGGTCCAGAAAGCAGGACGACAGCCCTGGTCAGAGGCTCCTAGCCCGGCCGCAAGCGTCGTGTTTGTGAGACGCGTGTGAGACGGGCGGCCCCGCCGGTGTTACCGCACCAAACGGGGCCTTGATCAGACCCTTCTGCATCAAGGAGTCCAACCATGTACGAAACCGTACCGTCCAACGTCAAGCCGTCTGGTGGCCTGGTGTTGCCGGCCATCCCCACTCAGCCGACCGCGAAGGCCGTCGCCGACGCCGCCGAGGCGCCCCGCACGTGGACGTTCATCGCCACCGACACGGGCAGCCTGAAGACGGTGACCTGCCCGGACTGGTGCACCGTCGACCACTCCAACGACATGGAGACGCCGACCCACCCCGACGACATCTGGTGCCAGGCGCACAGCCAGGACGCGACCCTGCCGATCAACGACACGGGTACGCCGGAGGAGACGTCGGTTCTGTCGTCGACGCTGAACGTCCGCCCGTTCGACCGTGACTTGAACGCCCGTATGCCGCGCGTCTCGGTCGAGGTCATGCAGGACGCGTGGATCGAGGACCTCGACCCGGACGCGTTCGAGGCGGTCATCGACACGCTGGAGGGTCAGGTCAGGGCGCTGCGGCAGGCGCACGCCGAGCTGGTCCGTGCTCGTGCCGCGTACAAGGCCGGCCGGTGAGCGCCCGCACGGTGACCGTGGCCACGACGGACCACGGGGACGTGACGATGCCGGAGCCGTCGTGGTGCGTCGGATCCCACCTGTTGGGCGCCCGGTCGGACCTGAGCCACTACGGGCGGCAGACGGTGATCGAGCTGTCGGACGAGTGTCTGGTGCTGACGGTGCAGCTGGCGCAGTTCCCGTTCAGCGTCCTCAGCAGGGTGCCGTATGTGGCGCTGGAGCTGGGTGACGCGGACGGCGAGTTCGACGATGCGGCTCTGCTGGAGCTGCAGCGGAAGCTGCTGACGTTCGCCGCGGTGACGATCCCTGAGCTTCGGGTTCGTCTGGCCGCTGCTGTCGAGGAGGCCCGGCTGTGAACGAGCGTGAAGCCCTCGACCTGGTGCAGCGGCTGCTGACGGATGCGGTCGCGCAGAAGGTCGGCCCGAACCCGTTCGTGCGGGACCTGGCCGGTCACATCGGCGACCTGCACGCGACCATCCGTGCGGCCCTGACGGTCATCGAGCTGGCCGACGACGAGGGGGATGGCCGGTGAGCACTGCCCTGGTGCGCCGGCCGACTGAGGAGGCCGCGGTCAACGCGGCCTCCCGGGTCCCCCGGCAGCTTCCCCCGATTCAGACGATCCTCGCCGACCTGCTCACCGCCAACCGGCTCGGTGACAGGCACGGCGTCAACCTTGCCGCGCACCTTGCTGCGCGCGTAGCCGGAGAGGTGGGCGAGTGATGGCCCGCATGGAGCTGAACGACCACGACCGCTACCGGATCGGCCAGGCCCGCAAGGCGCTCGCCGCGGCGGCCGTCGTAGACCTGTCGGACGACCGGGCTCTGTGCCGGATGCTCGGCCGTCTCGAGGTCACCCTGAGCCAGCTGCTCGACGTCATCGACGAGGAGGGCGGCCAGTGAAGAACGACTACCTGAAGTGGGGCGCTCTGGCTGCCGCTCTGATGGCCACGGCCTCCGCCGAGTACGAGCTGGCCCGCGCGGTCGGCTTCAACCAGTGGGTGGCCGCCGCTGTCCCGGCCGCCTTGGATCTGTACACCGTGCGGGCACTGCGGGCGCACCGTGAGGTGCTGGCGGCGGTCGCCGCGATGATCGGCGTGAACGCCGCTTCGCATCTCGTGACGACGGGGCTGCTGCCGGTGAATGTGTGGCTGGTCGTGGCGGTCGCTGCGATCGCCCCGCTGGTGTTGTGGCGGGTCCACAGCCTTGCCATCGAGGTGACCACCCCGGTGACCATCGAGCGGGCCGCCGATGACCGGCCGTCTGGGGAATTTTCCCCAGTCCCCATGCCGCTCGAGCCGGTCACTGCTCCGGTCATCGAGCTGCCCGCGGTGTCGCCTCTGTGGCACGACCGGACCCCGCGCAAGGTGACCACCGCCCCGTGGTCCGGAGATCACACGCGGGCGCCATTGAAGTTCGACGACGAGCGGCAGCGCTGGGTGCCAGCAGATGACGAGCCGGTGACCGCTGCTGTACCGACTGAGACGGCCCGCCGGGTGGTAACTGAGCCGGTCGGCCTGAACCCGTCTGAGCTGCGCAGGAAGGCGCGGCAGCTTCACCGCCAGGTGGTCAGGTCGGGTGGCCGTGGCGTGACCATCGATCAGCTGCGTGAGGAGTTCGGCCTGTCTCGCCGTGAGGCGACGGACCTGCGCCGTGAAGTGGTCATCGCGGAGATGGTCACAGGTGGCCAGTCATGACCGACATCGAGAAGGCCGCGCGGGACGCGGTCGAGGCGCAGGCCAACACGGAGCAGGTGGCCATAGTGATGGCCATCCTGCAGGCCCAAAAGCTCACCCAGCAGCAGCCCTGCCAGCACCAGCCGCCGGCCCCCGTACAGCAGTCGGGCAACGGCAAGTGGATCGCCGTCGGCGTCGCCGCCCCGTTCCTCCTCGTCACCCTGTCCATTTCGCTGGTCGCGTTCGCCATCTGTGCGGTGTCGCTGACCATCTGCGTTCTCGTTCTCCGCGGCCTGTGGGCCGACATGCAGAAGGGCCGGAAGTCATGACCAGTGCCGAGTACCGGGAGCGCGCCGTGAACGCGATGCGCCGGCCCGACGCCAACAGGCCGACCCCCGCGCAGGTTGCCGAAGCCGCCGTGTGGGCGCAGCTGGCGACCGCGGCTGCGATCGAGGAGCAGGGTCAGGCGGTGCGTGATGGCGAGTGAGTCGTTCCGCAGCTACACCCCGGCCGAGCGCCGGCAGCGCGCGTTCCTGGTCTTCCGTGGCGCCAAGCAGGCCGTTGCCGATGCGGTCGACCCGCGCATCGACCGTCGTATCGACCGCCTCGACCAGGCCGCCGAGGAACGCGGCGCCCGTGAAGTCGCCTCGATGCGCAGCGCACTGGACGCGGCCAAGAACGCTGTAGCCGCGGCCAAGACCAAGGAACGGATCGCCAAGCGTGAGGACCGGGCCGCCGCCCGGACCGCCCGCCAGCAGGCCGAGAAGGACCTGCGGCGCACCGAGCAGGCCGCCAGGCGGCTCGGACTCTGACCACCTCGCGGGGCGGCCGGGAACCTCCCCAGGTACGGCCGCCCCGCCCCATCTTCCAGAGACGGAGTGTCCATCATGACCGAAATGCTGACGGAGGTGCCCGACGTGGGCAGCCTGCACCACATCGACGACCACCGGGGCGGCCGTGAGACGGCGACCCCGCCTGTGACGCTGGTGAAGCCCGGAGACGGGCATAAGCCGATCAAGCCGCCCGCCTATGCCCGTGCAACCCGGTCCGTCCGTGCCTTCGTCACCCACGACCGCACCCGTACCGTCGGCCGCCTGGCGGTGCGTCACAGTGCCTACACGTGGGGCGGAGTGCGCATCGTCACGAAGCGGGCGTGGGACGGCCGTACAGCGGCCCGGTACGAGCGGCTCCTGCGTGCCGCTGAGGCCGCCGGGAACATGGAGCTCGCCGCCGAGTGGGAGGAGCGCGGTACCGCGTTCCGTGCGGCCCGCCACAAGCGGCGTATGGAGCTGCTGACGGCGCCGCAGCAGCTGGCGAAGGCGGCCGGTGTCGGCGTCATCGCCGGAGAGGCCGGCCTGCTGCTCCTGGGCGGGGCGATGGCCATAAGCAGCGGCGAGTTCGGCGACGTCTTGGTCCCGACCGTGTTCGTCCTCGACGTCATCCGCTGGGCTGTCGTCATCGCAGGAATCGTGTGGGGCCCGCTGATCGCGATCGGCCCGTGGGTTGCCCTGTGCGCCCTGTGGGCCGTCGGACGGCACCAGCAGGCTGCGCCCAACTGGGCACTGCCCGCGCAGCAGCAGAGCACGGACAACGTGCCCATCACTCCGTCGATCGTGGTCAAGGCCCTGAAGGATCTGGGAATCTCCGCTCTGTCCAAGGCCATCAAGGAGATGGGCGACGCGGGCGCGGCGATGCTTGGGCCGATTCGGATCGCCGGGTGCGGTGTTGAGGTCGACGTGACCCTGCCGTCCGGTGTCAGCACCGAAGAGGTGATGGGCCGCCGGCGGAAGCTGGCGGAGAATCTCAACCGCCACGAGCACGAGCTCCACCCGTCCATCCCGCCGCAGCCGCGCACGGTGCGCCTGTGGATCGCCGACTCCGGCGCGCTCGACGAGCCGATCGGCCCGTCGCCGCTCACCCTCGACGAGGACATGGCGGCCGACCTGTACACCGGTTCCGCGCCGTGGGGCGTCGACCTGCGCGGCGACGCGGCCCTGGTCAACCTGAAGCAAAAGATGCTGCTCATCACGGGTCTGTCGAACCAGGGCAAGACCGCCTCGCTGCGCGCGCTGGCGCTGTGGCTGGCGTTCGACCCGTCCGTCGAGTTCCGCATCGCCGACCTGAAGGGCGTGGGCGACTGGCGCATGTTCGACGGCCTGGCCACGGTCCTGATCCAGGGGCCGACGGACGAGCACGTCGCGCAGGCCGCGCACATGCTCGAGGGCGGCGTCGAGGAGATGAACCGTCGGATCGTCGCCCTCGAGGAGTCCGGCGCCACCGACGGTGTCACCCGGGAGATGGCCCGTACCGATGAGCGGTTCAAGCCGATCGTGTTCGTCGTCGACGAGGCGCAGGTCGCCTACGGATCCGGTGCGCAGGGCGACGACAAGCGGCCCTATGGCGGCAGCAAGGCGACCAGCCGCTACTTCCAGGCGGTGAAGCGCATCCACGACCAGGGCCGGGCGGTCAACGTCACCATCTGGGAGGGCACGCAGGACCCGACGAACGAGAACCTGCCGAAGCGCTCGAGGGAGGGCAACCACATCAGGGCGTCGCTGGTGCTGGGCACCGAAGCGCAGGCGAAGATGGCGCTGGGCGACACGGCCGTCGACGCAGGCGCCGCCCCGCACAAGCTGCGCCAGGGCCTCGACAAGGGCACGGTCGTGGTCGCCGGCGACGGAGTGAAGCTGCAGCCGGGTCAGCCGAGCATCACGATCCGCACGCACTTCATCTCCGGTGAGGACGCCGCAGAGATTGCCGACCGGGCGAAGGCACGGCGGGCGGGCGTGACCACGCTCGCGCAGCTGCAGGTTGTCGCCACGGTCGACCCGCTCGCCGACATCGCGTTCGTCCTCGGCACCGAGACGCGCATGCGGACGCAGGAGGTGTTGCAGCGGCTCGTCGAGAAGAACCCGGCCGAGTACCGGGACTGGAACTTCGGCACCCTGAGAGGCTTCCTCGAGCCGCTCGGCGCGGAGCCGAAGAAGACGGGCGGCGGCGTCATGCACGTCGTGCGCGAGCTCGTCGAGAAGGCCCTCGAGGAGCGCGGCCAGGACGACGAGGAGACCGCGGCCGGCTAGAGGGAGGCGCCGGGGAGGCAGGGAGTTCTCCCCGATCACCTCCCTGCACCCAACTCCCTGGCCTGACCTGCACAAACAGTCGATCAGGGAGGCAGGGAGGCACCCTGCTGACCACACCAGAAGGCCCCCGCCGGTGGGTTCGGCGGGGGCCTTCGTGCGTCCCTCCCTCAGCCCTTGCGGCCGCCACGGATGACGGACTGGCTCACCACCCGTTGGGGCCTGCGTTCAGCCTGTCGATCAAGCTCCGGCTGAACCTTTTCACGGCTCCGTCGGCCCGCTTGTCTACGTAGCCGTGGAACTGCTGGCCGTCGACCACGAGCGTCAGCTCGTCACCCGGCTGCAGCCCACCCGCAGAGACAGCGACGGCGCGACGGGCCACGTCCCACTGGCGGGCAGTGAGCACGGCTTCCGGCTGACCGGTGGCGTTCATCGCCGTCGTCATTCCGGGCTGCAGCCATCCGCCCTGGTCGTACTTCAGGGCGTAGACGTCGGTGAACAGGCCGTCGCGGTACGAGCGGGCTCGGTTGCCGACGACCACGCCGTCGCCGCCGCGGCTCTCGACGTTGACGCCGTTGATGGTGCCTGCGGTGTGGCCGACGCCAGCGTTCGTGATACCGATCATGTACGGGGAGCGGCCGTTGTGGACCCAGTTCGGCGGAGCGGTCCTCCCGGAGAAGGCGCCCGTGGCCCACCGGCGGTGCGGCTTCTGCCCCCTAACCACTGACTCGATGGCAGAGACGAACCCACTGCAGTCCCAGCTGGGGTTTCCATTGCCGCCCCACTGGTAGCGCTTCCCGTTCTGTGTGCGCGCCCATGAGAGGCCGGCCTTGTAGCCCTTGCCGCCGATCCCCGCCTCGGACAGCTTCTTGTCCGCCTTTCCGGAGAAGTCGAAGATGGCGGACAGCATGCGCTTCGGCATGCCGCTGACCATGGTCCGGTACAGGGACGCCGAGCCTGCGATCTTGTCGATCAGTGGGCGGACCACCATGTTCAGGCCCGCCATGGCGGACGCCTTCATGCCGTCCTTCAGCCACGACACCCCGGACTTCGCCAGGTCGAGCCCCCTGGACGCGGTCTTGCCGATCCATCCGAAGATGCCGCCGTCCGCGAATCCGGGCACGCCGAGGGCACGCTGCACGCCACGGATCCCACCGCCGCGCGCAGCCGAGTTCATCGCGTTCACGTAGCCGGGACCCACCGCGCGGGTCCACTCCGGGCGCATGACGGCCTCGCCGCCGGACAGGGCTGCCAGATGGACGTCGCGGCCCGGCGTGTATCCGGGCAGGACACCACCGGTAGCCCAGCCCTTGATGTTCATCGGGTCGAGCGTCGGGGCACCGAAAGCTTTCGCGACCTTGTTCCAGGTGGGGACGATGCCCGCGTTGTAGATCTTGTCGATGATGAACTTCACGGGCTTCTTTGCAATGTCCTGGACCTTCGTCCATGCCTTGCTGATGAAGTTCTTCGCGTCCTCGAAACTCTTACCGACCGCCTCGACGCCCTTCTTCACGTTGTCGAAGGCGGGCTTCAGGGCGGTGTTCCAGAGCCACTTGCCCTTGTCGCCGATCCAGCCGAACACCGGCTTCGCGTAGTCGTTCCACAGGATCTTCATCGCGTCGCCGAGGATCTTCAGGCCCAGCTGCCAGCGGTCCCACGCAGGCTTGATGCCCTTCTCCCACAGCCACTTCGCCTTCTCGCCGATGAACCCGAACACCGGGGACAGGACGTTCCGCCACAGCCACGACGCCGTAGCACCGACGGCTTTCAGGAGGAGAACGAAGTTGTCGAACAGAGGCTTCAGGGCGTTCTCCCACACCCACAGGGCAACAGTCTTGATGCCCTCGAACGCTGCCTGAACGATCGTCCGGAACGTCTCCGAGCGCTTGTACGCCACCACGACGGCCGCAGCCAACGCCACCAGCGCGATGACGACCAGGGCGATCGGGTTGAGCGCCATGACCGCGTTCAGGAGCGCCTGGGCGGCAGCCCAGCCCTTCGTAACAAGCGCAATGCCCTTGCTCGCCGCCGCATACACGGACATGACACCGGTCACGATGCCCGTAGCGATGGCCTGCGCGGTCAGGGCCAGCGTGATACCGCCGATCAGCAGAGCGATAGGGGCAAGCACGATGCCCCAGTCCTGGAACCACTTCACCGTCCCGGCGATCGCGTCGCCGATCGTGCGGACCGCCGGCCCCAGGTTGTCGTTCAGCCATCGGGCCACGTTCTGCACGATCGGCAGGACCGTGCCGCCCAGGAAGTCGACGAAGCCCTGTTGCAGCTTGCGCGTGAACACGGTCAGCTCAAGACCGGGGCCAGACCGGATCGTCTTGCCCACCTTGTCCGCCGCACCGCCGAGTTCTCCCAGCCCCTTCGCCGCGGTCGACGGATCCATCTTGAACAGAGCCTGCCCCAAATCCTCGGCCTGCGTGCCGAACAGAGCCACAGCCGCCTGAGACTGGGCCACCGGATCCTTGATGGCCCTCAGACGGTCCAACGTGAGATCCAGGGCCGCCTTCGACGTCTCGCCGCCCTTGCCGAACTTCGCGGCCATGTCGTCGGCGTTCAGCCCCAGGGCCTTGAAGCCGTCCGACGTCGTCTTGGAGCCGTCCACGGCCCGGATGCTGAACTCCTTGATCGCATCCGCTGCGACATCCGCGTCACGGGCGCCGCCAGCAATCGCCTGCTGAATGAGGCCCATCGCCGTCGACCCGTCCAGGCCGGCCTTCTTGAACTGGACCCCGTACTCGTTGATCGTGTCCAGCAGGTCGCCGCCCTTGTCGGCACCCGACTGGAAACCCTTCGTGATGAGGTCGAAAGCCTCCGTCGAGTTCTTCGCCAGGCCCGTCTTCATCATCTGCGAAACGGCGTTCGTCACGCCGCCCAGATCCTGGCCGAACACCGTCGCGACGTCGGAGGCCTTCGTCGCAATGGCCTGCAGCTGCTTCTGTGTCGTACCGGGCGGCGCCAGACCGGACTGCACCACCGACTTGATGGCGTCCGCCGCTTCCTGGAACGAGCCCGTCACCCCGGACGAGAACAACTTGCCCGCCAGCTTGCCCTGCTGCGACGCCACCTTGTCCGACGTGCCCAGCTGCGCCTGCAGAGTCGACGACACATTCGCCTGGCCGATCGCGTCCGTCAGCCCTTTGACGATGAGAGCGCCGGCCGCGATACCCGCAGCAGCAGCCCCCACCTTGAACTTGTCACTCAGTCCGCCGCCCGCAGCCTCACCGGCCCGAGAGCCCGCGTCACCAGCGGGGCCGACGAGCTGACGCTCGATGTCCCTACCGATGCCGCGGACGCTCGGAATGATGGCGAGGGTGGCGTAGCCCACGTTGGGCATCGCCGCCCCCTTACGCAGTCAGGTCGATTTCGACGATCGCGGAAGGCTGGAAAATCTTCAGCCCCGCGTCCATCTCCGCACGGAACCGGATCATGTTCCGCTGGAAGTCCGTCGCGCCGACACCCTCGCCCAGCGCGTCCGGGTCGTAGATGTTCTCGGACCAGTCGAGACGCACGTCCTCGACGACCTGCAGTTCGGTCGCCTGCCGGAAGTTCGCCAGGTGCGCCACACCGGCCGTCTGCGACGTCGACGTCACCACCGGCAGACCCCAGATACGACGAGAGTTGACGTCCACGGTCTGCACCGGGCCACCCAGGTAGTAGTCCGCCTCGTTGTTCGCGAGGAGCTCCACCGTCTCCCAGTCACTGGGGTGCATCACGTAGGCCGCGCCGTCGACGAACGACAGCAGCTCAAGCTTCGTCTTCGCCTTCCGCAGGGTCGTCAGCAGGTCCGTCGTCCACGCCTGCGACTGAGACCCGGACACGTTCGCGATACCGGTCATGTTCTCGCCCGACCCGGAACCGTTGATGATCTGAGCCTCGAGCGCCAGGTCCACACCGAGACGCATCTCGACGTCGAGGACGCGCTGCAGCGACGGCGCGTCACGCAGATCCTGGCGGGCGATCGGCTCCGACAGGTGCGCAATGGTGCGCGTGCGGTCGTCGACGCGCTCCCACGTGAAGACGCTGGTGGGCTTCAGCGCGCCACGGGCCACGACGGCCGCGTTGTTCGTGCGCGTGGTCTGCCGCATGTAGCCGAAGCGAGACGGGCCCGTCACCGTGGGGATGAGCTGCCTGATCGACAGCACCGGCACACCGATACGGATCGGCTCCGGGTCCAGCGGCACAGTCAGCGGCACCGCACCCGACGCCAGGATGCCCTTGTACCCGTCCGCGCCAGACACGGCGCCCAGAACCTTCTGGCCCCAGTCGGAGCCGCCGGACGCCTTCACCCGCGGGTGCAGACTGTCCGCCTTCATGCCGCCCATCGGCCGGCCCTGCCCGTCAGTCGGGACGCCTTCGCCGAGCGCCACCAGGGCGCCCCGCATCGTCTCCGACGCCTGCGCCCGCTCGTACTCGCCCTTCAGTCGCTTGCCTTCATCGATGCACTTCTGCGCCTCGGCGAGTTCCGCCGCGGTGAAGTCGCGCCCTTCAGCCTCGGCAGTGTCGGCCATGGCGCGGGCCTTTTGGAGAGTTGCGACCATCTCGTCGCGCAGCTGCTCAGCAGTCTTCTGCATGGTGGTGTTCCTTCGGGAAGTCGTAGTGATTTCCCGGCGGCACTGGAACGGGCGGCTCGACGGTGGCCTTATGCAGAGGCGGCCGGAGCTCGCTGGCTCGACAGTGGATGCCGGAGGTACCGACGTGCGGACTCCGGCGGGCGGATTGCCCCGGGCTTGCTCTGCGAGAGACGGACAGCGGGGCGGCTGAGGACTGCCGGCCGGACTGCTGGCCTCACGCAAGCTTCACGCTCACGGGGTATCTCGCGGGCCGAGTGGGCCGTTGATGAACCTTCGATCATTCTAGCGGGTCAAAGTGACAGAACGGCAGATCTCCACACCATCGCGGAACGTCGTCAACTCGGCATGCTCACAGCGGCAGGAGAGCGGCACCACGCGGCCCACCTCACCGTCGCCTACGAACCACACAGCGCCTGTACCGTCCACGACGGCCGCCAAGCCCAGCTGGGCCGTCCACGGGCCCTCAGGGACGCTCTCAGCGTGCTGATAGACATCCAGCACCAGCAGCGCGCCCGCAGCGTCCGTACCGTCCAGCGTGCGCACCATCATGACCGCCTCCAATTCCGGCGGTCCCAATGCTGAGCCGCGAGAGGATCCGTCCTGACGAACTCGCGGTGCCGGCCCGTCAACGGCTCCGGCTCATCGAGCGGAACCTCGACCAACTCCGGCTCCTGGTCCTCGTTCTCTTCCATGTCCCCTCCTAGGGGTGTTCCGATCCCGAAGCGAAACCCTCAGGGGCCCGCCGCGGTCAACTCCGGTTGTCTCGCCGGGGGTTTCCGATCTTTGTGAGGGCAGACCCCCTATCGGCCGATCTGTGCAGCGGTGTTTTTCACTGACCGCGGCGGGCCCCCAGGCTGAGAGTTCAGCGATCCGAACTCCCCTACCGGGTGGGCGGTCATGCTGCGGGCGGCTGGTCGGGGCCGGATGCTTCGATGCGGGCGAGTGCGTCGCGGGCTTTGGTGAGGTTGGCCGGCCTGGCTGTCAGGGCGAGTTCGGCCAGGGCCCCCAGGGCGACGGCCGCGGACTGCCTGACGGTGCCTGTCGGCGCGTAGTCGAGGAGTCTTGCGATGGTGTCGTGTTCGCGGTTGAGCGCGGCGAGTGCGAGCTTCGCGCCGTGCTGTTCGGGTGTGCTGACGTGGACGAGCTTGGCTCGGTATCGCTCGATGAGTCCGTCGTCGCGTGCGGCTTTGAGTGCTGCTCGTCGCTGTCGTATGGCTTGTGCTTGTCGGGTGGTGCGTGTGTCGGGCATCAGGTCTCCTGCGGGTTGTTGGTGTAGGTGGTGGTGCGGAGGCTGCAGTTGGGGTTGTGCTGGGGGATGCAGGGCTGGGGGTGGCGGCAGAGGCGGGCGCCGCAGCCTTTGGAGCAGAGGAGGTAGTCGCCTTTGCGGAGCCGGCGGGCACAGCTGGCGCAGAAGCCCATGAAGCGTTTCCGGTGGGTCATGGGGTCTCCTCTCAGAACCGCAGTGCCGGGTGGCAGCGGTTGCACATGGTGGGTTCGCCGTCCTCGAGGCGGGTGCGGCTGTACTCGTCACAGTCGGGGTCTCCGCAGTGGGGGACGCGGTCGGCGCCGCCGGGCCGGGTGCCGTTCGAGACTTGCTCGCCGATCCGGTCCCAGCCCTCGTTGCTGTACGGCTTGTGGCCGCGGGGGCTGGTCTTGGCGTCGTGCTCGGCCTGCAGGCGCCGGCCGACGTCAAGGGCCTGCTGCACGCGGATGTCGGATGTGGCGGGCTTGAAGTAGCTACTGGGGAGGTGCTCTCGCTCCTCCGGTCGGAACGAGTTGCTGAGCGCCATCCATCCGGCGACGCGCTCGTCCGTTCCTGCGCCGCTCCAGTCGCCCCCCGAAACCATGCGGGTCTGTGCGCGATCCATGGCGCGGTCCCACACGCCCCCGTCGCTGCTGTCTTTCATGCCGACGACGGACGGGTGGCAGTCGGGGCACGGCTCCCCGTTCCGCATCCGCAGCCGCATGTTGCTCTGTGCGGCCTCGCGGTAGGTGTCGTAGCACTCGGCGCACGGGGGCGGGAAGGACGGAGCAGCAGTAATAGGAGTCGGAGGCTCCGGGAGCTCGTCCTCCTTCAGCCGATGGGCGTACACGGCGGCCGGGTTGCGCACGCTCGGATCGTCGCTGACGTCGAGGTAGCGGCGGAGACCGTCCTCGGTCCACCCGGCTGCGAACGCAGCGCTTACGCGCATGTTCAGTCCGCGGGTGCGCTTCGACCCCGGAGGCTTGCCGCGGTAGTCGAGACTGCGCACGAACGTGCTAGCCCGGCTCGGCTGGGGGCGGTCGTTGTTGCTGATCTCTTCAAAGGAATCATCCCCTCCGCCTCCTCCTCCCTCGATCACCACGCCTTCGAGGACTTCCGACTCGACCTCAGCCACGGAGGAGGAGGAGGGAGAGTCCTTAGGAGAAGAACAAGGAGAGACAAGAGATGGGGACCCAACCACGGTTGGGCCTTCACCCACCACGGTTGGGCCTTCACCCACCACGGTTGGGCCTTCACCCACCACGGTTGGGCCTTGGTCTCCTTCTTCGGACATAGGCCCAACCACCGTTGGGTCTATAGGGCCAACCACGGTTGGGCCTTGCTCGGACGGAGCAGCAGTAGCCACCCCCTCGTTGCTGAAGGTGTCGACGATGGCCGGGACGTCGAAGTCAGGCACCCGGAACTGCATTGCGTAGCCCGGTACGGCGTACAGCGGAC
Organism: Streptomyces sp. NPDC043812; assembly: GCF_056436245.1. Lineage (NCBI taxonomy): Bacteria > Bacillati > Actinomycetota > Actinomycetes > Kitasatosporales > Streptomycetaceae > Streptomyces > Streptomyces sp. NPDC043812. The sequence goes on from NZ_JBWKCY010000017.1 coordinate 81,284, forward strand.
GTCCGTCCTTGCCCTTACCGATCGGCAGACGGAACTCCCAGCCGGCCACGGAGAGGCGGCGCAGCATCTCGCGGACACTCAGCTCGTCCTTCGCTGCCGTCCAGCGCACCAGGTCGGCCAGGCGCGCCTTGCTCCTGCGGCCCTTGACGGCGTCGTAGTTCCACTCGTCGTCCCATCGGGCGTCGTCGGCGAGCTCAAGAGCTACGGCCCGCTGCAGGCCCTTGATGTCCGGCCCGAGCGCTTCACGCAGCTGGCGGCGCAGCTCACTGCCCATGGCCCCCTCCTTCGGTACGGGTGGGCAGGTCGACTTGCTGGCCGTCGATGCAGTGGCGCCACCAGCCGGGCCGGCCAGGGATTGCGATGGGCGGCCAGCCGGGAGTGGCCCGCACCTCCCGGCGGCCCTGGGGCTGCGCTACGGTGGCGTCGAGCCCACCGCCCACAGCGAGGCTTTTCTGAAACGCCCCGGATTCGGCCCGGGGCGTTTCTGCGTTCGTCGTCATGCGGCTACGTCCTCCTCTCCGGAGAGCACTCGGATGAGGTGGGCCGTGATGACGACGGGGCGCTGCCCGAAGGTGAGCACCTTGACGGGTGATTCGCCGCGCTTGATGAGGTCGTACAGCTTCGTCTTGCTGCAGCCGAGGGCAAGTGCGGCCTGCGGCACCGAGACGGTGGCCGGCCAGGTGCGCACATCGGCGAGCGTGGGCGGGGTTTGTGTCATGCGGCATCCCGCACCCGGTGGCCGAGGTAGGCGTCTACGGCTGCGCGGCTGTATCGGACACTCCCCCGCGTGCCGGGCAGCTTGATGTAGCTGGGCCCGATGCCCTGGTAGCGCCAGTTGGCGAGCGTTCCGACGGTGACGCGGAGCTCTGCCGCGACCTCCGGCGGCTTAAGCCATTCGATCTTCACTACAACTCCTGTCGAGATTTTCTCGATGGGGACTTGCATCATGACGTGATGTTCCGTGATGATGTGAGAGTACCGACCGAGACAGAAACCCGCAAGATCCTGGATCACGTCGAGATAATCTCGACTAATACCATCCGGGATCATGACGACAGGACGCATTGAGTTGGGATCCAACGGACGAGCAGTAGCCGCGAACGTGGCGCGCCTGCGTAAGGCGAAGGGGCTGAGCCTTCGGGCCCTCTCTGACGCCCTAGGCAAGATCGGCCGCGGCCTCAGCGCGGATGCCCTGAACAAGATCGAGAACGGCGCCGCCACGGATGCGAAGCAGATCCGGCGCGTAGACGTCGATGACCTGGTGGCTCTCGCCGTGGTCCTCGGGGTCTCCCCCGTAACCCTGCTGCTCCCGGCGGATGCGCGTACTGACGTCGAAATCACAGGCGCCGGCCCCGTCGACGGCCGCCTCGCATGGCAGTGGGCATGGTGCAACGAACCGCTCTCGCTGCCGGAAGGCGAAGAAGAGGCGGAGCGGGCGCACACGGAGTTCCTGCTGAACTCCCGCCCTATCGGTCTCTTCACCAGCCAGGGCGACGACCGGATCCCTGGGCATATCCGGAGGGGAGGTAGCGATGGCTGACCCGATCAAGAAGGTGACGCTGCAGAGCGGGAAGGTCCGCTATCGCTTCGTCATCGACGCCGGCCGGGACGCCGACGGGAAGCGCAAGCAGGTCACGGTGACGATGGACACGCTGAAGGAGGCCCGCGACGAGTTGGCCCGGATGCGTCACGAACGTCGTACCGGACAGCTGATCCTCCCCAGCAAGATGACCGTCTCCCAGCTGCTCGACGCCTACATGGAGAGCAAGCGGGGTGACCTCGAGGAGTCCACGCTCGTCGGCTACCGCAACGCGCTGGTACACGTGTACGACCAGCTCGGGCACATCCGGCTGCAAGAGCTCACCGAGGATCAGGTCGAGGAGTTCGTGGGGTGGCTACTGACGGGCGCCAGGCGCCGCGGGGGCGAGAAGGGCACGGGTATCCGCCCGTCGACCGCTGACGGCGTCCTCGGACGCCTGCGGGCTGCGCTCCGACTGGCCGTGCGTCGCCGCCTGGTGGCCCGCAACGTCGCCGAGTACGTGGCCGTCCCCCGTATGGCCCGCAAGGCGGACCGTCGGGAGAACCAGCGTCAGAAGCCGTGGGGCGAGGCGGAGGTGAAGGCGTTCGTCGTCGGCATCCGCGACGACCGGATGTTCGCACCGCTGCTGCTCGGGCTGATGGGCCTGCGCCCTGCCGAGGTAGCCGGCCTCCGCTGGGAGGACATCGACTTCGAGGCAGGCGTCCTGTCGGTGGCGAACACCCGCACGATGATCGGGAACGCCCGGGTCCTGGAGAAGGACACGAAGAGTGAGGCGGGCGAGCGCACACTCCCCCTGCCGGAGCCGGTCCGCCTGGCGCTCCTGCAGTCGCAGGTTCTGCACGAGGCAGAGAAGGCAGCAATGGGCTCGTACTACCTGGAGTCGGGGTACGTGTTCGTCGACCTGCTCGGGCAGGCGATGAGCACCCGGCAGCTGCGGGAGCACGCGTACAGCCTCATGGCCAAGCTCGGGCTGCGGAAGGTGCGCCTGTACGACGCGCGCCACAGCTGCCTGACGTTCCTGGCGAACAGCGGCATCCCGGACCACATCCTCGCCGCGTGGGCCGGCCATACGAACGCGTCCTTCACGAAGCGCGTGTACGTCCATCCCACGGCCGCAGACATGGGCGAAGCCGTGGTCCATCTGAACGCTCTGCTTGGTGTCGGCGACGGGGCTCCTGAAGCCCCGATGTGAGACATCGTGAGATATTCACTCTCACGCTGAGAGTGAAATAGCCCCTGACCTGTAGCTTTCCTCGGATCCGTAGGCCATGCTCCCCATCATAACGGCCTGTACATCCTGTACATTTTTTACAGATGGACAGTGCCACGGACCTGAGGAGAGGTACGTCATGACCCGCCCTGCCGCCCGCTACGTCCTGCCGGAGTTCACCGAACGCACCAGCACGGGAACCCGCACTCTCGACCCGTACTCCAAGCTGCTCGGCGAGCGGATCGTCTTCCTCGGCACCGCCGTCGACGACACCTCCGCGAACGACGTGATCGCACAGCTGCTGCACCTCGAATACGCGGCCCCCGACCAGGACATCTGCCTGTACATCAACTCGCCGGGCGGCTCGATCAGCGCGATGACGGCGATCTACGACACCCTGCAGGTCGTCACCTGCGACATCGCCACCACCTGCCTCGGGCAGGCCGCTTCGACCGCCGCCGTACTGCTCGCGGCCGGCACCCCCGGCAAGCGCATGGCACTGCCGGGCGCCCGCATCGTCGTCCAGCAGCCCGCCGTCGAGGAGCCGTTGCGCGGCCAGCCCTCCGATCTGGAGATCCACGCCGCGGAGTTGCTGCGTCTGCGCGAACAGCTCGCCGCGATGCTGGTGCGCCACACCGGCCAGGACGCCGAGCGCATCGCCGCCGATCTGGAGCGGGACAAGATCTTCGACGCACAGGCGGCGAAGGCGTACGGCCTGATCGATCACGTCATCGAGAGCCGCAAGGCTTCGTCGGCAGCGCCCGGCGGGCGGTGACCCACGATGCTGCCGCCCGAGATGCCGCCGCTGCCCGCCCTGACCCGCGCCGAGGCCGAGTTCATCGACCGCTTTCTCGAAGTGGTCGATCTGGTGGGGCGCATCAACCCGGCCCGCGCCACGCACACGTACGGCGCGCTGCGTGCGGCACAGGCCCTGGTCGGGCGTGCCGCCGCCCTGAAGGACGCCCTGACTCTCATGCACATGCGCGGCGAGAGCGAGGTGTACGCGGACACGCTCGCCGAAGCACTGCGCATCCTGGACGGGGAACGCCGGGCGAACCGGGTGACCATGCCGTCCGTGCCGACAAGTTGACGATCGATCCGCTCTGTCAACCGCCGACGGGGTAACGGTGTTCGTACCCCGTTCGGTGGAGTTCGGGCGAAGTTGTTGCGTGTCGCAGGACTTGCGCGGCGAGACCACCGATTTGGCGGCATCGGCGGGCTACGCCGCTGGTACGACCATGATTCCGCGTCAGGCGAATGGGCCTCCAACGCCCCTGCCCACCCGAACAGATCAGTCGTGATTGCCTTCACAAAAGCCGTTTCAACTCGGAAATCGGACACGCGTGGGTCAGGATCCGTGGGACGACAAGCCCCCGCCACCTTGACGGGGCGGTCCGAGCGGACGCTGAGTCCTGCCGCCGCATCGGATGCCTGGTCGACAGAAGTGCATCGGCAGGAGTGGAGGACCCGAGCAGTACGGGGCGACCGGTGATCCCGGTCCTCTCTTGGGGTGAAGCCGCTTCGGCGGCCGGGCGTCTTCGCCGGTCCGAACCCGACAGGTCATCCTTCACAGGCGGCTGACGAAGGGTTGCGCATGACTGCGCAGACGCATCTCCCGCTCCTGTTCTCACGCGCGGGCGCCGTTTCGGCACTGACCATGGCCGTCTTCGGCGGCACGCTCGTGGCTCCTGGCGCCACCACCCCGGGCCATGCCATCACCAGCCACGCGAGCAAGGCACTCCAAGTCGCGGAATCGAAGAAGGGATCGCCGTACAGATACGGCGGGACGGGCCCGTCGAGCTTCGACTGTTCCGGACTGACTCTCTATTCGTACAAGGAGGCGGGCAAGCAGCTGCCCCGCACCGCCCAGCAGCAGTACAACCGCACCCAGCATGTCTCCGCCGCCGATCGGGAACGCGGTGACCTGGTCTTCTTCCACGCGGGCGGGCTCGTCTACCACGTGGGCATCTACGCCGGCCATGGACAGATCTGGCATTCGCCCAAGACGGGCGACGTGGTGCGGCTGGTCAAGATCTGGACGAGCAAGGTGTACTACGGCCGCGTGGACTGACACCCCGACAGACGCTGTTCCCCAGCGGTGGTGACAGCAATTGATCGGCCGTCAACGTCGAACGGCCGCTCGACCTCCACGTCAGTGGGCGAGCGGCTGGACCAGCAGGGTCGCGCCGAGCGCGGTGAGCGCGCCGCCCGTGACGCCTTCCACGGCACGCGTGGTGCGCGGCCTGCGCAGCCATCGGCCGAGCCGGTCGACCAGCAGTGCCACCGCCGGGAACCAGACCAGTGCGAGCACGACCACGATGGTGGCGAGCAGGAGCGTGCGCGGCAGGACCGCCGCGCCGTCCGGCACGAACTGCGGCAGGAGGCTGAGGAAGAGCACCGGCGCCTTGGGGTTGAGCACGTTGGTGAGAAAGCCCCGGCGCAGGCTGAGTGCGGCACCGCCGGCGGACCGGCCCTCGTCGGCACCGGTCTCGTCGGCGAGCGGGCGCAGCGCGGAACGCACCGCACGGATGCCCAGCCACAGCACATAGGCGCCGCCCGCGATCTGCAACGTCCGGTACAGCGCGGGCACCGCCACCAGCACCGCGGCAAGCCCTGCCACGGCCAGCGCGGTGTGGACGACCAGTCCGCCCGCCACCCCGACCGCGCAGGCAACCCCTGCCCGCCGCGAGGCGAGCGCGCTGCGTACGACCACGGTGAAATCGGCACCCGGCATGGCGACCATGCCCGCGGCGACCCCGATGAATGCGACCAGGTGTGCGTCCATGGCTTCCATCGTGACGGCGCGCAGGCCTTAACGTGTGCTTGCAATCTTCTGGGTCTGCCCAAAGCAATGCTTAAGGCTGCCGACGCTCGAGGGGTGCCATGTACGACCCGACACGGCTGGCGGCCCTGGTCGCGGTGGCGGAGGCCGGTTCGATCACCCGTGCCGCCGCACGCCTCGGCTACACCGCCCCTGCGCTCTCCCAGCAGCTGGCCAAGCTGGAACGGGAAGCGGGTGCCCCACTGCTGGTACGGCACCACCGCGGGGCCCGGCTGACGGCCGCGGGCGAGCTGCTCGCGGAGCGGGCCCGCCGCGTGCTGGACGAGATGGACCGGGCACGGCACGAACTGGCCCGGCTGTCCGGACTGTCGGGGGGACGGCTACGGGTGGGGACGTTCACCACCGTCGGCGTCCATCTGCTGCCACCGGTGCTCAGCGCCTTCCGCCGTGCCCATCCGGACGTGGAGCTGACCGTGGCCGAGTACGAGCCGCCGGCAGGGGTCGCCGCGGTGGCGACCGGCGAGGTGGATCTGGCGCTGACGCACGCCTATGAACCGGCCGAACCCGCGCCTCTGCCGCCGGGCGTGGCCGTGGAACCGCTGCTGGTGGAGGAGCTGGTGCTGATCACGGCCCCCGGGCATGCGCTGGGCGGGCGGCTCGGGCCGGCTGCCGGTGAGCGCGCTCGCGGGGCAGCCGCTGATCAGCAGCGCTCCGTCGCATCCGCCGCGCAAGGGCGTGGAGGGTGCGCTGGCGCAGGCCGGCGCGACACCGGCCGTGGTGTGCGAGTCGCCCGGTTACGCGCTCGTGTGCGCCCTGGTGAGTGCCGGGATCGGTGTGGCGGTGGTGCCGGAGATGGTGGCCGCGATGTCGGCGACGCCATTGCAGGTACGGCAGTTGGAGCCAACCTCGTTCCGCAGGACGATCTCCGTGGTGCACCGGGGCGAGGAGTCCGGCCCGGCGGCGCAGTCACTGAGGGCACTGCTGCGCGGCTCGTTCGGACGCGCCGGGCAGCAGACCGCGGGCGCCCGGCCGTTGTGACAGCACGGACGCGCTGGTTCAGCTCTGCACGGGGACCGACCACGGCAGGGCGATCCAGACGGTCTTGCCGCCCTCGTCGGTGGGGGTGACGGACAGCCGTCCGCCGTACTGCGCCGTGAGGCTGCGGATGATGACCATGCCCCGGCCGTTGTCCTGGCGGACCGCGGCGGGCAGGCGACGCGGCCAGCGCGGATGACTGTCGGTGACACCGATGCGCAGCTGTTCGTCCCGTTCGAGACACAGGTCGAGGGTGAAGGTCGGCGACTGGCCGAGGGTGTGCTGCACGGCGTTGGTGGCCAGTTCGGAGACGATGAGGCGCACCGTGTCGACGGCGTCGGCACCGTCGGGCATCCCCCATCCGCGGACGACGTCGGTGGCGTATCTCCGGGCGGCCGGGACCGAGGCCGGATCGCTCGGCAGAGTGACGGATGCTTCTTGACGGTCTGCCATGGCGACGCTGCCCCTTTCCCACCGGGCCGGGCTCCGACTCGTAGCGGATGACACACGAGGACGGCCGCGGATTGTGCTTCTGCGTCAGACTGCCACCTTGCACAGGACGCGGTCGGCGATCCACCGGATAGGCTCATATCTATCGCTCAAAGCGGTGAACTCTGCGACGAGAGAGCGTATTTGGGGCGGTCCGGACCTCCCCGGCACACGCTCACGAACCGGCCGCGGTCACGCGGCGGGTGGTGTCCGTGGACGCGACGGCGTCAGCGGAGGGCGCGGCGCCGGGAAGGCCGTCGGCACCTCGTCGGCATCGGGCAGCACCGTCACCGGGCGGGCGCCGTGCCGAGGATCGTCGCAACAGCCATGTCGATCTGCCCGGCGGTGAGGTCGGCGCGCGCGGTGAGCCGGATCCGGGAGATGCCGTCCGGTACGGACGGCGGCCGGAAACAGCCCACGACGAGACCCGCCGCACGGCAGTCCGCCGCCCATCGCAGCGCCGCCTCGGGCGAGGGGGCCCGGACGGACACCACCGCCGCGTCGGGCCGCGCCGCGGTCAGACCCGCGCCGGTCAGCCGCCGGTGCAGCTCGGCGGCGACGTCCCGGGCGCGCTCCGCGAGCTGCGGCTCGCGGCGCAGGAGCCGCAGGCTCGCGAGTGCCCCACCCGCCGCAGCGGGCGCGAGGCCCGTGTCGAAGATGAAGGTCCTGGCGGTGTTGATCAGGTGCTCGATCACGCGGGCGGGGCCGAGGACCGCGCCGCCCTGGCTGCCGAGGGACTTGGACAACGTGAGCGTGGCGACGACGCCGGCAGTTCCGGCGAGGCCCGCGGCGTGGAGTGCGCCGCGGCCGCCGTCGCCGAGCACGCCCAAGCCGTGGGCGTCGTCGACGAGCAGCGCGGCAGCGTGCTCCCGGCAGGCAGCCGCGAGAGCGGGCAGCGGCGCGGCGTCGCCGTCGACCGAGAACACCGAGTCGGTGACGGCGAGGGCCCGCCGGCCGGGGTGGGCGTCGAGCGTCTTGCGCACGGCGTCGGGCGCGGCGTGCGACACGACCGCGATCTCGGCGCGGGAGAGCCGGCAGCCGTCGACGATGGAGGCGTGGTTGGACGCGTCGGAGACGACGATCGCGTCGCGGCCGCTGAGAGCGGTGACCGCGGCAAGGTTCGCGGCGTATCCGGAGGACAGGACGAGGGCCGCCTCGAATCCGCAGAAGTCGGCCAGTTCGCGTTCGAGCTCCGTGTGGAGGGCGGTGGTTCCGGTGACGAGCCGGGAGCCGGTGGCGCCGGCTCCCCAGCTGCGTGCCGCGTCGGCGGCGGCCGCGGTGACCTCGGGGTGGCGGGTCAGGCCCAGATAGTCGTTGCTCGCGAGATCGAGGGCGGCGGAGTCGGCCTCGCGCGGCCGGAGCGTGCGGACGAGGCCCGCGCGCTCACGGCGGCGCGCCTCGTCGTCGATCCAGGCGAAAGGATCGTGAGGGGCCTGCGGCATGAGAGCTCCGGTCCTTTTGTAGGCAGCGCACAGACCCTAACCGGGTCTGTCCAAGGATCGGATGTGGCCATGCACACACCTCAAACAGCCGCTGTTGTGGAGTTCCTCCTTGGCCCGAGCCCGTGCCGTACGTCAGGATCAGCGCCATGGATCTGCTGAACACGCTGGTGGAGAAGGGGCTGCGGCGCGAGCTGCCGACCCGTGAAGAAGCGCTCGCCGTGCTGGCGACCTCCGACGACGATCTGCTCGATGTGGTGGCCGCGGCCGGCAAGGTGCGCCGCCAGTGGTTCGGACGGCGGGTGAAGCTCAACTATCTGGTCAACCTGAAGTCGGGCCTGTGTCCCGAGGACTGCTCGTACTGTTCCCAGCGGCTCGGCTCGAAGGCGGAGATCCTCAAGTACACCTGGCTCAAGCCGGACGAGGCGTCCGACGCCGCGGCCGCGGGTGTGGCGGGCGGCGCCAAGCGGGTGTGCCTCGTCGCGAGCGGGCGCGGTCCCACCGACCGCGACGTCGACCGGGTCTCGAAGACGATCGCGGCGATCAAGGAGCAGAACGAGGACGTCGAGGTCTGCGCCTGCCTCGGGCTGCTCTCCGACGGCCAGGCCGAGCGGCTGCGCGAAGCGGGCGCGGATGCGTACAACCACAACCTCAACACGTCCGAGGGGACGTACGGGGACATCACGACCACGCACACCTACGCCGACCGTGTGGACACGGTGAACAAGGCGCATGACGCCGGCCTGTCCGCGTGCTCGGGTCTGATCGCCGGCATGGGCGAGAGCGACAAGGACCTGGTCGACGTCGTCTTCGCGCTGCGCGAGCTGGACCCGGACTCGGTGCCGGTGAACTTCCTGATCCCCTTCGAGGGCACGCCGCTGGCCAAGGAGTGGAACCTGACGCCGCAGCGTGCGCTGCGCATCCTCGCGATGGTGCGTTTCGTGTGCCCCGATGTCGAGGTACGCCTCGCGGGCGGGCGCGAGGTGCACCTGCGCACGCTCCAGCCGCTGGCGCTGCACCTGGCCAACTCGATCTTCCTCGGCGACTATCTGACCAGCGAGGGCCAGGCCGGCAAGGCCGACCTGGAGATGATCGCGGACGCCGGATTCGAGGTGGAGGGCGCGGACACCACCACGCTGCCGGAGCACCGCGCCGCGAGCGGCGGCTGCGGATCGGTGTGCGGCGAAGGATCGGGCGGCTGCTCGGACGAGGCCCCGCAGGCGGAGACGACGGCCGCGGAGGCGACCGAGGTACCGGCTGCCCGTACGGATCTGGTCGCTGTGCGCCGCCGTGGCGCGGGCACGGATCTCGCGCCCAATGCCTGAGTTCTCACCGGGCGAGCTGCGCGCACTGGACCGGGCCCATGTCTGGCATCCGTACGGGCCCATGCCCGGCCGTACGGATCCGCTGGTCGTCGAGTCCGCCTCCGGGGTGCGGCTCAGGCTGGCCGAAGAGGTCCATGGACAGCGTGAGTTGATCGACGGCATGTCGTCGTGGTGGTCGGCCGTCCACGGCTACAACCACCCCGTCCTCAACGAGGCGGCGACGGCTCAGCTGGGTCGGATGAGCCATGTGATGTTCGGCGGGCTCACCCATGAGCCCGCCGTGCGGCTGGCGACACGTCTGGTGGAGATCACGCCGGAGCCGCTTCGGCATGTCTTTCTGTGCGACTCGGGCTCGGTGTCGGTCGAGGTCGCGGTCAAGATGTGCCTGCAGTACTGGCGCTCGGTGGGCCGCCCGGCCAAGCAGCGACTGCTGACATGGCGCGGCGGCTACCACGGCGACACCTGGCAGCCGATGGCCGTGTGCGACCCCGATGGCGGTATGCACCAGTTGTGGCAGGGAGTCCTGCCACAACAGATCTTCGCCGACGCTCCGCCGGCCGAGTACGACGAGTCCTACGCGGACGGTCTGCGCGCCCTGATCGCCCGGCACGCCGAGGAGCTGGCCGCGGTGATCGTGGAGCCGGTGGTGCAGGGCGCGGGCGGCATGCGGTTCCACGCCCCCGAGTATCTGCGGGTGCTGCGCGAGGCGTGCGACGAGTTCGGGGTGCTGCTGGTCTTCGACGAGATCGCGACCGGCTTCGGCCGCACGGGCACGCTGTTCGCGGCGGAGCACGCGGGTGTGGCGCCGGACGTGATGTGCCTGGGCAAGGCGCTGACCGGTGGTTACCTGACGATGGCGGCGACGTTGTGCACCTCTCGGGTCGCCGACGGGATCTCGCGCGGCGAGGTGCCTGTGCTCGCCCACGGGCCGACGTTCATGGGCAACCCCCTCGCCGCTGCGGTGGCGTGCGCCTCGATCGATCTGCTGCTCGGACAGGACTGGCAGCAGGAGGTCAAGCGCCTGGAGGCCGGGCTGCGGGACGGGCTGGCACCGGCGGCGGAGCTGCCGGGTGTGCGGGACGTGCGGGTACTGGGCGGCATCGGCGTCGTCCAGCTGGACCACGAGGTCGACATGGCGGCGGCGACGGCCGCCGCGGTGCGCGAGGGCGTGTGGTTGCGGCCCTTCCGCGACCTCGTGTACACGATGCCGCCGTATGTGACGGGCGACGACGACCTGGCGCGCGTGTGCCGTGCGGTGGCCGCCGCCGCGGCGGCGGGCTGAAACGGGCCGGCCGCAGGCCCGCATCCTGGAGTGGGAACGAACGAAAGAGGCGCAGCACATGGCAGTGATCGTCGTGACCGGGACCGGCACGGAGATCGGCAAGACCGTCGTCACCGCGGCCGTTGCGGCGGTCGCCGCGGCACAGGGGCGTTCGGTCGCCGTCCTGAAGCCCGCCCAGACCGGGGTCGCGCCCGGTGAGGAGGGCGACGTCGACGTGGTGCGGCGGCTCGCCGGGGACGTCACGGCCGTCGAACTGGGCCGTTACCCCGAGCCGTTGGCGCCCGCGACTGCGGCGCGCCGCGCAGGACTCGCCCCGGTGTCCCCGGAGGAGGTGGCCGAGGCAGCCGGGAAACTCGCGGCCGAGCACGACCTGGTGCTGGTGGAGGGCGCCGGCGGACTGCTCGTACGGTTCGACGAATCCGGTGCGACCCTCGCGGATGCCGCCCGCCTGCTGGACGCGCCCGTTCTGGTCGTCGCGCCCGCGGGTCTCGGCACGCTCAACATGACGGCGCTGACCGCCGAGGCGTTGCGCGCACGCGGTCTGGAACCGCTGGGTGTCGTCGTCGGCAGCTGGCCGGACGTGCCGGACCTCGCGGCGCGTTGCAATGTGGTGGACCTGCCCCGGGCGGCGGACGCCCCGCTGCTCGGGGCCGTCCCCCAAGGTGCCGGGGCGCTCGGTGCGACCGGATTCCGGTCCCGCGCGGGCGAGTGGCTCGCACCGCGGCTCGGCGGCCGTTGGAACGCGGACGAGTTCACCGCGGCCGTACGCTGACGGTCATGCGCGCACGCATCGACGAGATCGTCCTCGACTGTCACGACCCCGCCCGCCTGGCCCGGTTCTGGGCCTCCCTGCTGGGTGGCGAACCGGTGGACCGCAGTGACGACTGGTCCTACGTCGATCCGCCGGAGTGCGTACGGATCGCGTTCCAGCGGGTGCCGGAGGGCAAGGCGGTGAAGAACCGCCTCCATCTGGACCTGGACGCGGGTGACATCGATGACGCGGCGGACGAGGCCGTACGGCTGGGCGCGGGACGCGTCGGTGCGGTGGTCACCGACGACCACGGCCGGTTCCAGGTCATGACGGACCCCGAGGGCAACGAATTCTGCTTCGTGGCGGGCACGGACGGCTGATTCACGCCTTCCGGGGGAGAATGGCGGTGACCGGCCCCGCCCGCCCGAGGAGGTCCGCGATGGCGCTGCGCAGCTCGAAAGTGCCCCGGGACGCCGTCCATCACCCGATCTTCGCCCGCTTCTACGCACGGATGAGCGTGGCGGCGGACGTGAAGGGCGGGCTCGCCGCCTACCGCTCCGAGCTGCTGTCGGGCCTGTCGGGCCGGGTCATCGAGATCGGTGCGGGCAACGGCCTGAACTTCGCGCACTACCCGGCCGCGGTCTCCGAGGTCGTGGCGATCGAACCGGAGCGCACCCTGCGGAACTTGGCGGCCGAGGCGGCGGTGCGCGCCGACGTCCCGGTGGACGTGGTGCCGGGTGCCGCGGAGGCGCTGCCGGTCAAGAGCGAGGCGTTCGACGCGGCGGTGGCGTCGCTGGTGCTGTGCACGGTGAGGGAACTGCCGAGGGCGCTCGCGGAGATCGCGCGGGTGCTGCGGCCGGGCGGCGAACTGCGGTTCTTCGAGCACGGTCTGGCAGAGAGCCCTGGGCTTGCCCGCACCCAGCGGGCGCTGGACCGCACCGTGTGGCCACGGCTGTTCGGCGGCTGCCACACGGCGCGGGACACGCTGGCCGCTATCGAGGCGGCGGGTTTCGAACTGGGCGCGCACCGCAGGTTCCGGGTGCCGGACCACGGGGTGCAGTTGCCCACGTCGCCGTGCGTCATCGGGACGGCCCGGCGGCCACCGGCCGGTCGGGTCCCGAGGGACGGTTGATCACTCGCTCCACTGCCGCAGTTCGGCAGCGATCGCCCGCACGTCCGCCTTGCCCTCCTTGACCAGGCGCGCCAGATCCCGCACCTGCTCGGGGGAGGTGACGACCTTCAGCCCGCAGGCGACGAGATAGCCGTAGGCGACGGCCGAGGCGAACATGGCGTTGGAGTGTTCCAACGCGGGCACGTGCAGCAGCAGTTGGAGCAGTGCCGCGGCCCGGGCGTGCGGATCGCTGTAGGCGGGGATGCCGAATATCTCGGCGTCGTGACGGCTGACAGCGGCGACGAGCGCGCCCCAGTCGGTGACCTGGGGGTCACCCGGGATCTTGTGCTCGGCGACCATGAGCAGCCAGGCGATGTCGATCGAGAGATTCATGCGAGTACGTGACGGTACGTCAGGGGACTCATCGTTCTCCATGTGGGGGTACGGCCCCGGAATCGGGCGGTGCCGGTCGCGTCGGGTGATCAGTATCCCCGGCGGCCGGTGCCGTCCGAGGGCGAGGGGGCAGCAACACGCCTGCCGTGACCGGGATGAGCAGGGCAGTGATGTTGTCCTCCCCGCCGGCGTCCAACGCGTGGCCCACCAGCGACCGCACGTCGTCCAGGACGCGTTCCGGCGCGGTGCGCGGTCGGCACATGGCGGCCCGCAGCGCGCCGGGGTCGGGCAGATGACGCCACAGTCCGTCGGTGCACAGCAGCAGCCGGCCGGGGCCCTGCGGCGTGTGGCTGCGAATCCGGGCACACGGATCGCCCGCCCCCGCTCCCAGCCACGCCGCCAGGGCGTCGAGTTCGCCGGTGTCGTCCTCGGTCATCGCGGCGCCGGGCCCTTCGTTGGGCAGCCAGTACGCGCGGCTGTCGCCGATCCAGGCGCTCCAGATGCCCGCCGGACCGGCGATGCCGGCGACGAAGGTGCACGCGGGCGCGGCGTCCGGGGACGTGGCAAGGGCGGTGACCGCGCGACCGGCGCGGGCGGCGGCCTCCTCCAGCGCGAGTTCGGGTACGGCGCCGTCGGGGAGCCGGGCACTCAGGGAGGCGATGGCGACCTCGGCCGCCACCTGGGCGGCCCGTTCGGCCCTGGGCGACATGGACACCCCGTCGCACACGACACCGATCGTCCAGTCGCCGGCTCCGGTCAGCGCCAGCGCGTCCGCGTTGATCCCGCGGCGTCTGCCGCGGTCGCTGACGCCCGCGGCACCGTCCTCCGTGGTGATCTCCACATGTGCGCGGAAGGCGGGCTGGGGTTTTCCGCAGTGCCAGCAGTGGCCGTCGGGTGCCACCGTGCCGCCGCACAGGACGCAGTCGTCGCTCCGTGACATCGCAGAGGCATCCTGTCAGGTCCCTGCGCCGGTGGTCAGCGCTTGTCGCCGAACTCCTCGGTGAAGACGGACTCGTACTGCTTCATGAAGTCGGCCGCCGCGTCCACGAAGGTGCGCCCCACCTCACCCGCGTCCTGAGTGACGAGCTCCTCGATGTAGCGGTTCACGCTGATGCCGCGCTGCAGCGCCCGTCGGCGTGCGGCCTCGGCGGTGGTCTCTTCGACGCGTACGTTCAACTGGGTCTTCGCCACCCCACCAAGCTAGCGCTGATTCGCTAGCACCGGCAAGGGCGCCCCCGTGGCCGTGGCACCCCCGTCTCGGTGTGCGGAACTCGCTGGCGGCCGCCGCAGCGCACATGTTTGGCTCCGCGCCATGGAAGTCCTGCAGATACGCACCGCCACCGTGGACGACGCCGAGGCAGTACTCGCCTTCTGGGAGGAGGCGGCGGAGGGCACGAGCATCACGGACGACGTGGACGGCGTGACCCGGCTCGTCACGCGGGATCCGGCGGCGCTGATCCTCGCCGAGGCGGACGGACTGCTGGTGGGTTCCGTGATCGCCGGGTACGACGGGTGGCGCTGTTCCCTGTACCGGCTCGCCGTGCTCCCCTCGCACCGGCGCCGGGGCATCTCGACGGCTCTTCTGGACGCGGCGGAGAAGCGCTTCGTGGATGCGGGCGGCCGGCGCGGCGACGCGATGGTGCTGGAGGCCAACGAGCGGGCGCATCGCGCCTGGGCCTCGGCCGGGTATCGCCGGGAGGACCACTGGCGCCGCTGGGTGAAGCCCTTCGTCTGACGGACGCCTCGACGACCGGGGCAGCCGTCGGCGATGCTTTGCCGACCCTTTACCATGGGTGGATCTGTCACTCCCCGTACGAAAGGTGTGAGCGTCCGTCCATGGGCGAGCCTCCCAGTAGCCGACATCGCGCATCCCTCCTGTCTCTGTCCGATCATGGGACGGAGGTGAACCGATGACCGAAGTGCTCCTGCTCCTCGTGGCGGTGCTGCTCTCGCTCGCCTGCGGCGCCTTCGTCGCGGCGGAGTTCTCCCTCACCACCGTCGAACGAGGAGAGCTCGAACGTGCCGCCGAACGCGGCGAACGGGGCGCGGCAGGCGCTCTGAAGGCCGTTCGCAGCCTGACGTTCCAGCTGTCCGGCGCACAGCTCGGGATCACCGTCACCAACCTGGTCGTCGGCATGCTCGCCGAGCCCTCGATCGCGAAGCTGATCCGCGGACCGCTCGAGGCGCTCGGCGTATCACCGTCGGTCGCGTCGTCGGCCGCCCTGGTCATCGGCACGGCGCTGTCCACGGTAGTGCTGATGGTCGTAGGCGAACTGGTCCCGAAGAACTGGGCGATCTCCTCGCCCCTCGCCGTCGCCAAGGTGGTCGCCCCCCCACAGCGGATCTTCACCGCGGCGTTCCGGCCGCTGATCGGCCATCTCAACAACACGGCCAACCGGATCGTGACACGGCTCGGCATGGAGCCCACCGAGGAGCTCGCGTCCGCACGCAGCCCCAAGGAACTGGTCGCCCTCGCGCGGCACTCCGCCAAGCAGGGAGCGCTCGAGGCGGACACCGCCGAGCTGTTCGTCCGCACCCTGAACCTCGCGGAGCTGAACGCGGAGAACGTGATGACGCCCCGCGTGCAGGTCATGGCGCTCGATGTGTCGGCCACCGCCGAGGACGTCGCCAACGCCACCCGTGCGACAGGTCTGTCCCGCTTCCCCGTCTACCAGGGGAGCCTGGACACGGTCGTCGGTATCGCCCACATCAAGGACATCCTCGCGGTCCCGGCCGAGCTGCGGCAGCGCCACCGGGTCACCGAGCTGCTGCGCGAGCCCGTGCTCGTCCCGGAGACGCTGACCGTGGACCGGCTGCTCGACCGGCTCGCGGGGAGGTCGACGATGGCCGTCGTCATCGACGAGTACGGAGGCACCGCGGGAGTGGTGACGATGGAGGACATCGTCGAGGAGGTCGTCGGCGAGGTGCGCGACGAGCACGACCCGCACGAGACGCCCGATCTGGCGCGGGCGGGCGAGGACGCGGACGGCCGCGATCTGTGGTCCGCCGACGGCGCGGCCCGCACCGACCAGTTGGACTCCATCGGACTGCGGGTCCCCGACGGCCCCTACGAAACGCTGGCCGGCCTGGTCGCCACCGAGCTGGGGCGCATCCCCGCCGCGGGTGACCGGATCGATCTTGCAGGCTGGCAGCTGGACGTGACCGACGCCTCCGGGCGCCGCGCGGCACGGGTGCTGCTGCACGCACCGCTCGACGCGACGGACGAGGACCTGACCGAGGAGGCCGGACGATGACGGCGATTCAGCTGCTGATCGGTCTGCTCACCCTGGTGGTCAACGCCTTCTTCGTCGGCGCCGAATTCGCGCTGATCTCGGTGCGCCGCAGTCAGATCGAGCCGGAGGCCCAGGCGGGGAACCGGCGGGCGCGCAGTGTGCTGTGGGGGCTGGAACATGTGTCGGCACTGATGGCCGCCGCCCAGCTCGGAATCACGCTGTGCACCCTGGTGCTCGGCATCGTCGCCGAACCGGCGATCGCGCATCTGCTGGAGCCGCTCTTCGACGCGGTGGGCGTGCCGCACGGCCTCGTGCATCCGATCTCGTTCGTCATTGCCCTGGCGGTGGCCACGTATCTGCACATGCTGCTGGGCGAGATGGTGCCGAAGAACATCGCCCTCGCCGAGCCGCTGCGCAGCGCGCTGCTGCTCGGCCCGCCGCTGGTCACGCTGGCACGGGCACTGCGTCCCGTGATCTTCTCGATCAACGCCATGGCGAACGGTCTGCTGAAGCTGCTGCGGGTCGAGACGAAGGACGAGGTGTCCGCGACGTTCTCGGACGACGAGCTGGCGCGTCTCGTGCACGACTCCGGCGAGGCGGGCCTGCTCGACGACCGCTCGGCAGAACGGCTGCGCGACGCGCTCGAACTGGGACGCCGGCCGGTGCGTGACGTGGTGATGCCGGTGGAGCAGGTCGTGTACGCGCAGGACGGTACGACTCCGGAACAGCTGGAGCAGCTCTCGGCCGAGTCCGGGTTCTCCCGCTTCCCCGTCGTCGACGCGGAACGCCGCATTCTCGGCTATCTGCATGTGAAGGACGCGCTGGACGCGGCCCCGCGTGATGTGGCGTTCCCGGTGAGCGCGATGCGCCCGATCGCCCGGGTGCGGGCGACGACACCGCTGGACGACGTGCTCACCGCGATGCGCCGCAGCCGTACACACCTGGCCGCGGTCCTCGACGAGGACGGCAGGCCTGAGGGTCTGGTGACGATGGAGGACGTCCTGCGCCAGTTGGTGGGCCGGCCGGGCTGACGGCCGCGGGGTGGCCGGCGCCCGGCCGCTCCCGCGCCCGGTCCGCGGCCCGACCCGGCCCGGCAGGCTGCCGGGCCGGGCCCCGTCCGGTCCGGGGCCCGGGTCCTGTCCGCCCGGACAGGGCCCAGGCCCTGTCCGGGCCTAGAACGCCGTGGCGCCGAGCCACGCGTCGAGCACCGTGCGCCCGTGCGTGACCCTGAAGCGGTCCGCGTCCGGACGGCGCCGGCCGTAGACGAGCAGCAGCAGGTCGCCGGTACCCGCCGTAACGGTGACGTCGGCGGTCCCGCCCTCCTTGGACCACGAGAATCCGGCATCGCCGAAGGCAATCGTCCACGCGGCGCCGGTGTCCTCGGCCATCAGCGCGACCGCGCCGGCGGGCAGTTCCCGGACGCGTTCGGCCATCCCCGGCACGTGCGGCAGATTCTCCAGGAACTCCTCGATGCCGTCCGCGGCGGTGCCCGGCGCGATCCGGGGCTCACGCCCCAGTGCCAGTTCCGCGTCCGCGAGATGGATCACCGCCTCGAAGAGCAGCCTCCGCGGGAAGAACGCCACCCGGTGGTCGGCGCCGTAGGACCACATCCGCAGATCGGGATCGACCTTGCGCACCGTGCGCAGTGACGCCTCGGCGCTCGCGGCCATCCAGTCCGGATACGCCGACGGGGCGTCCGGCAGGTCGAGGGGAACGTCGCGTGCCCAGACGGGCTCCGTGGCCCGCGTCCGCACCACGTGCTCCGCCCAACGGTGGGTCGTGCCGTGATGCTTCACCAGGTCGGCGATGGTCCAGCCGGGGCAGGTCGGCACCGGCGTGGCCGGGTCCACGTCCCGCACGGTCCGCGTGAAATCGGCCACGGTGTGCCGGACGGCATCGCAGTACAGCTCGTGCTGGTCGTCTTCGAGCCCGAAACCGTCGGGCACCCGCAGGAGGTCGTTGCGCCAGGCACCCTCGGGGTGTCGCGCTGCCGCGCGGCGCATGAGCCCGGCCAGCTCACGGCGGTCGGCCGGGGGCAGTCTGTCCAGCTGGGTACCGGTGGACTCCAGCCACTTCACCGCTGTGTCCGGGTCGAGCACGTCGTCGTCGCAGGTGTCGATCAGGGTCACCACTTCGGCCAGCGCTTCGGCCAGCGCGTTCAGCAGCGCGTCACTCACGAAAGCTCCCCTCCGGGTAAGGAACCGACGGACCCTACCGCGCGGTAGTATCGCTGCGCCATGGAGATGAATGCCAGTTACACCAGTTTTGTCGCCGTCGGGGACTCGTTCACCGAAGGTATGTCGGATCGGCTCCCCGACGGGTCCTACCGGGGCTGGGCCGATCTGCTCGCCTCCCGCCTGGCGGCCCGTGCGCCCGGCTTCCGGTACGCGAATCTGGCCGTGCGCGGAAAGCTGATCGGCCAGATAGTCGACGAGCAGGTGGACGTGGCGGCGGCGATGCAGGCCGATGTGGTCACGCTCGTCGGCGGGCTCAACGACACACTGCGCCCCAAGTGCGACATGGCGCGGGTGCGCGGTCTCCTGGAGGAGGCGGTGGAGCGACTTGCTCCGTCGTGCGGGACATTGGTGCTGATGCGCAGCCCGGGACGCAACGGCCCGGTGATGGAACGGTTCCGCCCCCGGATGGAGGAGCTGTTCGAGCATGTGGACGCGCTCGCCGCCCGGCACGGCGCGCTGGTCGTCGACCTCTACGGTTCCCCCGCGCTCGGCGACCAGCGGATGTGGGACGTCGACCGGCTGCACCTGACGGCCGACGGTCACCGCAGGGTCGCCGAGGCGGTATGGCAGAGGCTGGGGCACGAGGCCGAGGACGACTGGCAGACACCGCTGCCGCCTGCCCTGCTTGCGGGGTGGGCCGCGCGGCGCGCGGCGGACGTGCGGTTCGCGCGCCAGTATCTGGGGCCGTGGATCGGCCGGCGGCTGACGGGCCGGTCCTCGGGCGACGGCCTGCCGGCCAAGCGGCCCGAACTGCTGCCGTACGAGCCGCCTGTGCTCTGAGCCGGCGCCGCAGGGCCGGCTGCCCGCAAGCGCTGGGGCCGGGCACGCAGCGGTCGCGGCCGGGGCCGCGGACCGCCCGGTGGTTCGTAGCAAGGTACAACCGGGGCCGTGGCGCTGGCCTGCACAAACCGCCAGTAGAATCTGGACACGTGACTGCTGTGTCTGCGAAGCCTCGCATCCCCAATGTCCTGGCCGGCCGCTACGCCTCAACGGAGCTCGCCGTCCTCTGGTCCCCCGAGCAGAAGGTCAAGCTGGAGCGTCAGCTCTGGCTCGCGGTACTGCGCGCCCAGAAGGACCTCGGGATCGAGGTACCGGACGCCGCGCTCGCCGACTACGAGCGGGTCCTCGACCAGGTCGACCTGGCGTCGATCGCCGAGCGCGAGAAGGTCACTCGCCACGATGTGAAGGCCCGTATCGAGGAGTTCAACGCCCTCGCGGGTCATGAGCACGTCCACAAGGGCATGACCTCCCGCGATCTCACCGAGAACGTGGAGCAGCTGCAGATCCGGCTGTCCCTGGAGCTGATGCGCGACCGCGCCGTGGCCGTCCTGGCCCGGCTCGGCAAGCTGTCCGGCGAGTACGCCGAGCTGGTGATGGCGGGCCGCTCGCACAATGTGGCCGCGCAGGCGACGACGCTCGGGAAGCGGTTCGCGACGGCCGCCGACGAACTCCTGGTCGCCTACGGCCGCCTGGAGGACCTCCTCCGCCGCTACCCGCTGCGCGGGATCAAGGGCCCGGTCGGCACCGCTCAGGACATGCTCGACCTGCTCGGCGGCGACGCTGCGAAGCTGGCCGAGCTGGAGCAGCGCATCGCCTCGCACCTCGGTTTCGCGCACGCCTTCACCTCGGTGGGCCAGGTCTACCCCCGTTCGCTGGACTACGACGTCGTCTCGGCGCTGGTGCAGCTCGCCGCGGCGCCCTCCTCCGTCGCCAAGACCATCCGGCTGATGGCCGGTCACGAGCTGGTGACCGAGGGCTTCAAGCCGGGTCAGGTCGGCTCGTCGGCGATGCCGCACAAGATGAACACGCGTTCCTGCGAGCGCGTCAACGGGCTCATGGTCATCCTGCGCGGTTACGCCTCGATGACCGGCGAGCTGGCCGGCGACCAGTGGAACGAGGGCGACGTGTCCTGCTCCGTGGTCCGCCGTGTGGCGCTGCCGGACGCGTTCTTCGCCTTCGACGGCCTGCTGGAGACGTTCCTGACGGTGCTCGACGAGTTCGGCGCCTTCCCGGCCGTCGTCGCCCGTGAGCTGGACCGCTACCTGCCCTTCCTCGCCACGACCAAGGTCCTCATGGGCGCGGTCCGCGCGGGTGTCGGGCGCGAGGTCGCGCACGAGGCCATCAAGGAGAACGCGGTCGCCTCGGCCCTGGCGATGCGCGAGCAGGGCGCGGAGCGCAATGAACTGCTCGACAAGCTCGCCACGGACGAGCGGATCCCGCTGGACCGCGGTCAGCTGGACGCGCTGATGGCCGACAAGCTGTCGTTCACGGGCGCCGCGGGTGACCAGGTGGCCTCGGTCGTCTCCCGTATCGAAGAGATCGCGAAGCAGCACCCCGAGGCGGCGGGTTACGCGCCGGGGGCGATCCTCTGACGCGGTTCACCGCTGCGGACCTGGAGGCCGCCCGCGACCGGCTGGTGCCGGATGTGGTCGCGGACGGCCTCCGCGTGTTGTTCTGCGGGATCAATCCCGGGCTGATGACAGCTGCGTCGGGTCACCACTTCGCACGCCCGGGCAACCGGTTCTGGCCCGTGCTCCATCTGTCGGGGTTCACGCCGCGGCTGTTGTGCCCGTCGGAGCAGGGCGAGCTGCTGACCTACGGACTCGGCATCACGAACGTGGTGGCACGGGCCACGGCGCGTGCCGACGAGCTGCGCCCCCAGGAGTACGTGGAGGGTGGCAGAGAGCTCACGGCGAAGGTGCAGCGGCTGCGGCCGCGCTGGCTCGCCGTGGTCGGGGTCACCGCCTACCGCGCCGCGTTCCGTGAACGCAACGCAGTGATCGGGCCGCAGGAACGGACGATGGGCGACACCCGGATCTGGGTGCTCCCCAACCCGAGCGGGCTGAACGCGCATTGGACCGCCGAGACCATGGCGCACGCGTACGCCGAGCTGCGCACATCGGCTGACGAGTCCTAGTCCTGTCCGGGCGGACAGGACCTAGGGAGGGTCGATCTCGGTGACGACCGCGAGCAGTTCCCAGCGGCAGTCGCCCGCGCGCGCCACACCCACCGCTATCCAGTGGCCGTCCACCTGCCACAGACACAGCTCGTCGGTGCGGTGACCGAGCTCGTCCCACGGCTCTTCGACGTCCTCGCCCGCGACACTCCTGGCGGACACCGACCAGAGGCTGAACCTCTGCGGCTCCCCCCAGCGTGCGGTCAGCGCGTCGGCCAGCGCCTCGCACTCCGCACGGCACTGCTCCGCCGCCTCCGGCGCACGCATGCCGCACTCCTCCGTCCCGTCGTCCCCTGGCCTCAGCCGCGCCAGGTGGAAGCCGGGGCCACTGTCGCCGAGCTGCGACCGGCCGCGACCGGCCGGGAACGCCCGGCCCCGCATCAGGTCGATCGCAGCGAGGTGCTCTGCAGTGGTCATGACCTCCAGTAAACCGGCCCGCACTGACAATTGGCACGCCGTCAGGCGCCGTTGAGCCCCGGTCGCCGCGTCGCGAGCCGCCAGGTGTGCGCTGCCCGTCGGCGAGGATGGCAACGCCCTTCCGGGGCGGGCGCGCGGCGGCGGGCGGCAGCGAGTACGATCCGGCAAACACGCGCTCGAGCTGGGAGGACACACAGTGGGGCGGCTGACCGGCGGAGATCCCTCGCTGCTGCGGCGTATCAACTCCGCGGTGGTACTCCATTCCCTGCGAGGCGCCGATTCCTCCACGCTCACCGACCTGACCCGGATCACCGGCCTGTCGCGTCCGACGGTCGAGGGCGTGGTCGAGGGGCTGATCGAGGCCGGTCTGGTGGTCGAGAGCGTGCCGGAGGAGGGCGAGACGCGCCGACAGGGGCGCCCGGCCCGCCGGTTCCGGTTCCGAGCGGAGGCGGGCCACCTGCTGGGCATCGAGATCGGGGCGCACCGTATCGCCGCGCTGCTGTCCGGGCTCGACGGCCGCATCATCGGCGCCTCCTCGCGTGAGGTGCCCGAGACGGCGTGCGCGGACGACCGGCTGGAGCGGGTGCGCACGGTCGTCGCCGACGTGCTGCGCCGCGCGGGAGTTGCCCGCAGCAGCTTGCGGGCGGTGGGTGTCGGCTCGCCCGGCATCGTGGAGACCGACGGCACGGTCCGGCTGTCCACGGCGCTGCCCGGCTGGACGGGGCTGCCGCTCGGCGACCGGCTGCGACGGTCGTTCCGCTGTCCGGTGCTGGTGGAGAACGACGCCAACGCGGCCGCGGTGGCGGAGCACTGGAAGGGTGCGGGAACGGACTCCGACGACATCGTGTTCGTCCTGGCCGGACTGAGTCCGGGGGCGGGCTCACTGATCGGCGGGCGGCTGCACCGTGGCTTCGGCGGCGCGGCGGGCGAGATCGGGGCGCTGCACCTGCTGGGCCGCGATGTGACCCCGGAGAAGCTTCTGTCGACGACGGACGAGCCGCTGCATCCGCTCGACGAGCAGGCGGTGGCCGACGTGTTCGCGCTGGCGAAGGGCGGCGACGAGCGCGCCCGTGCGGCGGTCGACCGGTTCAATCAGCGGCTGGTGCACGACGTGGCGGCGCTCGTGCTCGCGCTCGACCCGGAGCTCGTGGTGATCGGGGGCTGGGCGGCCGGACTCGACGGTGTACTCGACCCGCTGCGCGACGAGTTGTCCCGCTACTGCCTGCGGCCGCCGCGGGTGGCCCTGTCGATGCTCGGCGAGGCGGCCGTGGCCACGGGCGCACTGCGGCTGGCTCTCGACCATGTGGAGGAGCAGCTCTTCGCGGTCGAGGGAACGGTGACGGCCCGCCGCTGAGCGTGCTGCTCGTGCGACGGGCCGTGGTGCGGACTGCGCGGTGTCAGGAGGCGCGGGCCACCTGGTCCTCGTGGCTGATCTCGAGGTCGCCGTAGGCGCCGAACGTGAGCCGGCAGGTGTCCGCGCGGTAGGTCGCGACGGAGACGGCCGCCGTGCGGCCGGCGGAGAAGTACCGCGTGGTGACGACGAGGACGGGAGCGCCGGGGAGGCGGTCCAGTTCCTTGGCGTCGACGGCTCCGGCCGAGCCCAGTTCGACCGCGCGCTCCTGGCCCTCCAGGTCGAGGCGGGACAGTTCGCGCAGGACGCCACGGGCGAGTGCCGGGCCCGACGGCGCGTCGATGGCGGGCAGTTCGGGCACCGACGCACCGGGCACGTACAGCAGTTCCGCGGCGACGGGCTGGCCGTGGACCGCACGCACACGGCGCACCACGTGTGTCGCCTCGTCGCTCTCGGCGTCCAGGAGGCGGGCGACCGCGACGGGCGGTACGGCGAGGGTGCACTCGGTGGCCTGCCAGGCGTCGGGGCCGGCTCCGGGCCAGTCGTGGCGGGCGGTCGAGACGTCGACACCCAAGCGGGGCGGAGCGACGGTCGTACCGACGCCGCGGCGGCGCTGGAGGCGGCCTTCGAGTTCGAGCTGTTCGAGGGCCTGCCGGAGCGTGGCGCGGGCCACCCCGAAACGCGCCGCGAGGTCACGCTCGTTGGGCAGGATCTCGCCCACCGTGAAGTCCGAGTCGAGTGCTTCGGCGAGCACGGTCTTGAGGTGCCAGTACTTCGGCTCCGGCACCGATTCCAGTTGCGTGGTCCCCACCCTGATCCTCCGCAATCGCCGTGTCCCCGGCGGCTATTCCGTGCCCTTGTTTATTAAAGGTTCCTGCACTATCCCTTGCGACCATAGGACGGGGCCCACCCTTGGTCAAGACCAATCCTCCGGGCGTCACGCTGTGAAGTCGATCCACTTCGCAGAGCGTTCACAGGGAGTTCGTACCGAGCCGTCGGCGCACAGCACAAGACCCCGCATCCGAAAGCGGACACGGGGTCTGACGTGCGGCGGGGGCGATTTCAGGCCGAACTGTGGGCGGCCAGGGAGGCGAGTTTGTCAGGGTTGCGAACGATATAGACGCAGGTGATGCGCCCGTCGACCACTTCGAGCTGGACGACGCTGTCCGGCCGTCCGCCCGAGAGGAGGAGCAGTGCCGGTGCGCCGTTGAGTTCGAGGAAGCGGATCTCGAGATCCTGGATCGACTCCTGGGTCACCGCGACGACGAAGCGCCCGACCTTGTCCGCGCTGTGCAGGACGCGCAGCGGCGCCTTGGCCTTCCCGCCGCTGTCGCCGACGAGTGTCACGTCCGGCGCGAGCAGGGACAGCAGGCCGGTGATGTCGCCGCCGGACGCCGCGGCGAGGAAACGCTCGGTCAGATCACGGCATTCGGCGGGGTCCACGTCGTAGCGGTGCTTGCGCTCGTCGACATGTTTGCGGGCGCGGCCCGCGAGCTGGCGGACGGCAGCCTCCGACCTCTCCAGAGTGGTGGCGATCTCGGCGTACGGGAAGCCGAAGGCCTCGCGCAGCACGAACACCGCGCGCTCCAGCGGGGAGAGGGATTCGAGGACGACGAGTACGGCCAGCGAGACGGAGTCGGCGAGCACGGCGCGCTCCGCCGTGTCGGGAACCTCGGGGCCGAAGTCGGTGACGATCGGCTCCGGCAGCCAGGGCCCGACATACGACTCGCGTCGCGACCGGACGTGGCGCAGCCGGTCGATGGCGAGGCGGGTGGTGATGCGGACGAGGAAGCCGCGGGGTTCGCGGACGTCGTCCCTCTCGTCGGCGGACCAGCGCAGCCACGTCTCCTGGACCACGTCCTCCGCGTCGGCGACGCGGCCCAGCATGCGGTAGGCCACGCCGGTCAGGACGGGCCGGTGCTCTTCGAAGACGTCGATCGCGGTGTCGGTTGCCACTCCTCCATCCCAGCCGACGGCGCGCCCGGTGTCCAGTTGCCGGTGCGGCGCGCGGCGCACGTGACCAATGCCCGTGCCTGGCCTCTTGAACTCGAAGCTACCGAGCGGTAATTGTTACTGACAAACTGTCCACATCTGCCAGGGGGCTGCCGCACATGGCCGCAGAGATCTCGTTCGCCGTCGAGACCGCCGAGGGCAGCCGCACCCTGTCCGTCGGCTACGAACGCAGGGGTACGGGTGAGCCCCTGCTCCTCCTCCACGGCATCGGCCATCACTGGCAGGCCTGGGAACCCGTCATGGACATCGTCGCCACCGAGCGCGACGTGATCGCCGTCGACCTGCCCGGATTCGGCAGCTCTCCCGCGCTGCCCGAGGGGGTGCCGTACGACCTCTCCACGGTCTCCACCGTCCTCGGCGCGTTCTGCGCGGAACTCGGTGTCGAGCGTCCTCACGTCGCAGGCAACTCCCTGGGCGGGCTGCTCGCCCTCGAACTGGGCCGCGACAAGGTGGTCAGGTCGGTGACTGCGCTGTCGCCCGCAGGATTCTGGTCGCGGGGCGAGCAGGTGTACGCGGTCACTACGCTGCGCGCGATGCGGGTGGGCGCGCGGTCGATGCCGGTACCGATGATCGAGCGCCTGTCGCGCTCGGTCGCCGGACGAGCTGCACTGGTGAGCACCATCTACGCACGTCCGGGCCGCCGTTCGCCCGAGGCGGCCGTGGCCGAGACCCACGCGCTGCGCGGGGCCACCGGATTCCACCAGACGCTGGCCGCGGGACGGGACGTACAGTTCACGGACGACGTCCCCGACGTACCGGTCACGATCGGCTGGGGCTCGCGGGACCGGCTGCTGCTGCGGCGCCAGGGGGTACGCGCCAAGCACGTGATTCCCGGGGCGCGGCTGGTGCGGCTGCCGGGCTGCGGCCACGTCCCGATGAACGACGACCCGGCACTGGTCGCACGGGTGCTCCTGGACGGCAGCCGCTGACGGCAGCCGCCCGAGGCGCGCGCGGCTGCACTCTTCCCGCGCAACGCATCGCGCTCGCTGTTCACTTGGGGTTGGTGTCCCGGCCGCGGCCGGGCACTAGGTATGGCGGCACACCTGTCGGCATCCCCCGTATGGAGGCGCAGCGATGTCCCACACCCCACGGAGAAACACCCCGGCCCGCCGTTCCGTTCTGCTCGGGGCGGCTGCCGCGTCCGCGGCGACGGCGCTGCCGGCGGTGGGATCGACCCCGGCCCTGGCGCTCTCCGGCCGGCCGCGCGCCGGCTGGGGTGTGCAGACCGGTGATGTGACCGCCTCGTCGGGGCTTGTGTGGGTGCGGTCGGACCGGCCGGCCAGGATGATCGTCGAGACGTCGGCGACCGAGTCGTTCCGCCGTTCGCGCCGTTGGTACGGCCCGCTGCTGGGCCCGGACACGGACTTCACCGGCACGACGGCCCTGCGCGGGCTGCCGGCCGGTGAGCAGGTCCACTACCGGGTCACGCTCGCCGACCCGGACGATCCCCGCCGTACCGGCGAGGCGGTCCACGGAACGTTCCGTACCGCGCCCCTGCGCCGCCGGGCGGGTGTGCGGTTCGTGTGGTCGGGGGACATCGCCGGGCAGGGCTGGGGCATCAACCCGGATGTCGGCGGCTTTCGCGCGTACGAGGAGATGCGCCGCCTCGACCCGGACTTCTTCCTGTGCAGCGGTGACGCGGTGTACGCGGACGGCCCGCTCGTACCGGCGGTGACGCTGCCCGACGGCCGGGTGTGGCGCAATCTGATGACGGACGAGAAGGCGAAGGTCGCCGAGACGCTCGACGAGTACCGGGGGAACTTCCGGTACAACCTGCTCGACGAGAACGTCCGCCGGTTCAACGCGCAGGTCCCCACGATCGTGCAGTGGGACGACCACGAGGTGCGCAACAACTGGTACCCGGGTCAGATCCTCGACGACCCGCGCTACACGGAGAAGAACGTCGACGTGCTCGCGCGGCGTTCGATGCGGGCGTTCGCCGAGTACTTCCCCGTCGGCACGCTCGCCCCGCGCGGCGAGGAGGGGCGCATCCACCGGGTGGTACGCCACGGGCCGCTGCTGGACGTCTTCGTGCTGGACATGCGCAGCTTCCGCAACGCCAACTCCCCCGGCCGGCAGTCCGAGGACACCCAGGGCATCCTCGGCGCGGAGCAACTGGCCTGGCTCGAGCGGGAGCTCTCGCGTTCGCGTGCCGTGTGGAAGGTGATCGCCTCGGACATGCCGCTGGGCCTGGTGGTGCCCGACGGTGCGGCGAACTTCGAGGCCGTGGCGCAGGGCGACCCCGGAGCGCCCCTCGGGCGTGAGCTGCAGATCGCCGAGCTGCTGCGGTTCATCAAGCACCGAAGGATCACGGGCACGGTGTGGCTCACGGCCGACGTCCACTACACCTCCGCGCAGCACTACGCCCCGGAGCGGGCGGCGTTCAAGGACTTCGCACCGTTCTGGGAGTTCGTGTCCGGTCCACTGGCCGCGGGCGGTTTCCCCGCCAACGCACTCGACGCGACCTTCGGCCCCGACCGGGTCTTCGTGCGGGCGCCGGAGCGGGCGAACGTGTCGCCGATGGAGTCGCCGCAGTACTTCGGCGAGGTCGACATCGACGGCGGCAGCGGGGAGTTGACGGTACGCCTTCGTGCCGAGGGCGGAACTGTGCTGTTCACCAAGACGCTCCAGCCGGGGCGCGTGGGCCAGTGACGCGGTGCCGGGCCCGGCCTTGTCCGGGCCGGGCCCGGCGGCTCCCGGAGTCCTGGCCACGACCACTCACAGAAGCGAACACTCCACGCCAGAAACAGCAAAAATCAGACTCTAACGGTCCAGATCGGGGTTTAACCCATCAGTCACAAAGCGTTCGTGATCACGCAACACCGTTCGGTCACAGTGAAGCCATGACAGATGTGACTTCTGCGAAGACTGCCCGCCGACCGCACCACTGGCGACGGGACCTTGTCGAACTGGCCGCCCTGTTCACGGCAGTCGCGGTCGCCGACGCCCTCGCCAATCTGATCGGTCACGGCCCCGACGGCCCGTTCCTGCTCGTCTTCTCGGCCGTGGCACTGATCGCCACCGCCGCGTTCCACACATGGTGGGCACGACGCCACAGTCATGCGCCGCCGCCGACCACTGCGGCAGGGCCGGAACCCGGTACGAGCGCCGGGGAAAGCCCCGGCCTTCCCGCCGCGACCGGTGCGGAGATCCCCGGCAGCGCCGCCCCGCGGGAGACGGTCCTGTGGCGGATGCGGACGACGGTCAAGGACGCGCCGGGCAGTCTGGCCGCCCTCTGCGCCACGCTCGCCCGGCTGGACGTGGACATCCTGACCCTGCAGACGCACCCGCTGGGCGACGGCACGGTGGACGAGTTCCTGCTCCGCGCCCCCGCCTCGCTCCAGGCGACCCAGCTCGCCCGGGAGATCGCCGCCGCGGGCGGCACGGACACCTGGACCGAGCGCGCCGACGCGCACGATCTGGTGGACACCCCGACCCGGGTGCTCGGCCTCGCCACCCGTACCGCTCTCGACGCCGCAGAACTTCCCCTCGCACTGCGTCAGTTGCTCGGCCGCTGCACCATCCGTTCCCGTCCCGCCCTCTCCCTGAACGGCCGGCCGACCGGCCAGTTGCCGCCCGTGGAGGGTGCGCTGGAGGAGACGGTGATGCATCTGCGCGACCCGAACGGCGGTGCCATCACGATCGAGCGGCCCTACCTGCCGTTCACCCCCACCGAGTTCGCCCGGGCCCGCGCCCTCGTCGAACTCGATGCCCGGCTCGGACCGCGCGTCCCGCGGAGCCAGGACGTGCTCACGCTCCCCGAGGGCAACGAGATCACCGTCCGCCGCGCGGACCAGAGCGATGTCGAGGCCGCGCTCGCCATGCACGAGCGGTGCTCGCAGCGCACGCTCGGCCTGCGCTACCACGGGCCGGTCGGCGACGCGGACCGCTACCTCAACCACCTGCTCAGCCCCCGGTTCGGGCGCACCCTCGCCGTACAGACGGCGTCCGGCCGACTGGTCGCCCTCGGCCATCTGCTGTGGGACGGGGACGAGACAGAGGTCGCCCTGCTGGTCGAGGACGACTGGCAGCGCCGCGGTATCGGCTCCGAGCTGCTCGGACGCCTGGTGGCCATGGCCGTCGAGGCCGGCTGCGACAGCGTGTACGCCGTCACCCAGGCGTCCAACACCGCGATGGTCGCCGCGATGCGCGCGCTCGGCATGCCGCTGGACTACCAGATCGAGGAGGGAACGCTGGTGATCACCGCACGACTCGATAGTGCTCCCGTGCTTCCGACGACGACCCGTTACGAGCAGGCCGAGCGCTGAGGGCATCGGATGGACCCGCGCTGAGCGCCTCGGTCAGGTCACGCCACAGGTCCTCGACGTCCTCAAGACCGACGGACATCCGCAGCAGCCGGTCGCTGACCCCGGCCGAGCGCCGGTCTCCCTCGGCCACGATCCGGTGGCTGATGGAGGCCGGATGCTGGATGAGGGTGTCCACGCTGCCGAGGCTCACCGCCGGGGTGATCAGCCGGACGCCGGCGATCACCCTGTGCGGGTCCCCGTACACCTCGAAGGAGACCATCGCACCGCCGATGCTCGGGTAGTGGACCCGGGCGACCCGGGGGTCCGCGGCGAGCCTGCGGGCCAGGTCGGCGGCGGTCGTCGAGGCGGCACGGACCCGCACGGGGAGGGTCGACAGTCCTCGCAGCAGCAGATAGCCCGCGAGCGGGTGCAGCACGCCCCCGGTCGCGAACCGCACCTGGCGCAGCTTGCGGGCGAACTCCTCGTCGCAGGCGACGACGCCGCCCATCACATCCCCGTGACCGCCCAGGTACTTGGTCGCACTGTGCAGCACGAGCCGGGCGCCGTCCTCGGCGGGGCGCTGGAGAACCGGGGTGGCGAAGGTGTTGTCGACGAGCAGCGGCACCGAGCCGCAGGCGTGCCGCACGGCGCGCAGGTCGACCTCGGCGAGGGTCGGGTTGGCGGGGGTCTCCACCATCACCAGACCGGTGTCCGGGCGCAGTGCGTCGGCGATACCCGCCGGGTCGGTCCAGGTGACCTCGGTGCCCAGAAGGCCGGCGTTCAGCAGATGGTCGCTGCAGCCGTACAACGGCCGGACGGCGACGACGTGCTTCAGCCCGGCGCCGGCCCGTACCAGCAGCACGGCGGTGAGTGCCGCCATGCCGCTGGCGAAGGCGACCGCGGCCTCTGTTCCCTCGAGAGTGGCGAGGGCGGTCTCGAACCGGGCTGTGGTGGGGTTGTCCAGCCTGGCGTAGACGGGCGGGCCGTCCAGCCGCGCCCCGGTCTGCGCGAACGCGTCGATGCGTGCGGCCTCGGCGGCGGCGTCGTACGAGGGGTAGGTGGTGGAAAGATCGAGCGGCGGGGCGTGCAGGCCCAGGCCGGCGAGATCCTCGCGTCCGGCGTGCACGGCGTCGGTGGCCAGGGCCCGGGGTGCGGGCGCGGCCGAGGCTGCGTTCTCCATGGCGGCACTGTGAACAGCTACCGGGAAGTAGCGTTTCTGCTCCGTGTTACGTTCGACAAATGGCTGAATCCGTCGCACTGGACCCGGTGGACCTCCAGATACTCCGCCTGCTGCAGAACGACGCCCGGACCACTTACCGCGATCTCGCGGCGGAGGTCGGCGTGGCTCCCTCGACCTGTCTGGACCGGGTCACGAGGCTGCGCCGCTCGGGCGTGATCCTCGGCCACCGGCTGGCCCTGGACCCCGCCCGGCTGGGACGTGGCCTGCAGGCTCTGCTCTCCGTCCAGGTGCGCCCGCACCGGCGCGAACTGATCGGTCCCTTCGTGGAGCGCATCCGGGCCCTGCCCGAGTCGCTCGCCCTGTTCCATCTCACCGGCCCGGACGACTACCTGGTGCACGTGGCCGTTACCGACATGGCCGATCTGCAGCGTCTTGTCCTGGACGAATTCACCTCGCAGCGCGAAGTCGCGCGGGTGGAGACCCGGTTGATCTTCCAGCAGTGGGACTGCGGACCACTGCTGCCTCCGCCTACGGGACGTCAGGCGCCCGACGTCGGATGATGGTGACGCGGAGGGGCCTCGCGTACGAGGATGTCCGCATGCCAGACACTTCCAGCAGTGCGCTGCCCCGCCAGGTCGCCGACGCCTTCGTCGACGCCGTCGTCGAACTCGATCCGGTCACCGGAACCTACCTGGGAATCAAGAAGAGTTCCGGACTGCTCCCCGACTACTCACCGGCGGGGCGGGAAGAGCTCGCCGTACTCGCCCGAGAGACCCTTGTCCGGCTGGACGAGGCCGAGAAACTGCCCGGCGCCGACACCGACGCGGAACGGCGCTGCGCCCGGCTGCTGCGCGAACGCCTGACGGCCGAACTGGCCGTGCACGAGGCGGACGAGGCGCTGCGGACGGTGAGCAATCTGCACTCCCCCGCGCACGAGGTCCGTGAGGTGTTCACGCTCACGCCGACGGAGACCACGGAGGACTGGGCCGCGGTCGCCGAACGGCTGCGCGCCGTGCCGCAGGCGCTGGAGGGCTACCGGGCCTCGCTCGCAGTCGGCCTCGACCGGAAGTTGTTCGGAGGCCCCCGGGCGACCCGGACGTTCGTCGCGCAGATGACGGAGTGGATCGGCAAGGGCCGCAGCTGGTTCGAGGACTTCGTGTCGGACGGTCCGGCATCGTTGCGCGTCGAACTGGACGTGGCCGCCGGCACCGCGACGGAGTCGCTGGTGGCGCTGCGCGACTGGGTGCGCGACGTGTACGCCCCGGCTGTCGCCGACGCACCGGACACCGTCGGCCGCGAGCGCTACGCCCGCTGGTCGCGATACTTCAACGGTACCGACCTGGACCTGGACGAGGCGTATGCGTACGGCTGGTCCGAGTACCACCGGCTGCTGGCCGAGATGAGGACCGAGGCGGACAAGATCCTGCCCGGGGCGGGCCCTTGGGAGGCGCTGGCCCACCTCGACGTGCACGGTGAGCACATCGAGGGCGAGGAGGAGGTCCGCGTCTGGCTGCAGCGGCTGATGGACGACGCGATCGAGGCGCTGGACGGCACCCACTTCGAACTCGCCGAGCGGGTACGGAAGGTGGAGTCCCGCATCGCCCCGCCGGGCGGGGCAGCCGCGCCGTACTACACAAGTCCCTCCGAGGACTTCTCGCGTCCCGGCCGGACCTGGTTGCCGACGATGGGCGAGACCCGGTTCCCGGTGTACGACCTGGTGTCCACCTGGTACCACGAAGGCGTGCCCGGCCACCATCTGCAGCTCGCGCAGTGGGTGCATGTCGCGGACCGGCTCTCCCGCTACCAGGCGACGATCGGCATGGTCAGCGCCAATGCCGAGGGCTGGGCGCTCTACGCGGAGCGGCTGATGGACGAGCTGGGCTTCCTTCCGGACCCGGAGCGCCGGCTGGGGTATCTGGACGCGCAGATGATGCGGGCCTGCCGCGTGATCGTCGACATCGGCATGCATCTGGAGCTGGAGATCCCGGCGGATTCGCCGTTCCATCCGGGCGAGCGGTGGACGCCGGAGCTGGCACAGGAGTTCTTCGGGGCGCACAGCGGCCGGCCGGCGGACTTCGTGGAGAGCGAGCTGACGCGCTATCTGTCGATGCCCGCCCAGGCGATCGGCTACAAGCTGGGCGAGCGGGCGTGGCTGCTGGGCCGCGAGAACGCCCGTCGTGCGCACGGGGACGCGTTCGACGCGAAGGCGTGGCACATGACGGCGCTGTCGCAGGGGCCGCTGGGACTCGACGACCTGGTCGAGGAGTTGTCGAAGCTGTGACTGCGCGGGCGGTGCCGGGCGTCGTTCCGGCACCGCCCCGTTCGGTGCCCAGGCACCGTGTGCGGGGAATTCGTTTCCGCAGGAGCCGCATGTGACGCATGCTGTCGTCCCATGCGCACGCTTCATCTCTCCCCCAGGCTCACCGCGACCGGCACCGCCCTCGCCGCCGCCGCCGTGCGGCGCGGCATGAGCGCGAAGACGCTGCACGACTGGCGTGTTCCCGAGGAGTCGAGGGGGCAGCGGGCGCCTCGCTGTACGCGGGACCCCTGTTCGCGGACGCGGTCGCGGGCGATCTGGGGCTCGGTCTGCTGGAGGCTCCCGAGAGCTGGCTCGCCTCTCTTCCCTACGAACTGACCGGCCGCGACATCCGTTTCATGGAGATGGCGGCGGCCCGCTCCCTGCGGACACCGGCGTTCATGAAGCCGCCGAACGACAAGAGCTTTCCGGCGCGGATCTACCGGGACGGCAGTGGTCTGCCCGGTCCGGACGCCGTCGACGACGACGCCCCGGTGCTGGTGAGCGACATCGTGACGTTCACGGCGGAGTACCGGCTGTTCCTGCTCGACGCAGAAGTGGTGACCGGCAGCCGTTACGCGGTACGGGGCGACCTCGATGTCGCCCCGCTCGACGACGACCCGTACGGCGTGGAGGTGCTGAACTTCGCCGCCTACCTCGCCGGCACCGGCCTGCCCAGCGCCGTCGTGGTCGATGTCGGGGCGGTCGAGGGCGGCGGCCCGGTGGTCGTCGAGGCCAACGCCGCATGGGCGAGCGGCCATTACGCGTGCGACGACGACACCGTCCTCGACGTGGTGCTGCGGGCGGCGCGTCCTCGGGACGAGGTGCTGGCGTCGGACGCGAGCTTCCTGCGGCCCACTCCGTCGGTCGTGCGCTGAGCCGTGCGGCCGGGCCGCGCCGCCGGTTCAGCAGCCGCAGTCGTCGCCGTCCACAGGTGCGGTGAGCGGGTCGGCGGCGCTTTGCGCCGGACCTTCCCATGTCTCGTACGCGAAGCCCTCCCGCGCCCAGTACTCGAAGCCGCCGAGCATCTCCTTGACCTGGAAGCCGAGTTCGGCGAAGGCGAGCGCCGCACGCGTGGCGCCGTTGCAGCCCGGCCCCCAGCAGTAGGTGACGACGGGGACGGACTTGTCGAGCAGCGTCTCGGCCTGGGCGGGGATCAGCGCGGTGGGCAGATGGACGGCCCCCGGCACGTGGCCCTGGTCCCAGGATTCGGTGGAACGGGAGTCGATGACGACGAATCCGGGGTCGCGGCCCGCCGCGAGCGCGGCGGCGACGTCGGAGACGTCCGCGTGGAAGGCGAGGCTCGCGCGGAAGTACGCGGCTGCGGCGACAGGGGCGGCAGGCGGAACGCGGAGCATGGGATTGACGGATGTCTGCGCGGCGGCGGTCTGCGTCGTGGTCATGTCCCGAAATCTATGCTCGGTGATCATTTCCCTGAAGGGGCGATCCTCGGCACATCTCTTGATCGGCCGGGGATTTCCCTGTTTCCTCTCGGGCATGACGGGATATTCACCGGACGCCACCGACTGGCGCATACTGCAGGCCCTCCAGACCAGGGGCAGGGCGAGCTTCACGGAGCTGGCCAGGGCCGTGTCCATGTCCGCGAGCGCCGTCACCGAGCGGGTCCGCAGGCTGGAGGAGGCCGGTGTCATCAAGGGCTATGCGGCCGTGGTCGACCAGGAACGGCTGGGGCTGCCGATCCTCGCGTTCGTCCGGCTGCGGTATCCCAACGGCAACTACAAGCCGTTCCACGACCTGCTCGACACGACGCCCGAGATCCTCGAGGCGCACCATGTCACGGGGGACGACTGCTTCGTGCTGAAGGTCGCCGCCCGCTCCATGCGGCACCTCGAGGAGGTCTCCGGCAAGGTCGGCGCCCTGGGCTCGGTGACGACGAGCGTGGTGTACTCGTCGCCGTTGCCGAGCCGCGCGATCAGCCGCTGAGCGTCGGGGCCGTCAGTCGGCGATGTCGCCGGCCGTGCGCAGCCGTACCGTCGAGCCGTCGCGTTCCTTGACGACCTCCAGCTGCGCGGGGATGCGCCTGCGCAGATCGCCGACATGGCTCACGATCCCGACACTGCGGTCCCGCTCGCGCAGCGAGTCGAGCACGTCGAGCACCTCGTCCAGGGTCTGCTCGTCGAGGCTCCCGAAGCCCTCGTCGATGAAGAGCGTGTCGAGCCGCATCCCGCCGGCCTCGTCGGTCACCACGTCGGCGAGGCCCAGGGCAAGGGCGAGGGAGGCGAAGAACGTCTCGCCGCCCGACAGGGTGGCCGTGTCGCGCTCCCGGCCCGTCCAGGCGTCGACGACATGCAGCCCGAGGCCCGCGCGCTTGCCACCGTTGCGGGCGTCGGAGTGCACAAGGGTGTAGCGCCCGGAGGACATCCGCTGCAGCCGTACGGTGGCGGCCGCCGCCACCTGTTCCAGCCGGGCCGCGAGGACGTACGACTCCAGGCGCATCTTGCGTTCGTTGTCCGCGGAGGTTCCGGCGGTCAGACCGGCGAGCCGCGCCACGCGGTCGTACCGCTCGCGCAGCGGGCCGAGGCGGCGGACCTCCTGCTCGGCCTGGCGGGAGAGCCGGTCCAGCTCCGTGCACCTCTCCTCGGCCGAGGCCAGCCGGGACGCGGCGTCGCGCAGGTGCCGTTCGGCGGCGGTGGCGGCGGCACGGGCCTCTTCGGGCCGCGCCGCGGGCTGCTGCGCCGCACGACGGGCGTCCTCCTCGGCCAGCCGGTCGGCGACGGCGGCGGCCTCGGTCCGCCAGGCGTCGATCCGCCGCTGCATGTCGCGCTGTGCGTCTTCGGCGACGACGGCTTCCGCGGCGGATCGCGGGGTGTCGAACCCGGCCCGGAACGCGGCGTCCGCCAGCAGGTCATCCGCCTCCTTCAGCCGCTGCTCGGCGCTGTCCAGGGCGCGTACGGCGTCCGCGGCCGCGGCGAGCAGTCCGACGCGCCGCTCCAGCATCGCGGCGCGATCGGCGACGCTCGCCGCGTCGCCGCGTGCACGCGCCAACTCGGCGTCCAGGGCCGCCAGTTCCTGATCGAGGGTCTCGCGCCGCGACGTCCGGGCGGCGACACGGCGCTCGGCCTGCTGTCCGGCGTCGACACGGTCCTGGTGCTCGCGCTCGATCCGTTCGAGCGCCTCCTGCGCGGCATGCATCCCGGACGCGGAGCGGTGCGCCACGGCGTGGTCGTGCTCCAGCGCCTCGACGGCGTTGCGGAGTTCGTCGACCGTGGGGTCGCCCTCCGCGTCACGTGGCGCGGGCACGCCGGCTGTCACGGGGCGCCGTCCGGTCCCGCCGGCGCGCGCGTCCCCGCCCTCGACCGGATCCGCGGCCGGCCGCCCGGTGGCGCCTGTGCCCGCCGACCCGCCCGGCTCTTCGGGGACGATCGCCTCGTCGACACCCGGGAGGCCCAGCTGTCCGTCGGCGGCATCGCGCGAGGCGACGGTCGACAACCGCGCCCCGCCGTCGCGCGGCACGCCGGGCTGCCCGGCCACGTCCGCCGCGCCGCGCGGCTCGCCCGCGAGGAGCAACCCGCCGGCCGGCACACGGCCCGCCGCGCCCGCAACCGGCGTCGCGCGTGCGCGAGCCGCGGCCGACACGCGGGACTCGCGGAGCACCGCCAGGTCACGCTCGGCCGCCGCCTTCGCCTCTTCGGCCCGTGCACTCGCGGCGTACGCGTCGTCCTCCGCCTCGCGGTCCACATGCCCGGCTCCCGCCTCGGCGGGCGCGGGATGCTCCGCCGAGCCGCACACGGCGCACGGTGCGCCCGCCACCAGCGCAGTCGCCAGTTCCGCAGCGATGCCGCGCAGCATGCGCTCCTTGAGGTCGAGCCAGGCGGCCTTGGCCCGGTTCGCCGCGTCGGCAAGTGTGCGCAGCCGGTCCTCGGTGCGCTCGGCGCGGGCTGCGAGTTCGTCGCGTTCGCAGGCGGCGCGCAGGCGTTCGCGGGCCGTTTCGAGGCGTCCCGCGAGGTGTTCGGCACGGGTCGCCGCCTCCTGCGCGGTCGTGACCCGGTCGCGGTGCTCGCGCCGCAGGCGCTCCCATCCCGCCAGCCAGGAGGCCGTCTCCTGCAGGACCTCGTCGTCCGCGCGCGCCTGCCGGTCGAGGCCGGTGCGCTCGCGCGTGATCTCGGCGCTGCGCGCCTCGGCACGGCGGGCCGAGTCCAGACCCCCCAGCTCCTCGCGCATCGCGTGCTCGCGGCCGACGAGTTGATCGGCACCGGCTTCGGCGAGGTCGGCCGGGAGGAGGGCCTTCGTCCGCCGACGCTCCGTGTGCGCCGCGCGGTGCTCCCGCTCTGCCTCTTCCCGCAGTCGCAGCGCGGGCCGGACCAGGTCCGCACGACGGGCCCGCTCCAGCGCGGCCTGCAGCGCCTCGCATTGCGGCCGTGCCGTCTCCCACGCCTGTGAGCGGCGCAGGGTCTCGGCGTATCGCTGCTGCAGCCGGTCCAGTTCCCGTGCGGAGTCCAGCGCGAGGCGCGCCGCGGTCTGCCTGCTGTCCGCCGCAGCCACGCCGTGCTCGGCGATGTCCTTGCGTTCG
Organism: Streptomyces sp. NPDC043812; assembly: GCF_056436245.1. Taxonomy (NCBI): domain Bacteria; kingdom Bacillati; phylum Actinomycetota; class Actinomycetes; order Kitasatosporales; family Streptomycetaceae; genus Streptomyces; species Streptomyces sp. NPDC043812. Next base: position 119,102 of record NZ_JBWKCY010000017.1, read on the forward strand.
CGGGCGCCCGCGCGTGCGACCGCCGCCCACTGGACGACGGCCGACGCGAGTCCCGGGTCCCCGGGCTGCTGGTCGGGCAGGGGCAGGTCGTCGGCCGCCGCTGCCGCCGCCTGTTCCATGCGGTGGGCGAGTCCGAGCAGCCGGTCGTCCCCGGCGCGGACGTCCTGTTCGACGCCGCGCCGCAGTTCGGCGAGGCGTTCCTCGACGGCGGCGAACCGCCGGGTGTCGAAGAGCCGGCCGAGGAGTCTGCCCCGGGCCTCGGCGTCGGCGCGCAGGAAACGGGCGAAGTCGCCTTGCGGTAGCAGGACGACCTGACAGAACTGCTCGCGGCTCATCCCCAGCAGCTGGGTGATCTCCTCGCCGATCTCCTGATGGGACTTGCTGAGCGCTCGCCACTCGCCGGTGCCGGGGTCGTGCTCGCGCAGCAGGCTCTGCGCCCGTTCGGTGACGAAGCCCGTGCCGCGCGCCTTGGGACGCGGCTGGGCGGGCCTGCGGGTGACCTCCAGCCGTCGGCCGCCGGCGGTCAGTTCGAGGCGGACCTCCGTGGGTGTGCCGCTCGCCGCGTGGTCGCTGCGCAGGGTCGCGCCGGGGCTCTGGCGGGCGCCGGGCACGGCGCCGTACAGCGCGAAGCAGACGGCGTCGAGCACGGAGGTCTTGCCGGCGCCCGTCGGTCCGTGGAGGAGGAAGAGGCCCGCGGCGGACAGTTCGTCGAAGTCGATCTCCTGCGTGGATCCGAACGGCCCGAAGGCGGTGACCGTCAGCGTGTGCAGCCTCACCCGGCCACCTCGCGCACACCCGCGTCGACCCGCACGTCGTCGAACGCCCCGAACAGCACGGTGCGTTCGTCGTCGTCGGGGGCGCTGCCGCCGCGCACATGGGCCACGAAGTCCTCCGCGATCTGCTGGTCGGTGCGGCCGCTGAGCCGCTGCGCGTAGGAGGCGGTGGCGTCCTGTTCGGCGCGCACGGGTGCGAAGACGAGGCTGAGGGTGTGCGGGAACCGCTCGGTCAGGCGGGCCATCGGGTCGGCCGGACGGACGGCGTCGGTGAGGGTCGCCTCGACGAACGACTCCTCATGGCGGCCGAGGGCGGGGTCGTCGAGCAGTTCGTCGAGTGTGCCGCACAGCCGCGCGAGGGGCCGGGGCACGGGGCAGTCGACGCGCTCGGCCCTCACGCCGCCCGACGCGTCGAGATCGACGAGCCACATGGTCTTGCGGTGCGCGGCCTCGGAGAAGGAGTAGGCGAGCGGGGAGCCCGAGTAGCGCACGCGCTCGCCGATGGTCTGGCAGCCGTGCAGATGGCCGAGGGCGACGTAGTCGACGCCGTGGAAGACGGCGGCGGGGACGGCGGCGACACCGCCGACGGTGATGTCCCGTTCGCTGTCGCTCTCCTCGCCGCCGGCGACGAAGGCGTGCGCGAGGACGACGGAACGGGTGCCCGCCTCCCGAGTGGCGAGATCGTCCCGCACCCGCTGCATCGCAGCGGCGAGCACCGGTTCGTGGGCGGCCTTGTCGGCCGCGAAGTGGTCCTTGACGAGGGCCGGTTCGAGGTACGGGAGGCCGTAGCACGCGACCGGTCCGTGCTCGTCCGCGAGCAGCACGGGTGTGCCCGCACCGGCCGGGTCGGTGCGCAGATGGATACCGGCCCGCTCGATCAGCCCGGCGCCGACGCCGAGGCGGCGGGCCGAGTCGTGGTTGCCGGAGATCATCACCGTCGGCACTCCGGCAGCGGCGAGGCGGTGCAGGGCGTCGTCGAACAGCGCGACGGCGGCGAGCGGAGGCACCGCCCGGTCGTACACGTCCCCCGCGACCAGCACCGCGTCCACCTCGCGCTCGCGCGCGGTCGCGACCAGGTGGTCGAGGAACGCGGCCTGGGCCCCGAGCATGCTCACCCGGTGCAGCGACCGGCCCAGGTGCCAGTCGGACGTGTGCAGGAGTCTCATGATCCGTGAGCGTATCGGCGGGTTCGGACAATGCGGGCGGCTTCACGCATCTCCGTACGCCTCGCCCCCGAGTTCGAGTACGGCGGCACCGGCGGTGGCGTCCGCGAGCCAGGCGCGGAAGGAGTCGATGTCGGAGTCCGGCAGACCGATCTCCATGGTGACCGCCTCCGCGTAGGTGACCTCGCGCACTTCGCGGCCGGTGGCCCGCAGATCGTTCTCCAGTTTGCCCGCGCGCTGGTGGTCCACGGTGACGGTGGCGAGCCGGAACCGTTTGCGCGTGAGGGTGCCGAGCGCGTCGAGGGCTTCGCCCACGACTCCCCCGTACGCCCTGATCAGCCCGCCCGCGCCGAGTTTCACACCGCCGTAGTAGCGGGTGACGACGGCGACGACGTACCGGACCTCGCGGCGCATCAGCATCTGCAGCATGGGCACCCCCGCGGTGCCGCCCGGCTCGCCGTCGTCGCTGGCCTTCTGCACGGCGGCGTCGGCGCCGATGACGTAGGCGTAGCAGTTGTGCGTGGCGGTCGGGTGCTCCTTGCGGATGCGTGCGACGAACGCCTGTGCCTCCTCCTCGGTGGCGGCGGGTGCGAGCGCGCAGAGGAAGCGCGAGCGGTTGATCTCGCTCTCGTGGACGCCCTCGCGGGCGACCGTCCGGTACTGGTCCTGCATCCGGCCACCCTATGCGGCGCCGGCGGGGGAATTCGCCGCGAGGCCGGCCCGTTGCCTCTGGCATGTACGCAGACGCTGAGACGATCCGCAGAATCCTGACCTCGACGGGCGACACCTGGGCGGTGGTGGGTCTGTCGCACAACGAGTCGCGCGCGGCCTACGGTGTGGCGCGTGTGCTGCAGCGCTACGGCAAGCGGGTCGTGCCGGTACACCCGAAGGCCGAGACGGTGCACGGCGAACAGGGTTACGCCTCGCTGGCCGACATCCCCTTCGACGTCGACGTGGTCGACGTCTTCGTGAATTCCGGCCTCGCCGGCCGGGTCGCCGACGAGGCGGTGGAGATCGGTGCGAAGGCGGTGTGGTTCCAGCTGGGCGTGATCGACACGGAGGCGTACGCCCGCACCCGCGAGGCGGGTCTGGACATGGTGATGGACCGCTGCCCCGCGATCGAGATCCCGCTGCTGGACTGAGGCGGGTCCGAGGTCAGACGCCGAGCCCGTCGACGACCGTCGCCCCCGACAGGCCCGCGAACGCCTTGCCGGGCACGATCAGCTTGCCGCGCCTGCGGCCGCTGCCGATGAGGACCCATGCGGTGTCCACGACCGCGGAGTCGACCAGCAGCGGCCAGTCGGCGGGCAGTCCGATCGGGGTGATCCCGCCGTACTCCATGCCGCTGACCCCGGTCGCGGTGTCCATGGGCGCGAACGAGACCTTGCGAGCGCCCAGTTGCCTGCGTACGGCGCCGTTGACGTCGACACGGGTGTGGGAGAGGACGACACAGGCGGCGAGGGTGGTCTCGCCCGCCCGCTTCCCGGCGACGACGACGCAGTTCGCCGACTGCTCCAGCAGCTCGCGGCCGTAGTGCTCGACGAAGACGGCCGTGTCGGCGATCTCGGGGTCGGTGTCGACGTGAAACAGCTGGTCCGCGGGGACGGTCCCCTGCCAGTCGCGCACCGCCGCCGCGACGGGGGCGATGAGCCGGTCGATGCAGTCGGGGGCGGGGGTGGCGTCGTCGAACTTTCCGATGGGTGCGCGCATGTCCCGCACGCTAACAGCGTCGTGCGCCGCGGTGGCCGGACGTGTCAGCGGACGGGCGGCACGGAGACGGCCATGGTGAGTTCGACGGTCTTGGTGCCGTCGTTGCGGTAGGCGTGCGGGACGTTGGCCTCGAAGGCGGCCGAGGTACCGGTGGGGACGGTGTGCGGTTGCCCGTCGACGACGAGGGTCAGTTCGCCCGCGGTGACGTGCAGCAGCTCGGTGGTGCCCTCGGGGTGCGGGTCGGAGGCGCTCTCGTCGCCGGGCATGAGCTTCCAGGCCCACAGCTCCAGGGGCCCGCCCCGCTCGCTGCCGACGAGGAGGGTGGTGGAGCTGCCGGTGGAGGTGGACCACATACGGACGGCCTGCTCGGGGGGTACGAGGCGGACCTGTGAGCCCTGCTCGTAGTCGAGGAGTGTGGTGATGCTGACGCCCAGGGCGTCGGCGAGTTTGACGGTGGTGCCGACACTCGGGTTGGTGCGCGCCTGCTCGATCTGGATGATCATGCCGCGGCTCACGCCGGAGCGGGCGGCGAGCGCGTCCAGCGTCAGGCCGCGCTCGCCGCGCCAGTGCTTGAGGTTGCGGGCGAGCGACTGCGTGAGCTGGTCGAGGTCCGACACGTTCCGTCCAATATTCTGGATGACAGAGTTCAACAGACTGCACTACCGTGTGGTGCACCCCATCGTTCACTGCACTGTACTGCGAGGATCGCGATGACCGCACTGTTCGCCCTGGCCACCAGCCTGCTCTGGGGCCTGGCCGACTTCGGCGGCGGGCTGCTCACCCGCCGGACGCCGGCGTTGACCGTCGTCGTGGTCTCGCAGTCGATCGCTGTCGTCGTACTGGGCGCGATCGTGCTCGCGACCGGTGGCTTCGCCGAGGCGGAAGGCCGGCTCTGGTACGCGGTCGCTGCGGGCGTGGTCGGCCCCGTGGCGATGCTCTCGTTCTACAAGGCGCTCGCCCTCGGACCGATGGGCGTGGTCTCGCCGCTGGGCTCGCTGGGCGTCGCCGTTCCGGTGGCCGTGGGTCTCGTACTGGGCGAGCGGCCGGGGCTGCTGCAGTTCGCCGGCATCGCGGTGGCCGTCGCCGGCATCGTCCTCGCGGGCGGTCCCCAGCTGCGCGGTGCCCCGGTGCAGCGGCAGGCGATCCTGCTGACCCTTCTCGCGGCCTTCGGCTTCGGTGCCGTGATGGCACTCATCGCCGAGGCTTCGAGCACGCTCACCGGGCTCTTCCTGGCACTGTTCGTGCAGCGCGTGACGAACGTGGCGGTGGGCGGCGCCGCGCTGTACGTCTCGGTGAAGCGCGGCGGGCGGGCCCTGCCGGAGGACGGCGGGATGCGCGTCGTCCGTTCCTCGCTCCCGGCGCTCGCCTTCGTGGGCCTCGCCGATGTAGCGGCGAACGGCACGTACTCCATCGCCGCACAGACCGGCCCCGTCACCGTCGCGGCGGTCCTGGCGAACCTCTACCCCGTGGTCACGGTGCTGGCCGCCCTGATTCTGCTCAGGGAACGGATGCGGGTGGTGCAGGCGACGGGCGCGGGTCTCGCTCTGGTGGGCACGGTGCTGCTGGCCACCGGCTGACGGCGCGCACGGTCCCGCCGGCCACCGCTGACGGCAGTGCCCTCAGCCGTCCTCGAGCTCGGCCAGCGCCAACAACTGCTCCGGCGTGACCCCTTCGGGGATCGGCACCGGCGCCGGCGTCCGCAGCGGCGGGAGCCAGCCCTCGGCCGGGTCCCACCGGCGCACCACGCGCGCGGGAGCTCCCGCCACCACGGCATGGTCCGGCACCTCTCCCCGTACGACCGCCCCCGCGGCCACCACCACATTGCGGCCGAGCCGGGCGCCGGGCAGGATCACGGCGCCCGTGCCCAGCCAGCAGCCCGGCCCGATCTCGACCGGTTCGGTGCGCGGCCACTGCTTGCCGACAGGCAGGCCGGGGTCGTCGTAGCTGTGATTGGTGGAGGTGATGTAGACGTACGGGCCGCAGTACGTGTCCGAGCCGATGGTCACCCGGGTGTCGGCGATGACGTGGCTGCCGCGCCCGAGCACGACCCCGTCGCCGAGGGTGAGGATCGGATCGGTACCGAGGTCCAGATCCGGCATCATCCCGGCCGTGAGGGTCACCTGTTCGGCGATGATGCAGTGGTCGCCGAGTTCGATCCAGCGCTCGCCGAACACGGTCCCCTGCGGGAAGGCCAGCCGTGTGCCGTGGCCCAGTCGCCGGAAGCGCAGCCGGCCGGGGTGCTCGGCGGTGACCGAGCCCGTCTCCTGCACCCACTGCCAGCCCCGGTGGACGGCGCGCGCGAGAACGCGCCGACGCCAGGCGCTCAGCGACGAGAACGTGTTTCTGTTCTTGGGCACCCGCACACGGTAGTCGGAGGCACGTCACATGATCGGCGCACGGGGCTGTGACGTTCGCCCCAACGAGCGCCGGCTGCGCGCCCGCTTACCATGAGAACGCGCCCCCGCAGGCGACTTCGGGCGCAACTCCACCGTTCTGTGGACACTGCGCGTGCTCCGGCCGTTGCCGCCGCACCCGCGGCTAGCATGAGCACCGCATGCACACGCAAGATCACCGTATGTGATCCCGTCAACCCGGCGCCGCGGGCCGACGGCAGGGCACGACACCATGCCCGACGCCGCGTCCACGCCGGGATTCGACACCGGGCACGCGGACGGCGGCTGCGAGCCGCTCGGTCGGCCCCTTCCTTCATCACGTCCCGCACTCGAGCAGCGAGGGATCGCGGAATGTCAGCACCTGTCGCTCCCCCACCCCACAGGGCCCGTCCGTCACAGCCCTTGCCGCTGGTGGTGCCCGCGGCCTCGCTCGTGGCCGCCGCCGTCGTCGGCGCAGGGGTGAGCGCCGCCGCCCCGGACGCGGCAGGCGCCTGGGTCCTGTCCACCGTCTGCGCCGCCTGGCTGTGCCTTGCCGGCGTCGTCACCGCCGCGACCATGGCACTGCACAGCCGACAGAGCGCGGCGGGGGCGGCGAGGAACGAACTGCGGGCGCTGGAAACGCGATCGGCGCGGTTCGCGGCGGAGGCGGCTCACCTGGTGAACGTCACCCTCCCCGCCGCTCTCGCGCGCCTGCGCGCGGGCGAGAGCGCCGACGACGTCCTCACTGGCACACCGCCGCCGAACGACGCGCAGCTGCGCCGCGTGCTCCAGCTGCTCACGGCGGAAGTCGGTGCGGCAGAGCAGCGGGCGCGGTCCGCCGCCGTCAACGGTGCCCGGGCCGTGCGGCAGTTGGCACTCGCCGCCGACGGTCTCGACCGGCTGACCTCGCTGACGCTGCCCGCCGCTGTCGCGCAGTTGCGCCGCGGCGCTTCTGCGGAAACGGTTCTGGGCGAGCTCGAACTGCCCGCCGACGCACGGCTGCGCGCCCTCGCCGACACCTGGGTACGCGAACTGGCCGTCAGCGAACGCCGCGCGACCGCCGCGCAGGGCGCGAGCGCCAAGGCCCTCGGTCGGGTGCAGGCCATGGCCGTCAGCATGCTCGCCGACCTGCGCGAGATGCAGGACCGGCACGGCGAGGAGGTCTTCGGTGATCTGCTCCGGCTCGACCACAACACCTCCCAACTGGGCCTGATGACGGACCGTCTGGCGCTGCTGATGGGGGGCCGGCCCAGCCGGGCCTGGAACAGACCGATCGCCATCGAGAGCGTCCTTCGGGGCGCGGTCGGCCGTATCGCCGCCTACCGGCGGGTGCGGCTGCACTCCGCCGGCAGCGCGGCCGTGGCGGGTTTCGCCGCCGAGGGAGTGATGCATCTGCTGGCCGAACTGATGGACAACGCGGCCAACTTCTCGCCGCCCGTCGACGAGGTCCACGTCTATGTGGAGGAACGTACCGCCGGCCTGGTCGTCACGATCGAGGACAGCGGCCTGAAGATGCCGGACGCAGCGATGCGGCGGGCGGAGGAGGCAGTGTCCGGTCGCGCGACCGACCTCGCCGTGCTGCAGGGCACGCGGCTCGGTCTGGCCGTGGTCGGCCGGCTCGCTGCCAAGTACGGCATGAGCGTGAGTTTCCGGCCGTCCTCTCGCGGCGGCACCGGAGTCGTGGTGCTGTTCCCGCCCCACCTGCTGGACCGGCCGCACGGCGACACCACGCAGCGACGCGCGCGGCACACCCCGGCCACGGCCATGCCCGCGGAGCCGACGACCTCGGGATCGGGCGCTTCGCTGCCGGGCATCGTCCTTCCGCCGCTCGAACCGGACGCGACCCACGGAGTTCGCCCCGCCGCACCGCCCGTGAACGGCGGAGCACCCACGCCGCCGCGCGCCTCGCTGCCGGCGCAGGGCGTCCACCGGGTTGCCACCCCCGGCGGGCTGCCGGTGCGCCCGGTCGGCCGCACCATGGCCGCGGCCGACCGGGGGCGCCCCGATCCGCGACCGGAGCCGGAGCACGAGCCGTCGGGCCGGGACGCAGGTACGCGGTTCGGCGCGTTCCACCGGACCCGCGGGACGCAGGAGGACGCGACGGGCGAGGCGCAGACGCACGACGAGCTCCCCGATCCCCTGCCTCCGGTGTCCGCCGTGCACCCGACGGACCCGGCAGCCGGGCACCACGGCGGCCTGCGGGAGCTCGGACAGGACCGGGACGAACGGCCGGGTGCGCCAGCCGCGCCGTAGCCGCGCACGAAAGCTGCGGCACCGCAGAGACACCCCTGCGCCACGGACACCGCGAGACGGGAGGCACGGGCCGGCGCCCGGAGCACCGGGCAGCCCCGCCCCACGCACACCATGCAGACCACTGACAACAGCCTCAACTGGCTTCTGGAAAGCCTGCTGGAACGCACGCCCGGCACCCGGCATGCCCTGGTGCTCTCGCGCGACGGGCTGAAACTGTGCAGGAGCCGCCACCTGACGCTCGATCAGGCCGATCAGCTGGCCGCGATCTGCTCAGGAATCCAGGCCCTCGCGCAGGGCGCCTCGACGGAGTTCGGCAACGGCAGCGGCGGCGTACGGCACTCGATGACCGAGTTCCACGGCGGGCAGCTGTTCATCGTCGCGGCCGGGAACGGCGCCCATCTCGCCGTCGTGGCGGACGACGGCGCCGACCCGGGGGTCGTCGGCCACCTGATGACCGATCTCGTCGAGCAGATCGGTGACCATCTGCGGGCCGAACCACGCGTGCCGTCGCACGACACCCCGCTCGACACCCCGCTGTCATGACCCGCCGCCCTGTCGAAGTGGGTGATCCGGAGCGGCTCTACACCGTCACCGGCGGCCGCAGCCGCGCCCCGGACGATTCGCTCGACCTCGTCACGCTGGTCGTGGCCGAGTGCGCGCCCGCCGCCGGTATGCAGAAGGAGCACCTGGCGATCCTCGAGATGTGCCGCAGCCCCACAGCCGTGGTGGAGATCTCCGCCGAGCTGAGAATGCCGGTGACGGTCGTCCGCATCCTGCTCGGCGACCTGCTCGCGACCGGACGGATCACCGCGCGTCAACCGCGGGCAGCCGGCGAGGACGACACCTTCCAGCCCCGCTCCGACTTCCTGATGGAGGTGCTCCATGGGCTCCGCAACCTCTGAACTGCCCGCCCGTACGCCCCTGAACCAGGCCGCCGAGACCGGCCTGAAGATCGTCGTGGTGGGCGGGTTCGGGGTCGGCAAGACCACGCTCGTCCGGTCCGTGAGCGAGATCCGCCCGCTGAACACGGAAGAGGTGATGACGCAGGCCGGGGTCGGCGTCGACGACACCAGCGACGTCGCGGCCACCAAGGCGACCACCACCGTGGCGTTCGACTTCGGCCGCATCAGCCTCAACGAGCGCATCGTCCTGTATCTGTTCGGAGCACCCGGGCAGGAACGGTTCTGGTTCCTGTGGGACCGGCTGTTCTCGGGCACGCTCGGTGCGGTCGTGCTCGTCGACACCCGGCGGATGAGCGACTCCTGGTACGCGATCGACCGTCTGGAGCACCACCGGACACCGTTCGTGGTCGCGGTCAACCGCTTCGACGGTGATCTGGCGGCCTTCTCCCTCGCCGAGATCCGCCAGGCGCTGTCGCTCGCCGAGCACGTCCCCCTCATCGACTGCGACGCCCGGGTCCGTTCGTCCGGCAAGCACGTGCTGATCAGCCTCGTCGACCACCTCCATGAACTGGCCACGGCCCGGGAGAAGACACCATGAACGACCCCACCGCCCCACCGCATCTGCCGCCCCCGGCCGGCTGTCCCGCCCACGCGGGCGCGGTCCGGCTCAGCGGCCCCGAGTACCAGCAGGCACCGGCGGAGTGGTACCGCTCGCTGCGCGGCCGCCATGGATCCGTCGCCCCGATCCTGCTGGAGGGCGACATTCCGGCATGGCTGGTGCTGGGCTACGCCGAGGTCGGCTATGTCACCGCCCACGACGAGCTGTTCGCGCGGGACTCCCGGCGCTGGAACCAGTGGGAATCCGTCCCTGCCGACTGGCCGCTGCTGCCGTTCGTCGGCCACCAGCCGTCGGTCCTGTTCACCGAGGGCGCCGCGCACCAGCTGCGTGCGGGCGTCATCACCGAGGCGTTGGAGGTGGTGGACCAGTTCGAACTCGCCCACGGGTGCCACCGGATCGCCGATCTTCTGATCAACGCCTTCGCCGGCAGCGGACAGGCCGAGCTGATGGCCGCCTATGCACACGCACTGCCGATGCGCGCCACGGTCCAGATGTGCGGGATGCCTGCCCGCGGCGCGGACACCGAGGAGCTGGTCCGCGATCTGCGGATCTCCCTGGAAGCGGCCGACGGCGAGGATCCGGTGGCCGCGTTCGTACGGGTCCAGGAGCGGATCCAGCGCCTGGTCAAGGACAAGCGGGCACTGCCAGGACCGGATGTCACCTCCCGGATGCTGGCCCATCCGGCACGGCTCGCCGACGAGGAGGTCGTCCAGGACCTGATCGCGGTCATCGTGGGCGCACAGCAGCCCACGGCGCACTGGATCGGCAACACGCTGCGTCTGCTGCTCACCGACGACCGTTTCGCACTGAACGTCTCGGGCGGACGGCTCAGCGTGGGCCAGGCGCTCAACGAGGTGCTCTGGCTGGACACACCGAACCAGAACTTCATCGGACGCTGGGCGGTGCGCGACACCACGCTGGGCGGGCAGCAGATCCGGGCGGGCGACTGTCTCGTGCTGGGTCTCGCGGCGGCGAACACCGATCCCCAGATCTGGCCGGACGGGCACGTCGGCACCGAGAATTCCGCGCATCTGTCGTTCAGCAGCGGCGAGCACCGGTGCCCGTATCCGGCTCCGCTGCTCGCCGAAGTGATGGCCCGTACGGCCGTGGAGGCGCTCCTGGAGCGGCTGCCGGACGTGGTGCTCGCCGTGGAGCCGCCGGAGCTGACCTGGCGGCCGTCGGTCTGGATGCGGGGGCTCACCGCGCTGCCGGTGCGGTTCACGCCTGTCGTGCAGTAGGGGTGGCAGCGCGCCCCCTGACGGACGTGGCCGCCGAAGGGTCATTTACGGTTCGGGGAGACGCGAGAGCTGATCACCGAGGAGACACGGCATGGCGGAACGAGCACTGGTCGCGGGTGTGGGCGGCAAGGACCCGAAGGTCGATCCGGATGCCTTCACCGCGCCGACGTCCGTGGTGATGGGCGAGGTGACGCTCGCCGCGGGGTCGAGTGTCTGGTACCAGAGCGTGCTGCGCGCCGACGGCGGCCCGATCGTCATCGGCGCCGGGAGCAACATCCAGGACAACTGCACGGTCCACGTCGACCCCGGTTTCCCCGTCACCGTGGGTGAGCGGGTATCGGTGGGTCACAACGCGGTCCTCCACGGCTGCACGGTGGAGGACGACGTGCTGGTGGGCATGGGGGCCACGGTTCTCAACGGCGCGCACATCGGCGCGGGGTCGCTGGTCGCCGCTCAGGCTCTGGTTCCGCAGGGCATGCGTGTACCCCCGGGTTCGCTGGTCGCGGGTGTTCCGGCGAAGGTCCGCCGGGAACTGACCGACGAGGAGCGTGAGGGGATCAGGCTGAACGCGTCGGTGTACGTGGACCTGGCCAAGGAGCACCGCGCGGCGCACGGGTCCTGACGTGGCGCGGGCGCCGGGCTCTGCACCCGGCGCCCCTGGCGCACGTCCGCCGGCCCGGCGCCTCAGTCGCCGACGGGCACGGGCTCGGGCTCGGGTTCGGCCGCCGCCGACGCCTGTGCCGGGGCCTCGGCCGCCGCCTTCTTCGCCCGGTTCTTCAGGATCAGCATCGACGTCACACCGATGAGGACGGCGAGGACCAGGCCCAGCCACGAGAAGCGCTTGAGCCATGCCTCCGCCACGACGCCGACCGAGTAGATGACGGCCGTCGTGCCGCCCGCCCACAGGATTCCGCCGAAGACGTTGGCGATCAGGAACTTCCAGTACGGCATCCGCAGCACACCGGCGAGCGGCCCTGCGAAGATCCTCAGCAGGGCGACGAAGCGGCCGAAGAAGACCGCCCACATGCCCCACTTCTCGAACGACCGCTCCGCCATGGCGATCTGCGCGTCGCCGAAGTGTTTGGGGAACTTGCGGCCGAGCCAGGCCAGCAGCGGCCTGCCGCCCTTGCGGCCGATGGCGTAGCCGATCGAGTCGCCGATGATCGCCCCGGCCGTGGCGCAGGCGCCGAGGATGTACGGGTTGATGTCGCCGTGCTGCGAGGCGAGGAGCGCCGAGCTGACGAGGACGATCTCGCCCGGCAGCGGGATGCCGAGGCTTTCGAGTCCGATGACCACACCCACCAGCAGGTAGATGCTCAACGGGGGGATGGTCTCGAGCCACTCCTGGACGTGCAACGCCGGTTCCTTCCGTACCCACCGGGCCCTCGCCCGCCGTACGCCCCCGTCGGCGCACGCCGGGGCAGCCTACCTGCTCCGCGGATTCGCTCCGGGTACGCGAAAGGGCCGCCCCGTCACCTCGGGGGTGTCGGGGCGGGCCAGCTTCGTGCGCGGCCGGGGGTCAGCTGTTGGGGCGCAGCGTCCAGATGATGTCCATCTCGCCGGTCACGGCCTCGTCCTCGCGCTGGATCGCGACCTTCACGGAGAACTCGGGGCGCTCGCCGGCGTCGAGCTCCTTGACGATGTCGGCGATGGGGCGGCCGAGCGTCGCCGTCGCGACGAGGTCGCCGCGGGCGATCTTCTTGAAGGAGATCTCGGCCTTGGTGGGCAGCGGCACCGCGCGCGAGAGCTGGTCACCGAACGCGGCGAGGACGATGGCGCCGCTCGCGGACTCGGCTAGCGTGAACATGGCTCCGGCGTGCGGCCCGCCGACGTGGTTCTGGTAATCGGCCTGGTCCCGCAGGCGGAGCACCGCGCGCTCGGGGGTGGTCTCGAGGTACTCCAGACCGAGGGTGCGGACCATGGGCACCGTGGCGGCGAGCAGCTCGCCGATGTTCATCTCTTCTGCGCTCATGGCCTGGATGTTACCCACGAGTAGCCGGTGTTGGCCATCCCCTGGGGGGCAGACGTGGAACTGCTGCCGCCGCACCTCTATGGTTACTGGCCATGTGGCCAGGACAGCAGCCGCCCGGGGGCGAGCAGAACCCGCAGGACCAGAACCCGTACCAGCAGCCGGGGTACCAGCAGCCGAATCCGTATCAGCAGCCGGGCTACCAGCAGCCCAATCCGTACCAGCAGCCCACCGTGCCGCAGTACGCGATGCCGGGCCAGATGCCGGGTGCGCCCCAGCCGCCGCAGGACGACAAGAAGAAGACCACCATCGTCGCGATCGTCGCGGCGACGGCCGTGGTCGTGGCCGCGGCGGTCACCGGATACATCGTGCTGAACGACGACGACAAGGGCACGTCCGACAAGGGCGGCGGCACCACCGCGTCGAAGACGAGCAAACCGGACGCCTCGAAGGACCCGGCCACCTCGTCGCCGCCGGCGGACAACCCCCGCGGCGGTTCGAACGCCAAGCCCACGATCGAGGGCTGGAAGGTCGTCACCAACCCCAAGCACGGCACCCAGTTCGACGTCCCGGCCGAGTGGGAGGTGGCCGGGTCGAGCGTCAGCACGTTCTTCGAGGACGAGAAGAAGGGCGACGGCTCGCCGGCCGCGGTGATGGGCGCCCCCGCCAGCTACAAGAGCAAGTGGTGCACCTTCGACACCGACAAGGACGGCGACCTGGAGGAGTGGGGCCTGGCCACCACCGGCTCCAAGGGCGCCTCCGGGGCGAAGGACACCGCGGAAGCGGCCCGTGGCACCGCGTGGCAGTGGGCCTGGGCGGGCTATGCGCAGACCGAGCCCGACAAGGCGGTCAAGGTCTCGCCGGCCAAGGACTTCACGACCGCGTCCGGTCTCAAGGGCAGTGTCGCCACGGCCAGGACCTCGGGTGTGAAGAAGGAGAACAAATGCGAGACCGACGGCAAGTCGATCGCGTTCTCCTTCAAGAACTCCAAGGGTGACTTCAAGAGTTGGGTCCTCTACGCCAACACCGGCGTCAAGGAGGAGGTCGACGACGCGACCATCCAGAAGATCCTCGGCACGGTCCGGCTGGTCGAGCCCACGGAGTCGGGCTCCTGATCCACGGTCCCGGCCGCGGCGGTCCCCCGCCGCGGCCGGGTGCACCACCCGGGTGCCGGTCAGCCGATACTGAACGCGCCGTCGGGCGGCGGGGGCGAGGCCACGGCGTCCTCGTCGCGCACAGGTCGCGCGTCACCGATGAAACGGGTCAGTGACCTGCCGTGCTCCACACGCGCCGGGAAGGCGTCGGCCGCGACGAGACGGGTGAGACCGGGCACGTCGATCGGCGTCTGGGAAGCGACCAAAACCGCGTTGCCGAAGCGGCGCCCGCGCAGCACCGCGGGCTCGGCGATGAGCGCCAGCTCGGCGAACACCGCCGCGAACGTCGCCAGCTGCGAGCGCAGGAAGGCGAACGGCGCACCGTCCGCCAGGTTCGCCGCATACGTGCCTCCCACCCGCAGCACCCGCTCCGCCGCCCGTGCGTAGTCGAGCGACGTCAGGTGCGCGGGCACCCGCGCCCCGCCGAAGACATCGGCGATCACTACGTCCGCACTGCGCTCGGGTGCGGTCTCCAGCCAGGCACGGGCATCCCCGCCGTGCACGGCGATCGAACTGTCCGGCGGCAGCGGCAGATGCTCGGCGACAAGCGCGACAAGGCCCCGGTCCGCCTCCACCACGTCCTGGCGGGAGCCCGGCGCGACCGCCTCGATACGGCGGGGCAGGCTGAGCGCGCCACCACCGAGGTGCAGTACGTCGAGCGTCTCTCCCCGGCCGGCCACGTTGTCGAGGACATGGGCCAGCCTGCGGGTGTACTCGAACTCCAGGTGCGCGGGATCGTCGAGGTCGACGTACGACTGGGGTGCGCCGTCGACGGTCAGCAGCCAGGCCCGGTCCCGGTCGACGTCGGGCATGAGTTTGGCGGTGCCGCCGTCGACGTCACGGACGACGGGTATCTGCGCGTTCACCGTCCCATTGTGCCGGTCGCCGGGCACCATGAAGGGCGGCCCTCCGCCTCCGCGGAGGACCGCCCCCGTGCCGGTCAGACCACCTCGGTGACCGTTCCGGCGCCGACGGTGCGGCCGCCCTCACGGATCGCGAAGCCCAGGCCCGGCTCCAGCGGTACGGCGCGGCCGAGTTCCACGGTCATGGTGACCGTGTCGCCCGGCCTGGCCACGGCGGCTGCACCGAGGTCGATGTCACCGACGACGTCCGCCGTCCGGATGTAGAACTGCGGCCGGTAGCCCGTGGAGAGTGGTGTGGTCCGTCCCCCCTCGCGCCCCGACAGGACGTAGACCTGTGCCGTGAAGCGTCGGCTGGGCACCACACTCCCCGGGGCGGCGACCACATGACCCCGGCGGACGGCGTCCCGGGGCAGCCCGCGCAGCAGCAGCGCCACGTTGTCACCGGCCTCCGCGGACTCCATCGGCTTGCCGAACGTCTCCAGCCCGGTCACGACCGTCTCGGCGTCCGCGCCGAGCACCTGCACCCGGTCGCCGACGCGTACGGTGCCGCGCTCCACGGCTCCCGTGACGACGGTGCCACGTCCGGTGATGGTGAGCACGTTCTCCACCGGCAGCAGGAACGGCGCGTCCGTGTACCTGACGGGCATCGGCACATAGGTGTCGACGGCGTCCAGCAGTGCCTCGACAGCGGCCGTC
Source organism: Streptomyces sp. NPDC043812 (assembly GCF_056436245.1). Classification (NCBI taxonomy): domain Bacteria; kingdom Bacillati; phylum Actinomycetota; class Actinomycetes; order Kitasatosporales; family Streptomycetaceae; genus Streptomyces; species Streptomyces sp. NPDC043812. The sequence goes on from NZ_JBWKCY010000017.1 coordinate 134,814, forward strand.
CACCGCGGGTCGCCCTCGAGCGCCTTCAGCCCCGACACCCGCACGACGGGCGCCGCGTCGCCGCCGTACCCGTGGGCGGTGAGCAGTTCACGGATCTCCAGCTCGACGAGGTCGGTGAGCTCGTCGTCGCCCGCGTCCGCCTTGTTGATCGCGACCACGATGTGGTCGACACCCACCTGGCGGGCGAGCAGGACGTGCTCCGCCGTCTGCGGCATGACGCCGTCGAGTGCCGAGACGACGAGGATCGCGCCGTCCAGCTGGGCGGCGCCGGTGACCATGTTCTTGACGTAGTCGGCATGGCCCGGCATGTCCACATGGGCGTAGTGCCGGGTGTCGGTCTCGTACTCGACATGCGCGATGTTGATGGTGATGCCGCGCCTGGCCTCCTCCGGCGCCCGGTCGATCCGGTCGAAGGAGACGAAGGACGTGCCGCTGCCGGTGCGCTCGCTGAGCACCTTGGTGATCGCGGCGGTCAGTGTGGTCTTGCCGTGGTCGACGTGGCCCATGGTGCCGATGTTGAGGTGCGGCTTGGTCCGCACGTATGCCGTCTTGGGCATGGCTGGATGTGTTCCTTCCCGGAACGTGAAGCGTGAGGTGGACCCCTGGGCCTTGCCGACCCTCCCCCTGCGGGGTCCGCCGGACGTTCCGGGAAGGGTCAGCTTCGGGCGCCGTCGAGGACGGCTGCGGCAGCGGCCGCCGGGAATGCGGCAGCCTTCGGCGCGTCCGCGACTGCGGACGGCGCTGCGAAGAAGGCGTGCCGGAACATGCCGTTGATGATCGCGCACCCCGGAGGGGGCGTCGAACGGTTTTCGGTGCAGGGGCGGTTCAGCCCGTCACAGGTGTTTCGCCGCCTCACGTACGGACAGCGGCGAGAGCCGGTCGCGGGCGCCGTCGAGGAAGTCGCGTACCGCGCCGGGGTCGGTCCTGGCGTACTCGCGCAGCGCCCAGCCGATCGCCTTGCGGATGAAGAAGTCCGGATGGTCCGCGCGGCGCAGGCAGTAGGCGAACAGTCTCTCGGTGTCGGTCGCGTCCTTGTATCGGAGCTGGTGCAGCAGCGCCGCACGCGCGACCCAGAGGTCCTCGTCGTCGATCCATGCGTCCATGTCCGCGGTGAGCGCCGGGGCGGCGGCGACAAGCGGACCCACGAGGTGGACGGCGAGCACGTCCACCGTGTCCCACCAGGGCACGGTGGTGACCAGCCGACGGGCCACGGGCAGGAAGCGGGGACCGCAGCGGCCGGCATACCGGCGCAGGTAGTCGGCGGCGAAGTACTGGTACTCGCGTTCCGGAAGTGCCCAGCAGCGCAGGGCGATCGCGGTGCAGTCGCTCTCGTCGGGGCGCGCCGTTCCGGCGAGCACCTCCCGGGACAGAGTGCGGCGCAACGGGGCCGGGATGCCGAGGAAGGGGGCGACGCCCTTCATGTACGCGGCGGCATGCGCCGCCCGCTCCGGGTCCGCCGCCGTGGGGTAGACGGCGGTGAGCCGCGCGACGACCGTGTCCGCGAGATCGCTGCGCGGGGCGGCGTGCGTCATGAGCCACACCTTACGGCGGATGGACACCTTCGTCGGTTAGTCTCCCCGGATGCTCGACCCCGTCCCCAGGCCGGCATCCGGTCTCGCCTTCCGTTGCTCCAGGGCGCTGTTCTCGCCGTGGTCGCGGTTGTCACTGCTCGTGGTCCTGCTGGCGTCGGCCGCGGTGACGGTGCTCCTGTACGAGCCGCAGCGGCTGCTGTCGGCAGGCTGGCCACCGCAGTTGAGCGGCGCCGCGGCCGTGGTGCTGTTCGGTGTCGGGTACGGCGTGTGCACGGCGGCGTTCGTGCCCCGGCCGATCCTCAATCTCGCTGCGGGGGCTCTGTTCGGTTCGCAGGCCGGACTGCTCTCGGCGCTGGGTGGCACGGTGCTCGGTGCCGGCATCGCGTTCACCCTGGGCCGGCTGCTGGGGCAGGACGCGCTGCGTCCACTGCTGAAGGGGCGGTGGCTGAAAGCCGCCGACGGCCAGCTCAGCCGGCACGGCTTCCGCTCGATGCTCGCGATCCGGCTCTTCCCCGGCGTGCCGTTCGCCGCGGCCAACTACTGCGCCGCCGTCTCGCGCATGGGTCATGTGCCGTTTCTCGTGGCGACCGGGCTGGGCTCGATCCCCAACACGGCGGCGTACGTGGTGGCGGGCAGCCGCGCGGGATCGCCGACGTCTCCCGCGTTCCTGATCGCGATGGGCTTCATCGTGGTGACCGGAGTGGCGGCGGCAGTCGTTGCCTGGACGAAACGGCACCGGCTGCGCGCGCCCTGACGGGCACGCGCCACGAACTCGTCCCCGAATTCGGTCCGCGGCACGCCCACTTCGCGGCGCGGGCCGCCGATCGTCGGCCCGGGCGCGGACGAACCCGCCCGATGGCCGGTCACCTCCTGCCGCTACGCTGCCATGCGACGGACGCATGATCGCGGCCCGCGCACCGTACTTTCCCTCCTGACCAGTACTTGGACGGCTTAGCTTTCATGTCGTGGTTCGAATCATTCATCCTCGGGCTCGTCCAGGGGCTGACGGAGTTCCTGCCGATCTCCTCCAGTGCGCATCTTCGGCTCACCGCCGCGTTCGCCGGCTGGCAGGACCCGGGTGCGGCGTTCACCGCGATCACCCAGATCGGCACGGAGACGGCCGTCCTCATCTACTTCCGCAAGGACATCGCGCGGATCGTCTCCGCGTGGTTCCGGTCGCTCACCGACAAGGCGATGCGCCGCGACCACGACGCGCAGATGGGCTGGCTCGTGATCATCGGTTCGATCCCGATCGGTGTGCTCGGCGTCACCCTCAAGGACCAGATCGAGGGCCCGTTCCGTGATCTGCGGCTCATCGCCACGACCTTGATCGTCATGGGCATCGTGCTCGGTGTCGCGGACCGGCTGGCCGCCCGCGACGAGATCGGCGGACGTCACCGCGTGGTCCGGGAGCGCAAGACGCTCCAGGACCTGAGCGTCAGGGACGGCCTCATCTACGGCGTGTGCCAGGCGATGGCCCTGATCCCGGGCGTCTCGCGCTCGGGCGCGACCATCAGCGGCGGTCTGCTGATGGGCTACACCCGCGAGGCGGCAGCCCGTTACTCCTTCCTGCTCGCGATTCCGGCGGTGCTGGCATCCGGTCTGTTCGAGCTCAAGGACGCCGGTGAGGGACACGTCTCCTGGGGACCGACCATCTTCGCGACGGTCATCGCCTTCGGCGTGGGATACGCGGTGATCGCCTGGTTCATGAAATTCATCACTACGAAGAGCTTCATGCCGTTCGTGATCTACCGAATCATCCTGGGAATCGTGCTGTTCATCCTGGTCGGCACGGACACGCTCAGCCCGCACGCGGGTGAGTCGGGCGACTGACGGCTGATTCGGGCCGATTCGAGGTCAATCGAGATGATCGTCTCCCACATTTCTCCCACTCTCCCATCGGGAGAGAACGCCAGAGCGGGACGGCCACTGCAACTCCCCTCTCCCCCCGCCGTTCGGCCGGCTGCTGCGGCGAACCCCGAGATTCGCGCGCTGTGGGCGCGCGGCGGGAGCCCGTCCGAGTCGAGCAAGAGCGGTATCACAGGCTGCTGCAGGAGTGGGCTGCGGCAATCCGCAGTGAGGGAGTCGAGGCCGCCTGACTGGCCTCGCCCGCGACGCGCGCGAGGCAGGGTTCGCGGGGCCGCGTACCCCGCGGCATAGCATCCGCCCGCGGCGAACGAGAAAAGAGTCCCGGTCCCGGACGATTTGCTGGCGCTGCAGCGGCGCGCGGCGAATGCCGCTCAGCTGGAGGCGACCGCAGTGCAGAAGGCGATTTGCGAACATGCGGCAGCGGCCGGGCTCAACCGGTACGAGGTGGAGCAGTCGGTCAAGCAGGCGGCCCGGGAGGGCTGACAGCAGCAAGCCCCGCCCGGTGCATCACGGCCGGACGGGGCCAGAAGCTCTCCCCTGTCTTGGGGATAGTGCATCCACGGTAGCGACCGCCACTGACAACGACGGGGCGGCTACGGCCAGGCGGCCGGCTCCTCGCCGTTTGCCTCTTCGGTCAGGGTGATGCGGGCCCCGGGCATGCTGCCGCGCTCGCCGATCCAGCTGAGAAACTTCCGGTCCACTGTTGTCCGGTCCGCCCACTAGCCGTGCATCGCGGGCCATCCGTCGATGGCGAGCATGAGGTGGTAGCGGGCGGGTGCCATGAGAGGATTCATGCAAGCCAGATCCCCCGCGGACGTCGCGGCTCGCACACCCTTCGCCTGCAGCTCCCGCAACTGGTAGTGCACCGACGACGGCCGCATGCCGGCGGCGGCGAGCTCGGCGACGGTCGGGGCGTCGCCCTGATCAGTGATGGCCGCGCGGATATGGCGGAGGATCCGCTCCTGGGTGGTCGTGAGGTGCTCGACCTTGTGATTGGCCATGCCCCAAGTAGAACCCCTGTTTGAATTTAGGGGCAAGCTAGACACGTGACCGACCTTCCGCCTGTCTACCCCGGCTTCGCACCCTGGAGACGCGGCTCGCCCTGAGCCTTGACCAGGTGCGAGACCGGATCCGGCAGGTCGAGCAGCGGGAGAAGGAACGCACGGAGGGCGAGGCCCGGCGCCCGCCCGTCCCCAGACTGGATGATCGAGACCGGCATCGGCGACGGGCGACGCCCGCTCTCCGTTCACGTCGGCGGCTGCCACATGGCTGGCAAGCGCATCCACGTCGTCAGCCGGGAGGCGGCGATGCACGCGGCGTCGAGGCTTGCTCGCACTGCCGAGCCGACATCGAGCTGGGGATGCTGTGACCGACGTCCGGAGCAGCATGGATAGATGACCGCGCCTATCGTCGTTCACCGGTTGTCCCCGACCGGCGGTCGGCGTGTCACTGTACGCAGGAACCAGCGCGACGAGATCCTCGGCCTCGCCCACAGCGACCACGACGTGATCGTGTTCCTCGAGGCATCGGGCATCCTCGACCCCGAGCCACTCCTTGACGATCCCGCGTGGATCGAATGGTTCGGCGGCCCCGCCCACCAATGGGACGCGGCCTGACGTCCTGGGGGCCGACCTCATCGGGCGGCCTCCCGAGGACTAGAGTCCCGCCCAGACTTCGGGGAAGGGTGGGATGCGAGACCTGGATGGCTATGTCGGCCCACGAGGCGTGCGGCATACGCAATGGTCGCCTTCGCGCGTTGCAGCGTGGTCGAAACCGTCTCTCGGAAACTGCGAGTGTCCCTGCAATCTCGCGCACCCCGGGGCGTTCCAACCCGATTGCGACGGGACCATCCCTATTGCTGCTCGGGCGATCACGCACGAGCTAAGCAACTCGTTCTTCCCTGTATCGCTCTGCGCTCTGTGCGCCACAGCGCAGTTGTCTCCGATGAACACGGGGCGTCGTGAGCGCGTCGTCTCCCCGTCAGAGGTGAGACGAGGCGAGCTGTTCGAACTCGCGGTCATGATTCTAGGGGTCGCTCTCACCTGGTGGTTCACCACGGTCGAGACCGCCTTGGCGCTAGGTGTCGGGCTGGGCTTCGGGCGGATGCTTGGCACGCAACACCGGCGGTAGCCGCCGCGGATCGCAGCGCGTAGGGATGGGCCCAGTGGGACGCGGGCGGGACGGGTAAGCACCAAAGATGTCGCGCATCCACAGGCCCCCAGTCCCTCACGTCATCGATGGTGAAGACAAGACGCTGGGCGGCAGCTCGCTGTACGTCGATCTGATCCAACAACCTGCTGGGCAAGGCCGGACGCACCCTCCTCGCCAGACAGTATGAGTGGGTGCGCATCCGCAACATGGTCTACGAACGCGCTGGCAACGCCTGCGAGGTGTGCGGGAACACCCGCGAGGATCTGATCACGCTGGACTACGCGCCGCGCCTGCACGCGCACGAGAGGTACGTGTACCTCGACGACGCAGACACCCGGACGCAGCGCCTGGCTCGGCTGGTGTGCCAGTGCCTCGCGTGCGACGAGGTGACCCCCATGGGCCGCACCAGCATCGCAGGGCCGACGTATCTGGCCCGTGCTCGCACGCAGGCCCTGTACATCAACGGATGGTCAGGGCAAGAACTCGACGCGCACCTCGTGGAGGCGAAGCACGTCTGGGAGGAGCGCAGCCGGTGGGAGTGGACTCTGACGCCACGTTGCTACGAAACGCGGGCGCCCGGCTGCTACCAATACTCGGGATCCTCGACTAGCGGACTGGGTATGACCCCCCTCGGTCTCGCAAGGAGGTCCGATGATGGCTGGCAACTGCCAGAAGTGCGGTGCGCCGCTCACAGCGGGGGGGGCAGCTGCTCCCAGTTATGCGGCGGGGTCAAAGCGCCCGCGCCCCCGACGACGATAGGTTCCGAGGATGGACGAACAGGTACCGCCGGCCGAGCGGGCGCCGGAGATCACACGCACTGAGTGCAAGCGCTGCGGCACGCTGATCCGCGGCGTCAACGGCCGCTATGCCTGCTCGCAATGCGGCTGGGTCAACCACTGGTCCGAAGGCCACAACCAGCTGCCCACCGCACAAGACGACGCCGACTACCCAGGGAAGCAGCACGGCGCCTCATCCTGACCTTCGGCAGCGATGTCCGATGGGGGGCGCCCGATGGCGCTCCTCCACAGTCCGGCGTCATGGAGATCGCAGCATTCATCGTGGCCGTGCTGGCCGTTCCCATCAGCTGCGCGGCGCGGTGGTCAGCTCATCGCTCGGCTAGAGCGGCGGAGAAGTCCCTCGTCGAAGCGAGGCGGTCCGCTGATGCCGCCGATCGATCGGCCGACGTCGCGGCGCAGCAACTTGCGCTACAGCAGGAGCAAGCCCAGCCGAAAGTCAAGCTCGCGATCGGGCTCTCAGGCGCGGACGACGCGGACGGGGTCGGTGTCTGGGTGGTCAGCGGCGGCATGGCTGAACAGGCGCTGAATCTCGTTGCAGGACAGCGGGACCAGGTCAGTCGGCCCGGGACGGCGGGTGTGTTCGTCGGCACAAACGACGACGAGGTAGGCGTGGGCGAGCATCGCGAGGCTGACCGATCGGCTCCAGGAGGGGTAACGACGGACCTGGTGCTCATCGCGTCCCGCGAGCCCCTTCTCGGTCTGGGAAGGTCTCTTCCACCCGCCATCTGGATCCGGCGACCCGCACCAGCAATGTCAGCGGCACCGGCTGGTGTGAGAAGCAGCGGTAGTAGGCGAGTTCGCCAGTGGCGCGGTTGCGGCCGATCAGCCTCTGGTGGCGGACCGGGCGGGGGCCGGCCAGGTTGATGACCGCCCAACCGTAGAAGCGGTGCCCCTCGGCGCCGACCCTTGCCGACCGCTTCCCGCTTCGGCACCTTCGCGGCCAGGGCATCCGCGCGGAACTTCCCCGCACCGGTGGTGACTTCATGGGAGCAGGCGACGGCGAGCACGTAACCCCGCACTCTTCCAGCGCGGACCGCAGTGTCGAGTTGCCGCCGTAGACCTCATCACCCGTAACCCAGTCGACGCGGTGTCCGGTGTTAAGGGACCGTTCGATCATCGTGCGGGCCAGTTCCGGCTTGGTCGCGAAGACGGTGTCCTCACCGAGCCCTGCCGCCTGGCAGCGGTCCGGGTCGCACGTTCAAGAGCGCGGGATGTACAACTCCCGGTCCACCGCCGCGTGTCCCCGCTCGCCCGCGTAGACGAGGTAGACGGCGACCTGGATGTTCTCAATCCTGCCGGCGGTGCCGGTGTACTGGCGCTGGACAACGCCAGTGTGTGTGCCGTTCTTCACGCCCCCGGTCAAGAAGTGGCGGTGTGGGGCCGGTCCCATGAGTCGTCGGGTACAGCTGTCCGGCAGCCGGACATCGCCTGACGCGGGCGCTTCGGGCTCGGGACTGGACCGGTGGCCTGCATATCCCGTCGCGCTCCATTCCCGATGGGGCAGGAGCAGACAGACAGGCGTCACCTGCGCGTGATGCGTGGGTGCGCCACGCCGTCGGGCCACGTCCAGTTGACCGCATGTTCACGCCTTCGCCTCACGACCAGGCTGGAAAAGCCGTACAGAATGGTCGGATCGATATGCACCACAATAGCCTGATTGATCTTCATGTGCTTCGCCGACCCCTCTGTCTCCTCACGACAAGATGCAAATAAAGCTCTACACAGCAATGATCAACGTTGTTACGCTCGTGCAGTCACGTGACGGGTTCCTCGAATTGACACGCATCAGTCCCCCACTCGCCAAGCCTCTACGCACCTAGACGCACCTGCGCGCGCCATGCACTACGAGCTACAACCCCGCGCGGGCCTCGCGTACGGCTTCAAGTAATCCTTTGTGGACGATTCGAGCGAATCGTTCTTCCAGGCCGGGCTGCTCCTCATCCACAACCCGGCCACCGTCACGACTAGGAGACATAGTTGTTCTTATACCCCCCTGTGCAAGTTACCGGTAAACGACGACTCGAGGGAAAGATTGGTCTGCAGGGCGCGAAGGGATGCGCCGTGCTGCTCGCAGCAGCCGTCTTCGTCGCAGATGACCCGGTGACCCTGACCAATATGCCGTCAATCCTGGACGTCGACGTGGTCGCAAACATAGCGCACGAGCTTGGACACAACGTCCGGATCAATGATCGTCAATTCCATTTAAGCCCGGGCTCACCCACACGGCATGCACGAATTCCACCGGATCTCGGCCATCGGCTCCGCATAACGCCCTCCCTCGCGGCTGCCGTTCTCGCCAAAGAGGGAAAGGTGCAGTTCCCCCTCCCGGGTGGTGACGCCTTCTGCCCGCGCCCTATCGACCAGCACCTCGCGGTGATGGAGGCTGCTGGCGCCACCATTGAGAAGGATGGCTCTACGCTCACCGCCCGACTCACGGGCGGCCGGCCGATCGCATTCAAGTTCTCGGCAGGGACCAAGAACGGGCCGAGTCTCGGCGCAACGGTCACAGCGCTACTATTGGCGTCCCGCGCTCGGGGAGCGTCGTTGATCACCGAGCCGAGCCCCGAGCCGGAAGTCGAGCACGTGATCGCCTTTCTGCGCGGGTGCGGTATCGCGGCACAGCGCCGCTTTGACGGTGCCATCGAAGTCATCGGCGGTTCGGAAGTTCTGGGCACACACCAGGTGCTGCCCCCCGACCGGCTCGAAGCAGGCACCCTAGCCATCGCAGCCGCGCTCACTGGTGGCTCAGTAACTCTCCTCGGCTTCCCCCAGGGGGACTTACCTGAGACATTCTGGTCGCTGCTGCATGAAGCAGGCGCCGAGATTGAAGCTAGCCCCACCGGCTGTGCGGTCAGCATGACTTCGCACCCACGCGACAACACGCGAACCCGCCGTGTCACGACTGCGCCTCACCCCGGTTTTCCAACTGACCTCCAGCCACAAGCCACAGTGCTGGCGACACAAATGTCCGGGACCACCCATATCCACGAAGGGGTGCACGAACTCAGGTCGAGTCATGTGGAGGGGCTACGTCGATTCGGCGCGCAAGTGAGTAAAAGTGGCCGCACGATGACGGTAACCGGGTCCACACCTCTTGAAGCAGCAGAGGTGGTCGGCGAGGACATCCGATGCGTCGTCGCCTACATACTTGCCGCTCTCGCAGCGGACGGATGCTCAACCATCCATGGTGGCTACCACCTGCAAAGGGGCCACGGCGACCTCATTGGGACTCTGCGTGCCCTGGGCGCTGATGTACAGCAGCAACAACAGGAGGTGCCATCTCGTGGATGACAAGCGCTGGAAAGTGCCGGAGCAAGGCGCCCTCATCGCGCTCTGCGGCCTGGATGGATCCGGCAAGACCACTCAGTCGGAACTGCTAGAGAAGCATCTGGCCGCCAAGCGGACGGTGTACCGGACTCGACCGGTCACCGCGCATTTCCGAGACGATCCGACACTCAATGCCTTCCTCAATCAGGAGCTGTCCGACGCTGACATGGTGGATGTGGTGCCGGAACTTGTGCTGTTCAGCGCAATGGACCGATTGCGCCACATGCGCACGGCGATGCTTCCCTGGATGCGTGAGGGTGCGGTCGTCATATCCGATCGCTATGTCTACAGCTCGTACGCGTGGATGGTTGCCCGGGGTATCCCTGACCTGGAGTGGGTGGTCCAACTCAACCGGTATCTGCCGGAACCCCAGCTGACCGTGTACTTGGACATCCCCGCCGAAGTCGCTGTCGACAGAATCCGAAACCGGGGTGACAAGCCTCGCTGGGAGGAAGCGGACCACGAGCGGATGTCGAGGGTCCGGGACATCTTTCTCAGCCAGGAGTGGGGAGTGGACGCCAACTACCACATCCTGGACGGGCAGCAACCAGTGCACGTGCTCGCGGAGCACATCAGCCGTCTCGCCGACGAGGCACTACACAAGAAGGATTCCGAATTCGCTGCCAGAGGGAAAAGCGGATCAAGCAGGACCCCCTGACCAAGGGAAGGTAGCATCGCATGGCCAATCCCGTTCAGATGAGGACTGCTTCGGTGCTGCTGGTGGACGGGAAGGGACGTCTGCTCCTGCAGCTCCGTGACGGCAACGCACCAATAGGCCGGAACAAGTGGGCAATTCCTGGCGGGTACCTCAAACCCGGGGAACGTCCGGATGTGGCAGCCAGGCGTGAGCTGCATGAAGAGACCGGCGTGCGCGTCGGTGACGCCCTCGAACTGTTCTGGCACGGCTTCCGTAGCTTCAGCGGCCGGCATGGCGAGTGGAACGTCTACTGCGCGCCCACGCGGGCTAAACCCTGGGACATAATCCTTGGTGAGGGAGCAGCAATGGAATTCCTCACACCGGAGGAAATCGGAGCGCTCCCTTTGGTACAGAATGCACGCTACTTCATTCGCAAGTTTCTGGAATCGGCACAATATCAACGACTTCAACGGTCGCTGAACAGCCCGTGAGAGCGCTGGCGACTCAGATGAATGCGAGGTGACATGGAAAGATTGTTTGGGACGGACGGGGTCCGTGGAATTGCCAATGTGGTTCTGACACCTGAGCTGATGCTTGACCTCGGACGGGCCCTCGGCACGAGCCTTTCCGAGGCCAGCGGGAAGCGTACACGCGTAGTAGTCGGCCGAGACCCCCGCCCAAGCAGCGGCCTGCTAGAGGCAGCCTTCGTCGCAGGGCTCTGCAGCACGGGCGCCGATGCAGTCACTGTTGGAGTCATCCCTACAGCCGGAGTCGCATTCCTCACTCCATACTTCCGTGCTCACGCAGGAGCTGTAGTAACGGCATCACACAATCCCTTGGAGGACAACGGGCTCAAGCTGTTCGACGAGAATGGCTACAAGTACAGCGATGAAGCGGAGATTCTCCTGGAGAACCTGATCCGCGAGGGATCTCCCTCCCATCAAGTACGGGGGCGAGCCGTAGGCAGGATCGCCGACAAGAGTACTGAGGGAGGAGAAACCTACATCAAAAATCTACTGGCGGGCATTCCACCGCTCGACGGAATCTCCATCACGGTGGACTGCGCCAATGGTGCGTCGGCAGAAATTGCACCCCTAGCTTACCGATTGGCAGGGGCGGATGTCATTGAGGTGGCCAGCGACACCTCGGGGAACAAAATCAATTGTGGAGTGGGTGCCACGAATCCCGCCTTTCTACAGAAGGCACTGCGTAATGGGATTTCCAGTATCGGCCTCGCGCACGACGGGGACGCCGACCGGCTGATAGCTGTTGACGAAGCCGGCCAGATAGTAGACGGTGCCGATGTGATGGCGATCTTTGCCGTGGATGCGCACAAGCGCGATCGCCTGCCCGGGCGAGGCATAGTAACCACACCCATGACTAACAGTGGTCTGCGAACCTCCCTCAAGCGTCACGACATAGATGTAATTGAATCCCCCATTGGAGACCGGTCAGTACTACGCGAAATGATGCGCGGTGGTTACGTTATCGGTGGTGAACAATCAGGGCACGTCATCATGCTTGATCGCGCCACAACCGGGGACGGCATCGCGTCAGGGCTTCAGCTTCTTGCCACCGTGAGCCGATCAGAGAAACCCCTCCGAGAGCTCACCGAGGTATGGGAGCGTTCGCCACAGGCTTTGATTAATGTGCCGGTGCCACACAGGAAAGTCCTTGAGCAATCGGCGCATCTGGCTCGAATGATCAACAAGGAACGGCAGGCCATCACGTCTCGCGGCGGCCGAATGTCGGTTCGACTGTCCACCATTGAGAATGTTGTTCGGGTCGTCTGCGAAGCAGGCAGCCAAGCCGAATCGGATGAAGTAGCAGGCAGAATAGCGGAGTACGTGAAGGAATCCGTAAGCTTCGACTAGTGGAGTACTGTACGTGGGCAGTCTACAACCGGCCGATCTCGGCATTGAAGAGATGCTGACGCGCGGATCATGGCGGGCCTTGACCGCAGTGGAGCAGAAGTTTCAAACCTTCAGCAGTGAGTCCTACTTCCGGGAGAGCTGGAGCTCCTTCGTGAACACTTTCAAGGGAGATGCGCTTCCTTCGATACAACGTACTGCCGCACTTGCTTTGAAGCCGGAAAGCGTTCGGGGAAGAAAAGCGCTCCAGGCAATCGAGTACATGCGAATGAACGGCTTCGAACCGGTTGCCGCAGAACCGTTCCGCTACGACAGGCACAAGGCACGGGAAATCTGGCGGTTTCAATGGAACATTGCAACTCTTGACCGACTACGGCTCGGTGATCTTCTGCATGGATCGTCCGATTCGCTCTTGGTCCTCTTTGCCGACACCCGCCCTGAGTTGAATCTGCCTGCCTCCGTCCGCCTCGCCGGGCTGAAGGGCTCGTCACTGCCATGGGAGAGAGAAGAGCACCATCTGAGAACCCATCTCGGTGCACTCAACCGGATGATTGTGTTCGTGCATTGCTCGGACGAGCCGATAGACATCATTCGGGAATTGGGGATCCTTATCGATCCCCAAAGTCTTGATAAACTGTACCAAGGGCTCAAGGCGGCAACCCAATGTCGCGACGACATCCATATTGAGAAGCAAATACGCGCTCTGTACGCGAAGTTCCCTGCCTACTCTTTGGACATCGATTCCGCCCGGCAAAGAATACAGGAAAGAGTATCCGCCACCCAGGCATCCAAACGGATCGAGAAACACTTCGCACGCGTGTCGGACGGGCAATTCCTCGTCTGGCGGGACTGGGAAGCCGACCTGACTGACGCTGGCTTCGATCCGTTCCACTGGGACTCAATCCTGTTCGGTACTCATTACATACAGCATGACCACCCCGGCGTTAAATGCATCATCAGCGAGTCCGGCCGTGAACGGTGGCTGTCTGGCGAAGGTTTTCCGGTCGGTGTCTAGCTCGATCCGTATTCGCGGTGTTCTGCTGGATCGTGACGGCGTCCTCAACGATCCTCCCCCAAGCGGATACGTAACCGACACAGAAGAGTTCAACTGGATCCCCGGTGCGCGAGAAGCCTGCAAACGCTTGGCTTCTCGGGGTCTGCCGGTGGCGATAGTGACCAATCAATCCGCAGTCGGCAGAGGGTTGCTATCTGAGCATGAGCTGTCTCGCATTCACTCTGCCATGTGGCAGCAGATCCACGGCGGCTCAGAACAGCCCTGGCCGGTGTTCCATTGTCCTCATGTTCCGGAAGATCGGTGCCACTGCCGAAAACCGAAACCGGACCTGCTGGTACGTGCGGGCAAGTGCATGCGCTTACCTTTGTCAGAGCTTGTCTTCATCGGAGATCACAGAACCGACCTCGAAGCCTCCTTGCGGGCCGGCACTCATTTCATGCATGTGCAAACCGGTAGGGACCTTCACCTGCCCGGAGGGTATTCCGGACTCGGAAGTTTCCCGGGCCTACCCGAAGCCATCGAGTATCTGACCGGTTAGCCGACAAGCAGTGCACCCGTGACACGAGGTGCAATCTGATGCTCGGAGAGGCGCACGGCCGAGAGGAGTGCATCGTGTCGCGATGGTCGCCGCTCGCCAGTCGTGATTCCACAGACCGGATCGATATACGGCTGTTGTCCCGGGCGCGAGAGCGCCCTTCACATCCCCAACTGCTTCAGCAGAGCCAGACCGTTTTGATCAAGCTGGTAGAAGACCCGTCCGCCGAGCCTCTGCTTCCAGACCAGACCAGCGTCGGTCAGCACCGTTAAGTGTTGGGAGACAGTGCTCTTCGCCAACCCCAGCGTGTTGGCCACTGTGGTGGTCGTCTTGGGGCGTTCGAGCGTGCGCACGACCTGTGCCCGTCCCTTTCCCAGGAGCAGCGCAAGTCGGTCATCTACCTTCGGTTTCTCTGCCCGTGCAGTCAGAACCTCGAAGTAGCCCGTGGCCCGTGCCTGGTAGGTCATCGCAATCTTGCCGCGCTTCTCGACGAACAGACGCAGACCTCCCGCGAACACCGTGGGCACCAAAAGCAGCTGCGAGTCTGTGACCTCACGCTTCAGGTCCCGCACATAGGGTGCCGTGAGAGAGGGTTTGGACCACAGCACCCGTCCACCGAGCTCGCCGAGCATCGCATCTGGCCCCTCGAGCGCCAACGTGCGGCCCCGAAACATTATTTCCTCTTCCAGTGACTGACGCACCGTTGTCCAGTACGGAGCGATGGCCCATTCCCAGTACCGTGTGAGCAGCGAGTAGATCCGCTCCGCGACGATTCTGTCCTCCATGGACCTACGCAGGTGGTCCAGCTCGGCCGCGATGGTGTTGCGCGACGGGTCAGGTATCGGGATGCTTCCCGGGGGGAAGAGGCTGGATGGGTCATGGCGCATCGCCTCGACCAGTTCGTGAGTCAGGTCGGTCGGCATGCCGTTGCGCACCGTCCTGGCCCATCTCGCATACGGAGAGGGGGCCTCACCGCGGTATCGGGCGAGGAGGCCAATACTTCCGACAGCCTCCCAGAGCGGGCTGAACGCCAGGCGAACTGTATGGAGCGTCTCCTCATCGACGTCGAGTCTGATCACGACGCCGATACCGAGTTGACGGTCTGTGCTACCACTCGACGATCCCCCTCTGGGTCAGGTCGTCGAGGAAGTCTCGAACATCCTGAAGAGCCTCGTCCTCGTCGATGCCGTACTCCTTGGCGACTAGGCCGACGACATCCTCGACGCTTCGATTGCCGTCGAGGGAGACGAAGATGAAGTCGGCGGGGCCCGAGAGAGCCAGGGCATCTTCCTCAACAGCCAGCAAGAGTTCACCCTTGACGCGGCGGATCCGAGTACCGAGTTTCCGACGCGGAATCTCCTGCGGGCTGTGGTGGCGGTCAGCGGTCACGAGACCACCACACGTATGGCGATGTCCTGGCAGCGGGTGAGCACGTCCTTGATCCACGGACGTGGGTCAGTGGGATTGTACGTCCGCATCGTTTCTATCTCCCAGTACTCATCAAAGGTGAGGACAGTGGGAGTTGCTGCCTTGAACCTGTTGGCCCGCCACTTCGGATGATGGCTGCCGAACTCGTCCGCACTCTCCAGCAGCGCATCGATGGCGTAGCCGAAAGCGAGGCGAGCGGAGATCGCGGCGCTCTCCAAATTGCCGGCCTCCATCGAACCGAGAGCATCCTCGACAGCCCCGTCTGCGCTTCCCAGTGAGCGAGCGATCACGAACGAGCGGAACGCTGAGTTCCTCAATCGACGCTGCACATCCTGCACCCACTTGGCACCGATGAGGGGCAGACAGTGCCCCAAGCGAGACAGGGTGACTTCTTCGACATAGGCAATCCCTGACGAACCCTCGCGCTCGTACGCTTCCCAGGAGGCCTTGGAAAGCATCTGGTCGAATTGGGTGTCGAGCCAGTACTTGATCTCCCACCGTTTCCCCCCTGAGTAGAAGATCTCGAAGGGGACGATCGAGGGTTCCAGCGGGACACTGATGAAGTCCGTCTTCACCGCAGTATCCTCATGGGACTTCGTCACAATATAGATGTCGAAGTCACTCCGCGGGTTGTCCCAGCCGCGGGCAGCGGACCCGACAAGGAAGGCGGCAATCGTACCTTCCGGAAGTAGTTCCCGCTCGCGTAGCGGAGCAAGCCAGTCCTCAGTGGTCATTCCCTGCATGACGCATTCCCTCTACTGGAGTCGTACCCGACTGGTGCGCTCGTACCTTGCGTGTTCAGACAACACACGTCGACCAACCTAGCGACATTTCATACCAGTTGTACATCCGCCAGATTTCGTCGACGTCCCACGCCGCTAAGGAGGAGGAACAGCGGAGCCACGAGGGTGCCCGCACAGACCACGCACAGCGCAAAGCGCAGATCCAGAGCCAAAGCGAGCAGACCGCTTAGGCCGGCGCCTATTGGCATGGCCCCCCAAGAAACAAATCGGACCGTCGCCATGACCCGCGACAGCAGCTCGGGGGGAGACTCCGTCTGCCGGTGGGTTCTTGCCATGATGCTCCCAATGACCACTCCGAAGGCGAAGCCGGCATTGCCGAGTGCGAAGAAGTACATGCTGCCAAGGGAGGTGGTGAGCGGCATGAGGACTGCAAGGGTGCCGCCTGCAAGCCCGGCTGCCCACATGGCGCGTGCCGTGCCGATGCGTTGCGCCAACTTCGTTGCCACAGCAGCCCCCAGCAGGGATCCGACCCCGTCCATGGCGACGACAAGGCCCACCACTGCGGCGGACACCTCCGCCTCGCGTACGAGATACAACGGGGTCAGGGCGACCAGTGCCGAGTTGACCAGGTTGACCAACGTGGCCCATATAAGGCACGGCCGCATGACGGGATGGGCGACAACGAAACCCCAGCCTTCTCTGATGAGCCGGAGCATCCCACCTTTTCCCCGGTCTGCCGGTCGCTCTGGAAGAGTTCTCAAGGCCAGACCAGAAACAAGGTAACTGCAGGCGTCGAGGGCGAGAACCCCAACGGGACCCGCGAACTGCACCAGCAGTCCACTCACCGACGGTCCACCAGTCTGTGTCACCGCATGGGTGCCCGACATGAGGCTGTTGCGGGCGTTCAATTCCTTCTTATCCACGATGGCCGGCAGGAACGTCGAGTTGCCGATGTCGAAGAGCACAGTCGCCGCCCCCGTGGCGAGCGCAACACAAAGCAGGTGTGCGTAGGTCAGCCCATCCATCAGCCATGCAAAGGGTATCGAACCCATGGCTACCATGCGTAGGAGGTCCAGCGTCACTTGAAGACGGCGAAGCGGGTATCTCTGCACGATGACCCCGGCGGGCAAGCCGAGGAGAAGCCAGGACACCCTGCTGGCTGCGGCAAGGAGAGTGACCTGTAGAACACTCGCGTCGATCACGGTAAGTGCCACCAGAGGCAGGGCCACCGCGGTCATGGCAGAGCCGGTGTTGCTCACTGCAGTGGCGGCCCAATACCGCCAGAACACGCTGGCGGTACTCATGTGAGGCTTTCCTGGTGCCCGAGTCTGTATGGTCATCTGGTGCGTTCCTCTGCGGCAGATTAACGGACTGCCAAGTCGGGCACAGTGCTGATCATTCCCACCCTGTGGAATGCTTCTGCGGTGTGGGCGTCATCGAGGGCTCCGGCTTCCTGGAGATACCGGATCAGTGGTGCGGCGGCATGGGCGATCTCTCGTTGAACGGCGCTTCGCGGCCAGGACTCCACAACCACCTGCTCGATCTCGGACGCAGACATGCCCAGGGCGCTCAGGCGTTGTGCGGCTTGGGAGTAGTCAGGCTCCAGAAAGGCATACACGATCGACGGGATGAGGGGGCCGATCGTGCGGCGTTCCTCCGTGGTCAACGCTGGCCACAGCTGGCGGAAGACGGCCCGGAAGTAGACGTGATGACGCCCCTCGTCCTCGGCATGGTCACGAACCACTCCGCGTACTGACGTTGGCATGCGCTCGTCCCGCGGAATATCTGAGAGAATCCCAGAGATCAGAGTTTCGCTCACGATTGCGAAGAGCAGCGTTTCCATGCCTCTGATGTAGTGCGGAAGCTGGTCTCTGAGCCGGTCGAGTCTGGATACGAACGCCGGGGTCCGATCGTCACCCAGGCGCAGCGGCGGGCAGTTGGTCTCGCTCGCAATCTGTCGAGAGAAATCGTCCGAGAACTGAGCGTGCCATGCCTCGTCCGTGACTATCTTGAGCGCGTCGGCCCTCATGCGGTCGGGAAGGACGAGTCCTGAATTACCTCGGCTGATCTTCATCGCGACTGGGATAACCGCAATGATCTCCAGATCAGTGGTGAAATCAAGGTAATCATAGAGTCGTTGAAGTAGCAGCATTCGGACAGTCGCTTCGCCCATGGCAACGACGAGCGGATGTAGTGCTATCGGATAGAGCTCGGGCGGGAAGAAGAGGGGCGACTCATCGAGCTCACCAGAGGTGAGTTCGCGCCAGGGCCTGCGACGGACACTGGCGAGAGTGCTCCAGCGCTCGAAGGAGCTTATGTACTCGGTAGCAAAGGCTCTCCCAGTACCGTCTCCCGGCAGGAAACCTTCGTCATAGAAAGCTCGGAGATGCATGCACGCCCCTACCGCGTCATCGGCTGAAGGAGATCAGCCGCTCGTCCAAGAGCTCGTCCAGATCGGGCTTGACATCCGGCAGACTGGTTCCGGCTTCGCTCAAGACCTTCGCGAGGTTGGCGGAGCCATCTGCACACTGAATTACCCGCAGGATGGGGGACTCCGAGTCGAGCTCGTATCTGATCTCCCCGTCGGCGACGAGGTACCAGTTCGCAGCCAGGTCGGTCAACAATTTCAGACTGTCACTCAGCACAGGCACGTGCTCCAGAGAGTAGTCGTGCAGGGAGGCGATGAACTCCTCGGCTAGCCCTGTCAAACTCTTCCCGAGAGGCAGCGACGTTCGCTCGGCGCCAGCACTCATGTCCGAAAGCCGCGGCGGCTGTGCCGCCATCTCCGCCAGAACGCCCATGTTCACCACACGCATGAGCATCTCCACAGATGCAGAATCCGTGTTTCCGTCGCCGAACTCTTCCAGAGTGGCAGTGATGACGTCTGCGTCCAGGTATTCCTGGGCTTGAGGCGCAGCAAGAGCACGGTCGATCAGTTCCCGGTTGCGGGAGTTCATCAGCCGGACCAGCATCCGGTATGCGTGCCCTGTGCCACGTCCGTGGAAGAAGGGTACCTTCTCACGCTCCGCGATCCGTTTCGGGAGGCGCGACTTGACTGCTTGCCGCAGGATGCGCTTGTCCCACAGCAACTGCGGGCGCAGTCTTTCCGGGATCGACGTGGTCAGTTCTACCAGCCTGTGATCCAGGAAGGGAACTCGAGCTTCAACACCGCTTCCGGCAGCCGTACGGTCTTCGTGCCAGACGTTGTACTGCTGGATCTTGTGATACTCGGAGAGCGCGTAGTCCCGATAGGCGTCGTTGACGCTGTGTTCCCAGCTCCGTGCTACACGATCCGTGAGGAAGTACGGCTCCGCTGTCCACCAGTGTCGGTACTCAGGGCGCTGATCGTGCCAAGTATTCCGTCGCATCTCCCGGAGCCTGTAGTGGAATGACGCCCAGTCATCAGCGACTCCGCGAGAGTACCCGCCATTGAACTCATCGCTGGCTGCACCGAGCAACATGCCACGAAGCTCCGGCCTTTGTAGACGTGCGAATCGATAGAGCTCGTGCTTGTAGTAGATTTCCGGACCGGTCATGGGGGTCTCGGACAACCACAGCAGCCGCGCCCACTCCTCCGGCGTTGGCACATCGTCGGGGCCGAAGATCACCTGATGGTTCTGCACGCCGAGTTCGCTCGCAAACCATGCGGCATGCTCCGCGTCTCCATTTTCCCATGTGCCGCCGGTGAACGCCGTGAACGTATGCACGTCACCCAGTTGGTGCTGCGCCAGCGCGAGCACCGTCGCCGAGTCGATGCCTCCGGAGAGAAAGATCCCGAGCTCAGTGTCAGCCGTGGCGCATTCCTTGATCGAAGCCTCAAGCAGATCACCGTAGCGTTCGATGAAGTAGGCGGCGTCGCCCTCCTCCGCTTCGTACGGCATCTCCCAGTACTTGTACTGGGAGGCTGATCCATCTCGTAGATTCGTGCGGATCACGGTGGCAGCCGGCACGCTCTGCACACCTTCGAACCAGGTGCATACCTCGCGCGCGTGGAAGCGGGGAGCGGCGGCAAGCGACGGCACGGCGAGCGCTCGTTCCCAGTCGAAACGACGTGGCGTCGACGGATCAGCGAAGAGTCCCTTTACCTCGGACGAGAGGACGATGCGTTCGTCATTCTGGTGAAAATATAGGGGCTTGATACCGAAGCGGTCCCGGGCAAGTATGAGCTCCTGCCTTGCGCGGTCCCACAGGATGATGGCGAACATGCCGCGTACGTTGCGCAGGAAGTCGAGTCCATGCTGACGATAGAGATAGAGAAGGACTTCACAGTCAGAGCCGGTCTTGAGCTCAATGCCCGAGGGCAGTGTGGCTTCAAGCTCCTTGTGGTTGTACACCTCTCCGTTGGCGATCAGGACAAGATTGCCGTCGTCACTGATCAGTGGCTGAGTGCCGTTCTCGGGGTCAGTCAGGGAGAGTCTGGTGAATGCCAGACCGACGGGGCCACTACGAAGCATCTCCCGCTCGTCTGGCCCCCTGTGGTGGAGGATGTCCGCCAGATGGTTCAGGAGAACATCTTCCTCCGGGCCCAGTGCGCGCCCGCCGAGTCGAGCTATGCCTGCCAGACCACACATGTACTTCCCCCTACTACGGCATGCCCTTGCTTCCTCTGACATCCGGATGTGCGCGCCGCCAGAGGCGGCGCGCACATCCGGTCAAGTGGGCCTAAAATTAGGCGTCCCCACGCAGAACAGTCTGCTGCGAGACCTTCTTGACAGTCGGCTTGGTGTACTTACGCATTGCGAAATCACCTCGTTTCTTGTCGGTTCGGGATGCAGTTTTCAGGGCCCTCGCTCCCGTGATCGGAGTCAAGCATCCACAGATGCCGCTCGGCCAGACATTCGCTCCAGACCGAACACTGCCTCTGAGTCACCGCCGGAAAGCCTGATGTCCCGACGCTGTTCCCGCTGCCTACGACGGCGTTTCCGCCGGCGCCCGGGCACTGACGGGTCGCCCCTTGCCCGCACCTCGGGCTCTCCAGCCCTTCTCGTTTCGGAGACGACTATCAGAGATCTGGACGCGCTCATGACGGCACTGGCCCAGGCACACTGACGCAAGAACGGTGGGCTTGCCCTGGAACTCGTCCCGCTCGGCGCATAAGCCGTCGCGCTAGTCGAGTCGTTCCACGGCCGCCAGCAACTCGTTGACGCGTGCGGTCAGTTCCCCTTGCTGCCAGCGTGGTCCAGTTGGGCGCCCAGAGCGCTGGACCGCTTCCTTGAGACGGCGCGCTTCTTGCGCAGGCTCTTGTTCTCCGCGGGGACCAGGGGCGAGGTCGGTGGCCAGGCTCGCCGCGACGCAGTCGCCCCGGCCCTTCATCGCGGCCTCGATGTGCTCGCTCACCCCTCAGCGAAGATGCGCGCCAGTTGGAGACGTCGGCGGCACGGGCGACGGGGACGGAGTTGATGCGCTCCCCTCCTTCCGTTGGGAGTGTTCCCCGCGCACGCCGAGGCCCGCCCCCGAACAGGGGCGGGCCTCGATCAGTGATGCCGGTGGCGCTATTGGCGTGTGAGCGGTTCGCAGCCGCTGATGGTGACGACGCCGTCGGCCTTGGTGAGCGTGATGATGATCCGCTCGTCCGCGTTCGCGGACTTGAGCTGCGGGAACTTGGCGTCGTCGGTGGGGTCGGTCGAGACCATGCAGACCTCGAAGATGCCCTTCTCGGCGCCGGGCGTCTGGTACGTGCCAGCGGGAATGTCTTCGCCGACCACGTAGTCGCCGTCCG
Organism: Streptomyces sp. NPDC043812; assembly: GCF_056436245.1. Classification (NCBI taxonomy): domain Bacteria; kingdom Bacillati; phylum Actinomycetota; class Actinomycetes; order Kitasatosporales; family Streptomycetaceae; genus Streptomyces; species Streptomyces sp. NPDC043812. The sequence continues at coordinate 156,438 of NZ_JBWKCY010000017.1, forward strand.
GGTACTCGGCGGGCTTCTTCGCGTCGGGCTTCTTCGCGCTGGGCTTCGGCGACGGCTTGCTGCCAGGACAGTCCTCGCCCCCCTTGACCGCGCCGAAGTGAACCTTGGTGTCGGTGGGGTGGTTGCCCGCCTTCGGTGACTGGCTGCACACCTTCCAGTTCCGGTCGAGAACCTGCATCCGTTCCTTCCCGAGCGCGTCGTGCGACGTGAGGCTGTAGAACCCGGCGGCCTGCGCCTGGTCTTGTGCGACCTGCAGGCCCTTGCCCACCAGGTTGGGCAGCGCGCGAGGCTTGCTGTCGTCCTTCTTTGCCGCCTTGGTCGCTTCCTTGGTAGCGGTACTGGCCGGCGCGGCGACCGTCTTGCCCTCCGTCTTGCGGCCTTCCTCCTCACCCCCGACGACCGCGCCGAGAACAATGAGGAAGGCGAAGACGCCGCCGACAGCGATGCCGGTGATGGCCCATCCGGACAGGGGCTTCTTCGGCGGCTGTTGGGGCTGCCACGGGGCGGGGCCGCCCGGGTACGTCGGCTGGGGCTGCTGCGGGTATCCGTAGCCTGGCTGTTGAGGTTGCTGGCCGTAGGGCGGGGTGGGCTACGACATTTGCGACTCCGGAAGGTGTGTGCGGGACCGTGGCGGTGCGGGCCCTCTGGGGCCGTCAGCCGAGGGTGGACGCGAAGTCGCCCGCTTCAGCCTTCTCGGCGGTCAGTTGGATCTTCCCTCGGTGGCTGATCTCCACCTGGTAGAACTTGTGGCCCTTCGGCACGTCAGGCACGGCCACGTCGAAGGTGCACCATCCCGCGTCGTCGCGCTCCGGTGATTCGATCGTGCCGGTTGCCACGGTTGTGCCTTTAGCGTCGTACACAGTGACCGACGTTCCAGATCGGATGTCGTCGTATCCGCCGTCCCCTGCGCAGGGTTCGCTCCCGCTGTTGACGGTCGTGATCCCTTCGTAGTCGGTGAGGGCGAACTTCCCTGTGAGGGTGAAGGTGTCGGGCTCGCCGAGGCTGGTGTTGGCGGTGATGGCCCAGATGCTGCTGACGAGGGCTGCTCCTGCTATCGCACCGGCGGCCGCCGCCCTCCATGTGCGGGAGTGCTGGTTCGGGGCGCTGGTCGGCAGTGGGGGCATGGCGGGGGCGGGCGGAACCTGCGGGCCCTCGGGGCTGGGGGGCGGCGGAGGCTGGTCTTGGGCCATGGGCGACCTCGTGCGCGCGAAGTGACGGAGATGTGTTCAAACTGTGTCCACACAGTGGATGAGATGCGTGACACCCGGTAGGCGCGAATGGTTGCCCGTTCACCAGAACGAGCGACAAACGGCGCCTGGGCGGACAACGGTCAGATGGCCTGGGCTTCACCTTCGGTGTCGTGCGTGTCGAGGTAGTCGATGGTGCGGCTGAGATTGGCGGCGAGGCAGGGAGATCACGACTCCTCCTTGATGGCCGGCTCGGTGCCTTCGGCGGCCTGGATCCACTGCTGGGCGATGCCTCCGGAGACGGCGCGGTAGACGGCGCGCCCTGTATCCCAGTCGACGACGCCGTGGGTTAGCGGCGGACAGGGCAGGGAGTCGCGAGTGGTGTAGTACCGATCCCGGTCGCCATCGACGCGGACGCGGAGGATGTCGGCGACGATGCCGTGCTCGCCCCGGAAGCCGGTGCGCCGATACCAGCCGCGGATCCCATGGGCGTCGACCCACGCGACGAGCCGCGCGCGGCGCCAGAGGCGAGTGGTCTCAGGTGCCGCGACTTCGGCCGAGGCGAGCGAGCGGAGGCCCGCCGAGCTGTACGCGCTCCGCAAGGAGTTCTGTCACCCGGCCTGGCCGGTCGAGGACCCGGACGAGGAGCGGCGCGAGGAGAGCCTCGCCCGGTACCGCGACGGCGAGGAGCCGATGCCGGCGATCCGGGTGCAGTACCAGCACCAGTGGAAGGACTCGGTTCTCACTCTGCTGCCACCGAAGTACGAGTCGTACCGGACGCTGGTGATCCCGCCGTTCTTGGCGGAGCTTGCTCGAGGCGCTGTGCGCGTCGCACGATTCCGAGTGGGTGTTCCCTTCAATCAATGGCGGGCCGCTGGCCAAGGCGAACTTCACTCACCACTACTGGAGGAAGATCGCCGACGGGCAGGATGAGCGCGAGCAGCGCCGCGGCGGATGGCGTCCGCTGCCCGGCTGGCCGGCCGTGAAGGCGTATGCGGGGAAGCGGCTGTACCTGCTCCGTCACGGGCACAAGGAGTGGTGCGACGAGGGCGGAGCGCGACGTGTGGCGGTGGAGGGCCGGATGGGTCACGAGCTGCCGGGTGTCGAGGGTGTCTACAGCAACGTGACAACGGCCATGGAGCGGGAGATCATGGAGTTGCTGCAGCTGAAGTGGCAGCGGTTCGTCGTGAGCTTGAGCACAGACTGGGCCCCAACTTCTCCCAATCCTCTCCCAGTTGATCTATCGGTCTGGATGAAGACGCAGATCACAGAGGCGGAGAAGGTGCTCCGGCGTACTGGTTCATGAAATTCATCACTACGAAGAGCTTCATGCCGTTCGTGATCTACCGAATCATCCTGGGAATCGTGCTGTTCATCCTGGTCGGCACGGACACGCTGAGCCCGCACGCGGGTGAGTCGGGCGACTGACGGTCACTGTCGGGTGGGGGACGGTCACCCGAGTGAAGCCGTAGCCTGAGTGCATGTCCCCCATTCGCAACGATTCCAAGACCGCCATGTCCGCCTCCGAGCTGAACGCCCGGATCCGTGAGCTGTGGGCCGACGGGGAGCTCCCCGACGCCCGGCGCCCGGAGTACGAGGCACTGGTCGTCGAGTGGGCTGCTGCGGCACGCGAGGACGTCGGGCGCGCCGCCTGAACGCGCGGCGACTGTCCGGGCCCGGTGGAGCCGCACGGCGAGAACGCTTTCCGCGCTCGGCTAGCCTGAGGGCACGATGAACCGTCTGACCACGTCATGGGGCGCCTTCGAGCTCACCCGCTTCCCCGAGGACTCCCGCGACGAACTGAGAGCCTGGGACGCCGCCGACGAGTATCTGCTGCGGCATCTGCACGGCATCGACGACGCCCCGCCCGTGTCACTGACCGGCACCGTGGCCGTCGTCGGCGACCGGTGGGGTGCGCTGGCGGCCTCGCTCGCCGGTCACCATCCGGTGGTGCACATCACCGACTCGTACCTCGGCCGGCAGGCGACCCTGGCCAATCTGACGCGCAACGGCATCGGGTCCGACGCCGCACAGCTGCTCTCCGTCCGGGACACCCCGCCGGAACGCATCGACGTGCTGCTCGTGCGCGTCCCCAAGAGCCTGGCTCTGCTGGAGGACCAGCTGCACCGCCTCGCGCCCGCGGTCCACGCGGACACCGTGATCGTCGGCACCGGAATGGTCAGCGAGATCCACACCTCCACGCTGAAGCTGTTCGAGCGCATTCTGGGGCCGACACGGACCTCGCTCGCGGCGAAGAAGGCGCGGCTGATCTTCTGCTCTCCCGACATGGGTCTGTCGCGGATACCGAGTCCCTGGCCGCTGCGGTACGCGCTGCCGGCCGACACCGGAGCCCTCGCCGGCCGGACCGTCACCAACCACGCGGGCATCTTCTGCGCCGAGCGCCTCGACATCGGCACCCGGTTCTTCCTGCGCCATCTGCCGCGAGGCGGTGGTCACGAGCACATCGTCGACCTCGGCTGCGGCAACGGCGTGGTGGGTACGGCGGCGGCACTCGCCGACCCGGACGCACGGGTGACGTTCACCGACGAGTCGTACGCGGCCGTCGCCTCCGCCGAGGCGACCTACCGGGACAACGTTGCGGACGGGAAGGCCGACTTCCTGGTCGGTGACGGCCTCTCGGAACTGGCCGACGCCTCGGCCGATCTGGTGCTGAACAACCCGCCGTTCCACTCGCACCGGGCGACGACCGACACGACGGCGCGCCGGATGTTCGCCGACGCACGCCGCGTGCTGCGGCCCGGCGGCGAACTGTGGGTCGTCGGCAATCGCCATCTGGGCTACCACGTGCGTCTGCGACGGCTGTTCGGCACCTGCGAAGTGGTCGCGAGCGACCCGAAGTTCGTGGTCCTGCGTGCGGTGAAACGCTGACGGTCAGTGCTGGGTGCGCTGCCAACGGTCGTACGGCACACGGGCGATCTCGCGTACCTCGCCGAGCGTGCCCCACTCGTTCCTGCCGAGCCTGGCCAACGGCGCGAGCCTCGTCACCTCCGGGTGCTCCCCGTCCATGACCTCCTCGCTGACAGCCGCGTGCACGACGCGGCCGAGGACGACTGTCGAATCGCCGAGCCGCAGGGTGCTGTGGAGCTCGCACTCGAGCGCCACCGGGGCGGCGGCCACCCGCGGCGGCACGACCCGCAGACTCGGCTCCCTCGCGATGCCCACCGCGTCGAACTCGCTGATGCCGCGCGGGAAATCGGTCGCGGTCGCGTTGATCTGCTCGAACAGCGGCTCGGGCGCGAAGTTGACCACGAAGGCGCCGGTGTCCTCGATGTTGCGCAGCGAGTCCTTGCGGCCCACCGAGGTGAACTGGACGACCGGCGGGGCGACACACGAGATGGTGAAGAACGAATGGGGTGCCAGGTTGTCGGTGCCGTCCGCGGATGTGGTGGACACCCAGGCGATCGGCCGGGGCACGACGGTGGCCGTCAGCAGCCGGTAGAAGGTGTCACGTCCGCACTGGGCAGGGTCGAGATCGATGCGCATGCGGGCAGTATCCCCGCCGCGGCGCGCGGTCACGTGCACGGCTCTTGGCTCCGTGCCCGCGCTGCCGGAGACTGACCCGATGACGCAGCGCGTGGATCTCGCGACCGTGATGGACCGCCTCGCCATCGACGAACTGGTCACCGGCTACGCCGTGGCCGTCGACGACGGCGACTGGGACGCCTACCGGGCCCTCTTCACCTCCGACGGACGTGCCGACTACCGCGGGTCGGGTGGCATCGAGGGGACGGCCGAGCAGGTCGCCGTGTGGCTGGCGGGGGCCATGCGCCTGTTCCCCGTACGGCAGCACCTGATCGTCAACCGGCGGGTGAGCTTCGAGGACCTGGACGGCTATCCGGGTGACAGCGCCGACGTGCTGGCCGACTACATCAACCCCATGCGGCTGGAGTCGGGCGACGACTTCGTCTCGGGCGGCCGCTACCGGTTCGCTCTCACGCGCGGGGAAGGCGGCTGGCGGCTGCGCTCCGTGGCCATCGAGGAGAAGTGGCGCCGCACGCCGGGCAACGCCTGAGGGAGGCGCACGCCGAGCAACGCCTGAGGAGGCCGGCGCCGGGCAACGCCCGGGGCGCCGTCCGAGCGCCGGGGCCCACGAGGCGCACTGTCCCCGCACACCCTCTTCCTCCACACTGGTCGTGAGGAGGCGCGGCATGCGGATTCCGTTCGGCCGGCCGGCGGGTCGCGGGGGCAGCGGGCTGTGGGGCCCGGGCCCGGGGACACCACGGTCGCCCCGTGCTCGCGCGCGCGGCGTGGCCGCGGTTGCCGCAGGCGCCCTGCCCGCGCTCGCCTTCCCCGAGCCTTCGCTGTGGTGGTTCGCCTACGCGGCTCTCGTGCCGTGGCTGCTGCTGGTGCGCAGCGCACCGACGGGCCGCCGGGCGGCCGTGGAGGGGTGGCTCGGCGGCGTTGGCTTCATGATCGCGGTGCATCACTGGCTGCTGCCCAGCCTGCATGTCTTCCTGGTGGTGATCGCGGCGCTGCTGGGCCTGCTGTGGGCGCCGTGGGGCTGGCTCGTACGCTTCATGATCGGCGGGACGCCGTCCGCCGGGCGTGCTCTTGCCGCGCTCGCCGTGATCCCCTCCGGCTGGCTCATGATCGAACTGGTCCGGTCCTGGGAGGGGCTGGGCGGACCGTGGGGCCTGCTCGGCGCGAGTCAGTGGGAGGTGTCCCCCGCGCTGCGGCTCGCGTCGGTCGGCGGTGTCTGGCTGGTGAGCCTGCTCGTCCTGGCCGTGAACACCTCGCTCGCCCTGCTCGTCGCCGTCGAGGGCGCCCGGGCGCCCGCCGTCGCGGGCACGATGGTGTGTGCGACGACGGTCGCCGCGGCCTGGGCATGGGCACCGCAGCCGCGGGAGTCGGGCCGGATACGGATCGTGGTGGTGCAGCCGGGGGTCGTGGGCGGTGCGGAGAGCGTGGAGCGCCGTTTCGACCGGGGCGAGGAGCTGACGCGGGAACTGGTGCGGTCCGGCAAGGACGTGGACCTGATCGTCTGGGGTGAGAGCAGCATCGGCGCGGACCTCGGGCAGCGGCCCGATCTCGCACGGCGCCTCGGCGCCCTGTCACATGCGGCCGGGGCACCGCTGCTGGTGAATGTGGACGCCCGGAGCGAGGGGGCGGGAGGCCCGGCCGGGATCTACAAGAGCTCGGTGCTCGTCGGGCCGGCCGGTCCGACAGGGGATCGTTACGACAAGATGCGGCTGGTGCCGTTCGGCGAGTACGTCCCGGCCCGGGCGCTGCTCGGCTGGGCGACCTCGGTCGGCAAGGCGGCGGGCGAGGACCGGCTGCGCGGCTCCGGGCCGGTTGTGATGACGCTGCCCGGCGGGCCGGAGGGGCCCGGGCTGAAGGCCGGCCCGCTCGTCTGCTTCGAGTCGGCGTTCCCGGACATGAGCCGACGGCTGGTACGGGACGGTGCACAGCTGCTGGTGGCGCAGTCGGCGACATCGTCGTTCCAGGACAGCTGGGCCCCGGAGCAGCATGCGTCGCTGGCGGCGCTGCGCGCGGCCGAGAGCGGCCGTCCGATGGTGCACGCGACACTCACGGGCACCAGCGCCGTCTTCGGCGCGCACGGGCAGCCGGTCGGCGCCCCGATGGGCACCGACACGAGCGCCGCTGCGGTGTACGAGTTCCCGACGGCGACCGGCACGACGCTGTACGTGCGCTACGGCGACTGGGCGGTCTACGGGGCGATGGCCGTGCTGGCCGCGCTGGTGGCGGCCGAGGGCACCCGGGTCATCCGGCGGCCTGCTCCAGGGCCCGCAGCACCACCTGCTCGCACAGCGCATGGCTCCGCAGCGCATCCTGCGCGCTGAGCTGCTTCCCGGCGCGCACCGCGAAGAGGAAGGTGTGCACGGCCTGCTCGATGCCGCGCTGGCGCGCGACCGGCACCCAGTCCCCGCGGCGGCGGACGCTGGGCTGGCCCTTGTGGTCCACGATCTCCGCGAGGTTGCGGACCTCGCGCTTGGAGTCCTGGCCGGAGACTTCGAGGACCTCTTCGGTGGAGCCGCTCATCCGGTTCATGACGCCGATCGCGGTGAATCCGTCGCCGGACAGCTGCAGCACTACGTGGTGCATCAGCCCATCGACGACACGGGCCCGCACATCGCTGTGCTCGACCGGTCCGGGCAGGAGGAACCGCAGGGTGTCGACGACGTGGATGAAGTCGTCGAGCACGAGAGTGCGCGGGTCCTCGGGGAGTCCCACCCGGTTCTTCTGCATGAGGATCAGTTCGCGCGGGTGCTCGAGGCATTGGGCGTAGCCGGGGGCGAACCTGCGGTTGAATCCGACGGCGAGGCTGGTGCCGCGTTCCTCGGCGAGTGCCACCAGCCGCTCGGAATCGGCGAGTTCGTAGGCGAGGGGCTTGTCGACGTACGTTGCCACGCCCGCTTCGAGCAGCCGCGTGACGATCTCGGCGTGCGCGGACGTCGGTGCGTGCACGAACGCGGCGTCGAGGTCCTGTGCGAGGAGGGCGTCGAGGTCGCTGTGACGGCGCCCTGCGGGGATGTGGTGGGTCTCGGCGACCCGGGCGAGCGTGGCGGGTGTACGGGTCTGCAGATGGAGTTCCACCCCGGGCAGGGTGGTGAGGACCGGCAGATAGGCCTTCTGCGCGATGTCGCCGAGCCCGATACAGCCGACCTTCACTGGGGTCTCCGTCCCATGCCGTACCGGCGTCAGTGCCGCGCCGGATGCTCTTCCTGCACGTCCTGTGCTCCGGCAGCATACGTGCGCTGCGGCGGCCGCCAGTCGGCGATGCCGTCGAAGGTGCGCAGCACGAGCCCGGGACCAAGTCGGCCGGCGGCGGACATGAGGGCGTCGCGGACGGCGACGGCGGGAGTGCTCGTCAGGGACATGAGCCGGGCGATGCGGGCGGACTTGCGGACGACGCCCATGGTGCGCGGCAGCCGTTCGGCGCTGTAGGCGGCGAGGCCCGCGCCGAGATCGCCGGTGGGCGGGGCGTGGTGGGCGAGGACGATCGCGTCCTCGATGGCCTGGTTGCCGCCCTGGCCGAGCGTGGGGGCCATGGCGTGGGCGGCATCGCCGAGCAGGGCGGTGCGGCCTCGGTGGAACGCGGGCAGGGGGTCGATGATGTGGTGGACGTCGTTGCGCAGCACCTGGCCGGGGACGGTGGCGGCGATGACGGCGGGGATCGGGTCGTGCCAGTCACCGAAGCGGCGCAGCAGTTCCGCCGTTTCGTCGTCGGCGGGCGTTCCTGCGGGGGCGGTTGCTGCCGCGTAGGCGTAGATCCGCCCGTCCGCCAGGGGTTGGGTGCCCCAGAGGGCACCGGGGCCCCAGCTCTCGTGGGGTTCGAACGGCGTCTCGGGCGCGGGGACGACGACGCGCCAGGTGGTGAACCCCGCGTAGGCGGGGCCGGGATGCGTGGGGAAGAGCGTGCGGCGGAGCGCGGAGTGGATGCCGTCCGCGCCGATGACGAGGTCGGCCTCGATGTCTCCGTCGGGGGTGGTGACGCGGGCACGGCGGCCGCCGGCGATGCCGGGGTCTGCCAGTTCGCCGGGGCACCCGGTGCGTATGGCGCCGTCGGGAAGCCGGCGGGCGATGCGGTCGACGAGGGTGGCGCGGTGGACCAGGACAAGGGGGCCGCCGAACCGTTGGGCAGCGGCTGCTGCGTCGGTACGGGACAGCCAGCGGCCGCTGGGGCTGCGCATTCCCCCGGCGCCCTGCCAGGCGGCGAGTTCGCGGATCTCCTCGCCGATGCCGATGACGTCGAGGGCGCGCTGGGAGTTGGGGGCGAGGCCGATGCCGGCGCCGACCGGCTCCAGCGATGCGGCGCGTTCGAGCACGGTGACCTGCCAGCCCCGCTGCCGCAGGGCGACGGCGGCGGTGAGTCCGCCGATTCCGCTTCCGACGACGACGGCATGGGCGGCTGCACGGGTTTCGGGCATGACTGCTCCTCGACACGTTGACTACATCTGTAGTGACACCCGTACCGTACTACAGCTGTAGTCGACGGGGTAGGTTTGGCCCCATGGCCGCACGCACCACCCCCCGCGCCTCGGGCAACGCACGCACCGAGCTCATCGCCGACACCGCACTCGCGCTCCTCGCCGAGCGCGGGATGCGCGGTCTCACCCATCGCGCGGTCGACGAGGCGGCCGGACTCCCCCAGGGCTCGACCTCCAACCACGCACGCACCCGCCAGGCACTGCTGGAGACGGCGGTTCGCCGCCTCGCCGAACGCGAGGCGGGGGTACTGACACTCGACGAGATGCCGGCGCCGGGCGACGGCCGCGAGGGACTGCTCGACGCCCTGGCTCTCGCCCTGCACCGCTATCTCACTCACCACCCACAACTGCTCGTGGCCCGCTACGAGCTGGCCCTGGAGGCCGGCCGGCGACCGGAGCTGCGGGAGTTCTACGACAACGCGGGCGCACGGTTCCGCGCGCCGCTCCACGCGATGATGGCCGCCGCCGGTTCCACCGATCCCCAGCGGCACGCACTGTCGCTGATCGCGTGGTGCGAGGGAATGATGTTCTCGTGTGCGGTCGGCTCGCATCACGACGCGATACCGAGCCAGGGGGAACTGCGCACCGGGTTCACCGAGTTGCTGCGCGGCATGCTCGGCACCGGCCCCGGCCGATAAGCCCTGGCAACGGGGAGGAGCGTGCACGAGGATGAGCGCCATGACCACCACGGCACGCACCGAACCGTCCACCACCGCCGGCGAACGCGACATGCTGACGGACTGGCTGGAGTACCACCGCGAGACCCTGCTGGCGAAATGCGCGGGCCTGAGCGACGCACAGCTGCGGACGGAGTCGGTGCCGCCATCCACGCTCACGCTGATGGGCCTCGTCCGCCATCTCGCCGACGTCGAACGCTGGTGGTTCCGCCGGGTCATGGCGGGCGAGGACGTCACTGCCCTCTACTACAGCGACGAGGACCCGGACGGGGACTTCCGCACGGACGAGGGCTCCACCTGGGCAGGCACGCTCGCGGACTGGCAGAGCGAGGTCGCCGCCGCCCGGGAGGTGGCGGCCGCCCGGTCGCTCGACGACCTGAGCACAGGCAGGACCAAGCGAGGCAAGCCCTTCAACCTGCGGTGGATCCTCACGCACATGATCGAGGAGTACGCCCGCCACAACGGCCACGCCGACCTCATCCGCGAACGCATCGACGGCGCCACCGGCGAATGATCAACACCTGAGGACGGTGTCACCCGTGCGGGCCAATTACGGCCATTACCGCCGGGCAACACGCCGCGCGCACAGCAGAGTTGCACGGTGCACCGAACAAGAATCACAGCAAAGGTCCTGGTCGGGATGGCGGCATGGGCCGCGACCGGCTGCGTGTCCGTCCAGGCGCAGCCGGCTCCTGTCCCCTCCTCCCCCACCACCGGGCGGTCGGAGCAGGTGGTGGAACCGCAGATCGTCCAGGGGCCGGCCCGGGAGGCGTTGGAGGCAGCGCTGCCGGACCCGAGTCCGTCGAAACCGGCCCCGAAGCCGGCCCGCGAACAGCCGGCGGCCGCACCGGTACCCGAGTACAGGGCCCCGGAACCCCGGCAGCGCAGCCGGGTGCCGAGAGTGCCGGCCGCACCACGCCCGGCCGTGCCACCCCTGCCCGACATGCCGGTCGACCGCGGCGCCGTCTGCGATCTCGGGCAGGGCTACGGCGGCTGGCGTGCCGACAGTCCCGAGACCCGCATCTGCCGCCAGGTGTACGGGAATTGACCGTCAGCCCGCGCGCAGCGTGCGCTCCAGGCGGTCGATCGCGGCCCGCACCCCGTTTCCGTACCCGTCGTCCGCCAGGGCATCCGTCGCCTCGCGCGCCAGGGCCAGGTGGGCCCTTGCGGCCTCCGGCCGGTGAAGCTTGACGTAGTCGGCGGCAAGATTGAGATGGAGCGAGGGGTAGAAGGCCCGCACCGCGAGTGACGGCTCGTGGCGGGCCGTCCGCTCCTCGCTCAGCCCCTCCGCCGCGGCCAGGGCGCGCAGGTCCCAGGCCAGCTCGTCGTCCGGTTCGTCCTGGGCGTCGGCCATGTAGTGGGCGAGGGTGCACAGGTGCAGGGGGTCCGCCCCGGCACCCGCGGCCGAGATCTCCGACCAGATCGCGCCGAAACGGTTTCGCGCTTCCTCGCGGTCACCGCCGTGGAGCAGCATGACCACCTGGCCGATCCGGGTCATGACCGCGTCCCCCGACGATGCCTCCTGCTGCTCCATCACTGTGGCCTCCCACGTCCGGGCCGGCTCGCTGCCGGCATCCCGACGCTATCGGCCGCCCCTGACATTCCCGGACAGGCTCGGGCACCGGTCCGAGCCTGTCAGCCACGGGTGTGAACGCTCAGCCGAGGTCGGGGATGCGCCAGTCGATCGGTTCGTGGCCCTGGGCCGCGACCGCCTCGTTGATCTGGGTGAACGGGCGGGAACCGAAGAACTTCTTCGCCGACAGCGGCGACGGGTGCGCGCCCTTGACCACCACATGGCGCGTCTCGTCGATCAGCGGAAGCTTCTTCTGGGCGTAGTTGCCCCACAGGACGAAGACCGCCGGGTCCGGTCGCGAGGCGACGGCCCTGATGACGGCGTCGGTCACCTTCTCCCAGCCCTTGCCCTTGTGGGAGTTCGCCTCGCCGGCGCGGACCGTCAGCACGGCGTTGAGCAGAAGGACGCCCTGCTCCGCCCAGGGCATCAGATAGCCGTTGTCCGGGATGGGGAGGCCGAGCTCGGCCTGCATCTCCTTGTAGATGTTGCGCAGGGAGGGCGGGGTCTTCACACCCGGGCGGACGGAGAAGCACAGGCCGTGCCCCTGGCCCTCGCCGTGGTACGGGTCCTGACCGAGGACGAGGACCTTGACGCGGTCGTACGGCGTGGCCTCGAGGGCGGCGAACACCTCCGCACGAGGCGGGTACACCGGCCCATTGGCCCGCTCCTTCTCGACGAACTCGGTGAGCTCACTGAAGTACGGCTTCTGAAGCTCGTCGCCGAGGACGCCGCGCCAGGACTCGGGCAGCATGTCGGTCACGTCAACAACCTCCGGTAGACAGGTGGTTCCGAGATCTCGGAGCCGAGATCCCAGAACCTACCTGCCTCCACTGACAATCCGCCTACCAGCTGGTCTTGCGGTACAGCTCCCACATCTGCATGACAGTCTGCGGGTCGAGGGCTCGCTCGCCGCCGCCGACCTCCTCGCTCGCCGCCACATACAGCTTGCCCTGCCACAGGGGCAGCAGCCGGACGTCCTGGACCAGGATCTCCTGGGCCTTCTCGAACTGCCCGGTGACCGCGCCGCGGTCGCTCTCGCGCCGCGTCTGGGGCAGCAGCTGCTCGGTGATCACAGGGCTCTCGTACGGGGTGCCGAGCACGTTCTTCGGGCCGACGAACGGAGCGATGAAGTTGTCCGGGTCCGGGAAGTCGGGGAACCAGCCTCGTCCGAAGACGGGGTACTCGCCCTGCTGGTAGCCCGTCTGGAACTCCGTCCACGGCTTGCCCTCGACGGTGATCCGGAACAGGCCGGTCTCGTCCAGCTGCCGCTTGAGCTCGGCGAACTCGGGCGCCGTGGAGGAACCGTAACGGTCGGTGGTGTACCAGAAGGTCAGCGGCACCGGCTGGGTGATTCCGGCGTCCTCCAGGATCTCCTTGGCCTTGGTGACGTTGGGCTCGCCGAAGCGGTCGAAGAACTCGGTGGTGTGCCCGGCGATGCCCTTCGGGACCATGGAGTACAGCGGCTCCGCCGTACCGTGGTAGACCTTCTCGACGAGCGCGCCCCGGTCGACGACCTGGGCGATCGCCCGCCGCACGGCGAGCTTGCCGGCGTTCGGGTCCTTGGGGTTGAACACCAGGTAGCGGATGTCGGCGCCGACGGTCTCGACGAGCTGCAGGTGATCGTTCTCCGGCTTCTTCTCCTGGAGTTCGACCACCTCCTCCGCGGTCAGACCACGGTTGATCGCGTCGATCTTCCGGTCCTTCAGCGCGGTCATCATCACGTCCGAGTCCTGGTAGTACCGGATCGTGACGGCGTCGTTCTGGATCTTGGCGAAGCCCTTGTAGCCGGCGAACCGGCTGAGCTCGGCCCGGTCCTCCTTCTTGTACGTGTCCAGGGCGTACGGGCCCGAGCCGGTGAGCTTGCCGTCCTCACGGAGCTCGTCCGCCGGGTACTCCGAGGGCGGCACGAGCGACATGGCAGGGGTGGCGAGGATGAACGGGAACGTGGCGTCGGAGGTCTTCAGCCGGAAGGTCACCGTGCGGTCGCCGGTCGTCTCGATCTTGTCGAGGGAGCCGAGCAGACCGCTGGGGCCGCCCTTCACGTCGATGGTCCGGATACGGTCGATCGAGTGCTTGACGGCAGCCGCGTCCAGCTTGTCGCCGTTCGTGAAGCTGAGGCCGGAGCGGAGCTTGCACTCGAAGACCTTGTTGGAGGTGTCCTTGAAACGGCAGCTCTCGGCGGCGTCGGGCTGCGGGGTCGTGGAGCCGGTCGGGAAACTGACCAGCGTCTGGAAGACGTTCCGGTACAACTCCCACGAGCCGTCCCAGGCGGCGGCCGGATCGAGTGTGCTCGGCTCACTCGTGGTACCGACGGCTATCTTCTGCTCACGGTCGGTTTCCTCGTCGGAGAACAGGCCGCATCCCGCGAGCAGAGATATGGACGCTAGGGCTGCAGCGGCCTGCAGACAGGTCCGGTAGAACACGTGCACGCTCCTCGTTCAGCCATGGGTCGGCCGACCATACCGCAGCACCCCGCCGGATCAACCTGTCGGTCCGACGGGGCACTTGCATCATTGCGGAACAAACCCGCTCAGGCTGGTCCGGGCAGTGTCAGTGCACACCCGCGTTGAGGAAGATACCGCCGTCGACGACCAGTGTCTGGCCCGTGATCCAGTCCGCCTGCGCGGAGGTGAGGAATGCGGCCGCGCCACCGATGTCCTCGGGCACTCCGAGCCTCGCCAGGGGGTAGGCCGCCGCCGCCTCCGCCTCGCGGCCCTCGTAGAGCGCCTCGGCGAACTTCGTCTTGATCACCGCGGGGGCGATCGCGTTGACCCGCACGACCGGCGCGAACTCGTGCGCCAGCTGAAGGGTCAGATTGACCATGGCCGCCTTGCTCATGCCGTAGGCACCGATGAACGGCGAAGCGGAGACACCGGCGACGGACGCGATGTTCACGATCGCACCGCCGTTGTCCTTCTGCCACGCCTTCCACGTCTGCTGGGCGAAGCCGAGCGCGGAGATCACATTGGTCTCGTAGACCTTGCGCGCCACGTTCAGGTCGAGCTCGGCCATGGGGCCGAAGACGGGGTTGGTCCCGGCGTTGTTCACCAGGAAGTCCACCCGGCCGAACGCCTCCATCGTGCGCTCGACGGCGGCGGCCTGGTGCGCCTCGTCATGAGCCTTGCCGGCCACCGCGATGACCCGGTCGGCGCCGAGCCGCTCGACGGCCTCCTTGAGCGCCTCCTCGCCACGGCCGGTGATGCACACCCGGTCGCCGCGGGCGACGAGCGCCTCGGCGATGCCGTATCCGATGCCTCGGCTCGCTCCGGTGACCAGAGCGACCTTTCCACTGTCCACAATCTGTTCCGTCATGATCGTCCTACCCCGATTCAGTTGAGCGGGCCGCCGGCCACGTACAGGACCTGGCCGGAGACGAATCCGGCGTCGTCACCCGTGAAGAAGGCGATCGCGTTCGCGATGTCCTCGGGACGGCCGACGCGCTGGACGGGGATCTGGGAGGCGGCGGCTGCCTGGAAGTCCTCGAAGCCCATGCCGACGCGGGCGGCGGTCTGGGCCGTCATCTCGGTGACGATGAAGCCGGGCGCGACGGCGTTGGCGGTGATGCCGAACTTGCCGAGCTCCTTGGCCAGGGTCTTGGTGAAGCCCTGGAGACCGGCCTTGACCGCGGAGTAGTTGGCCTGGCCGCGGTTGCCCAGCGCCGAGGACGAGGAGAGCGACACGACGCGGCCGAAGCCGGCGTCGACCATGTGCTTCTGACACGCCTTGGCCATCAGGAACGCGCCCTTGAGGTGCACGTTGATCACCGTGTCCCAGTCGGACTCGCTCATCTTGAACAGCAGGTTGTCGCGCAGCACACCGGCGTTGTTGACGAGGATCGTCGGAGCGCCGAGCTCCTCGGCGACACGGGCGACCGCGGCCTCCACCTGCGCGGCGTCGGAGACGTCGCAGCCGACGGCGATGGCCTTCCCGCCGGCCGCGGTGATCTTCTCGACCGTGTCCTTGCAGGCCGCCTCGTCGAGGTCGAGTACGGCGACGGCGCGGCCCTCGGCCGCGAGCCGGACGGCGGTGGCGGCGCCAATGCCCCGCGCGGCTCCGGTCACGACAGCCACGCGCTGCTCGGTGGTGGACATTCTGGTTCTCCTCGCCCTTGAAGCCCGTCAATCCTTGTGCCGATCGTGGCTGCGACTGCCCGGCTCCTGCGCTGAGCGACCGCTTAGTACCTCGGCAGACAGGACGCTAGAAGGCCTGGCACGCGGTGTCAACGCCACCAGGGCCCGGCGTCGCAAGTCACACCGGCTCCTGCCCTGCCCGACAGGCCGCCTCAGCGGACCAGCAGGTCGAGCAGACGCTCCACCTCCGCCTCCGGATCGAGGGTGAGACCCGTGTGCACGGGCCCCGGCTGGACCACCGTGGAGCGCGGCGCGATCAGCCAGCGGAAGCGGCGGCCGGCGTCGTCGCGGGCGGCCTGGCCCGCGTCGTCACCGCCGCGGCAGACACCCTCGACGGCGTGCAGCGCGGCGCGCACGCCGGTGACGTCCGCCTGGGGGTCGAGCGCCCTGAGCTTGCCCAGGTCCAGATGGGTGCGGGCGGCGACGAAGGTCTTCGCGCGGCAGTACACGACCACGCCCGCGTTGAAGCACTCCCCGCGCTCGACACGCGGCACCACGCGCAACAGCGCGTACTCGAACACGTCCCTCTCGCTCACCGGTCGCCGTCCTTGCTCTTCCTCGTCGGGTGCGGCCACGGAGTGGCGTGCTCGGTGAGCCAGCCGGGCGCCTGCGACGGCTTGTTCCGCGTCGGCGCGCCGAGTGTGATGCGCTCGTGGACGGTCGCGGCGCGCGCCAGCAGTGCCTCCACGTAGGCGCGGCGCACGGCGTCGGTGTTCTCGAAGCCGGGTTCGTCGACCAGCCACTCGTCGGGGACATCGGCCGCGACCTCGGTCAGCAGCTCCTCGGTGACCTGCGGCACGAGTTCGGCCGCGGCCGCGGCGACATCGGGGCCGAAGGGCGCCAGGGCGTGGTCGGAGGCGTCGTACGGCTTGGCGGCGGATGCCTGGGCGCCCGGCCAGTTGTGGTGCCAGATCATCGTGGCGCCGTGGTCGATGAGCCACAGATCGCCGTGCCAGACGAGCATGTTGGGGTTCCGCCAGGACCGGTCGACGTTGTTGATCAGCGCATCGAACCAGACGACCCGGCCCGCCTCCTTGGCGTCGACCTCGTAGGCGAGCGGGTCGAAGCCGAGCGAGCCCGGCAGGAAGTCCATGCCGAGATTGAGGCCGCCGCTGGCCTTGAGCAGCTCCTGCACCTCCTGGTCGGGCTCGGAGAGCCCGATGACGGGGTCGAGCTGGATGGCGACGAGGTCGGGCACCCGCAGCCCCAGGCGCCGCCCGAGCTGCCCGCAGATCACTTCGGCGACCAGTGTCTTGCGGCCCTGCCCCGCACCCGTGAACTTCATGACGTACGTGCCGAGATCGTCGGCCTCGACGATGCCGGGGAGCGAGCCGCCCTCACGCAAGGGCGTGACGTAGCGGGTCGCTGTGACTTCGGAGAGCATTCCCCCACAGTAACTTGGCCCGTCACACCGGCCCCCCGGGTTTCCGGTCGCATGCCGAAGGCCCTTTCCTGAGAATTGTGTGAACGGTTGAACAACTGCGCCGGGTGTCCCGTACAACAACACGAACCGGTCGGCACGGGGCCGGCCAGGGAGAGGGAGCCACCATGACCGGATCGCAGGGGACCGCACGGACCGTGGCGCGCCGTACCGTCGTCGCCGCGGTGGGCGGAGCCGGTCTCACCGTCGCCCTGACCGCCTGCGGCGGTTCGGGCGACTCGGAGCAGACGGTCTCCGAGAAGCCCGCCGACCCGGGGAACACCGGTGGAACGGCCGACGGCTCGGGCGGCGGCTCGGTGATCGCCAAGACCACCGACATCCCGGAGGGCGGCGGAAAGGTCGTCGGCGACGTGGTGGTCACGCAGCCGACGGCGGGTGAGTTCAAGGCGTTCTCGTCCAAGTGCACGCATCAGGGCTGCGCGGTCAAGAACGTGTCCGACGGCATCATCAACTGCCCGTGCCACAACAGCCGTTTCGACGCGTCGGACGGCAGTGTCAAGGGCGGCCCGGCGACCGCACCGCTGCCGCCGGCGGCGATCACGGTGGAAGGGGATTCGATCAAGCTCGCGTGACGCGCCCGACCCGCCAGGGGCACGGCACGGAGGAAGAGCCAGGCGGTGTGCGTGGTCGGCGCACACGGCCATGGGCCGCGAGGCGCAGAGCCGTGCGCCGGACGCGGCCGGGCGGGGCGGTGCCCGCGGGCGAGGTGTGCGGGGTCGGACGCACCTCGGCGCGGGCCCGCCCGCCTCAGACGCGCTGTGCCCTGCGCGGGCTCTTCCAGCAGGCAAGCACGGAGTCGGTGGTGGCGATCGTCGCCACCAGCGACAGCGTGTTGCGGATCATCGCGGGGGTGTACTCGGCGGGCACTCCCGCGATGGCGTCCGCCACCACGAGCACTGTGTAACCGAGGTTGACCGCGTCGAAGACGGCGTTGGGGACGGCGACGTTCGCCGACACGCCCGTCACGACAAGGGTGCGGCAGCCGAGGTTGCGCAGCAGCGGGTCCACTTCGGTGCCCGCGACGGGGGAAAGACCGTGCAGCCGACGGACGACGATGTCCTCGTCCGCCACTTCGATCGGCGCCGCGACGCGGACAGCGGCCGATCCGGAGTGCTGCTGCACGGGAAGCCGGGCAGCGGCCCGGAAGAGTCGGGCGTTGTGGTTGGCTCCCCGCCCGTCGGGCCGCCGCTCCGCGACGGCGTGCAGCACCTGCACGCCGGCCTCGTGGGCGGCGTCCACGAGACGCGCGATGTTGTGCAGCACGCCCGACGAGCGTGCCTGTGCGGCGAGTTCGGGCAGGGCGCTCTCGGCGCCGACCACGCCCTGCTGGCATTCGACGGTGAGCAGCACGGTGGTGGCGGGTTCGAGCTGCTGGGTGAGTTGTTCCTTGGACGCCATGATTCCCCTCACTGCGTCGCGCCGTCCGGGCGGGCGAGAGTAGCCGCCATGGCGTCCCGTAGGAAGAAGCACCGTTGCGCCCCGGCGGCCGAAGCCCCATGATTTCTGACACACAGTCAGCAATCAGGGGAGGCGGGTCGGATGGCCGTCGCTCAGCGCCGGGGCCGGCGCATCATGATGACGCCCGCGGAACTGGACGCGTTCCTCTCCGCACGGCGGACCTGTCGTGTGGCCACGGTCTCCCCCGACGGACGGCCGCATGCGAGCGCCCTGTGGTTCGCGTGGGACGGCACGTCGCTGTGGCTGTACTCCCTCACCCGCAGCCGCCGCTGGGCCGAGCTGCGCGCCGATCCGCGGATCGCCGTGGTGGTCGACGACGGCGAGGAGTACGGGGAGCTGCGGGGCGTCGAACTGTCCGGCACGGCGGTGTTCGTCGGCGAGGCACCGCGCACGGGTGAGGACGTGCCCGAACTGCGTGCGCCCGAGGCGCTGTTCGCCCGCAAGAACTTCGGCCTGGACGAGATGCCGCACGACGGCCGCCACGCCTGGCTGCGGCTGACTCCCGATGCGATCGCCTCCTGGGACTTCCGGAAGCTGTAGGGCGGGGCCGCCGCAGGCACGCGTCAGCCGGCCGGTGCCCCGGCCGCGCGACGCAGTGCGCCGACCGCCGCCCTGATGGATGGCCTGCGGTCGGCGTCGGTGCGCCACACGGCGTACACATGGCGGCGCATCCGCTGCCGTACGGGGACGAGTGCGACACCGTCGGGCACGGGGCCGCGGCCGAGCCGGGGCGCCACGCAGACCCCCAGTCCCGCGGCGATGAGTGCCAGCTGGGTGTGGTGCTCCCCCGCCAGATGGGAGATCCGCGGTTCGAAGCCCTTGGAGCGCAGGGTGAACACCAGCCAGTCGTGACAGAACTCGCCCTCGGGCCAGGAGACCCAGTCGTCGGCGGCGAACTCCTCCAGATCGACGTCGTCGCGGGCGGCCAGCGGATGGTCCGCCGGCATGGCGACATCGGGGACGTCGTCGAGGAGGTGGGCCTGCGCGAGTCCGCCGGGCACCGGCAGCCGTTTGTTGCTCCAGTCGAGGAGCACCGCGAGGTCGAGGTCCCCGCGGATGACCGCCCTGATGCCGAGCTCGGGCTCGAGTTCCCTGGTATGCACGCGCAGTTCGGGATGGTCCCCGCGCAGCGCGGCGACGGCGGCGGGGAAGAGCCCGCGGGCCGCGGTCGGGAACGCGCCGAGCCGCACTTCGCCGACGACCTGGCCGCGCTGCGCCTCGATGTCCGACTGCGCCAGCTCGACCTGGGAGAGGATGCGGGCCGCGTGGTCGGCGAGCAGCCGGCCGGCGTCGGTCAGCCGCACTCCGCGCCCGTTCTTGGCGAGCAGCTGCTGGCCGACCTCGCGCTCCAGTTTCGCCATCTGCTGGGAGACGGCCGAGGTCGTGACGTGCAGCCCGTCGGCGGCCCCGCTCACCGAGCCGTGCCGGGCGAGAGCATCGAGGGTGCGCAGCCGCTCCAGGTTCAACATGTAAGCAATGCTACGGGAAGCAGTCCAACATTTCTCGCTTGTCCTACGAGATGGAAACCGGGATCGTGGCAGTCATGAGCGCCGCACCCTCCGCCCCGGCCCCCACGGGCCGCCGCCGCACCACCGGTCCCGCCCCCGCCCGCACCCTGCGTCGTCGACGCGCCGTCGACTGGCGCATCCGCTTCGCGGTGCTCTCCGCGGTCTGGGGCTTCAGCTTTCTTCTGATCAAGGTCGGCACCGGGGCGTACGCCCCCTTCCAGGTCACCTTCGGCCGGCTCCTGTTCGGTACTGCGGTGCTCGCGGCGGCAATGGCGTTCCGCCGCGAACGGCTGCCGCGGGGACTGCGCACCTGGGCTCATCTCGCCGTGGCCGCCTTTCTGCTGAACGCACTGCCGTTCTCCCTCTTCGCCTACTCCGAGCTCACGATCCCCTCGACGCTGGCGGGCATCTGCAACGCCACGTCACCGCTGTGGGGCATGGTGCTGTCGATGGTCGCGCTGTCGGAGGACCGCCCCACCCGGCGTCGGGTCGCCGGTCTGGGCATCGGTTTCCTCGGCGTACTCACGGTGCTCGGCGCCTGGCAGGGCTTCTCGGGGCTCGACGTCCGCGGCACGGCGATGGCCCTGCTCGCCTCGCTCAGCTATCCGGTCGGCTGGATCTACGTCCGCCGCACGCTGGCGGGGTCGAGCCACTCGCATCTCTCGCTGACCGGCGCCCAACTGGGCCTGGCCACCGTGCAACTCGCTGTCGTCACCCCGCTGTTCACCGAACTCCCCTCGTCGTTCCCGCTCGTGCCGCTGCTCGCCGTCGTCGCGCTCGGTGCGCTCGGCACGGGACTGGCGCTGCTCATCCAGTACGGGCTGGTCGCCGAGGTGGGCCCGACGACCGCCCAGATGGTCACGTACTTCATCCCGGTGATCGCGACGGCGGCGGGTGTCGCACTGCTGGACGAGCAGTTGGCGTGGAACACCCCGGTCGGCGCGCTGATCGTGCTCGCCGGAGCGGCCCTGACACAGAGCCGCCCCAAGGCTGCACCCCCGGCCGTGCAACGGTAGGCAAAGGCCCCCGCCGTTCAGCCGTAACTGCGCGCCGGCACCGGGCCGAGCGCGGCGGCCACCGCCGAGGCGAGCGGCGCGATGTCAGCCGGGGTCAGCCCCGAGACGGTGATGCGGATTCCGGGCGCCGCCGACATCCGGAAGCGGGCGCCGGGCGCCACCGCCCATCCGGAGTGCAGCAGACGTGTCACCGCGCCGGTCTCGTCGGGCACGGGCACCCATACGTTCATTCCGCTGCGTCCGTACGCCTCGACCCCGCGGTCCGCCAGAGCCCCGACGAGGGCCTCACGGCGCTCCCCGTAGGCGCGAGCGACGGCCCGCGGGTCCACCGCGCCCGACGTCCACAGATGGGCGACCGCCCGCTGCAGCAGTTTGCTGACCCAGCCGGGGCCCAGGCCGAGGCGCCCCTGCACGCGATCGAGGGTGACGGCGTCCCCGGTGAGCACCGCGACACGCAGATCCGGTCCGTACGCCTTGGCCGTCGACCGCACGAAGGCCCAGTGCGTGGTCGCGCCCGCGAGCGGGTGCAGCGACTGGTCGACGATCGCGTGCCCGTGGTCGTCCTCGACGAGGAGGACGCCGGGGAACCTCCCCAGTACGGCCCGCAGTTGCGCGGCGCGTTCGGCCGACACGGCCGCGCCGGTCGGGTTCTGCGCCCGGTCGGTGATCACGATCGCGCGGGCCCCGGCCGTCAGGGCGCGCTCCACGTCGCCGGGCAGCGGGCCGTCGTCGTCGAGTCCGACCGGCATGGCCTTGAGACCGAGCGCGGGGACGAGGTCGAGCAGGCCGCCCCACCCGGGGTCTTCCACCGCAACCGGGTCGCCGGCCCTGAGGTGGGCGGCGAGGACCCGTTCGATGGCGTCGAGCGCGCCCGACGTGGCGGCGAGGGGACCGGCGGGCACGCCGTCGGCGTCGAGTCCGGCTCTGGCCAGCCGGGCGAACTCGGGGTCGAGCGGACCCTGTCCGTAGAGCACGGGCTCGTCGGCATGGTGGCGCAGCGCGGCCCCGAACGCAGCGTCCAGCGCCGGCAGCAGAGCGGTGTCGGGGTTGCCCTCGCCGAGATTGCGGACGCCGGGCGGGGCGTCGACCCGGATGGCGTTGCGCGCGGTGCTCGCCGGGCGGGCACGGACTCGGCTGCCTCTGCGTCCCGCGGTCTCGATGACTCCACGCTCGCGCAGGGTGCGGTACGCGGCAGCGACGGTGTTGGGGTTGACCCCGAGGTCGGTCGCCAACTCCCGCATGGGAGGCAGCAGTTGCCCCGGCTCCAGCTCACCCGCACCGACCGCCTGCTCGATGCTCGCGGCAATGTCGGATGCACGCCGCCCACTGATCCGATACTCTCCTAGCACAAACATTATTATGCACTAGTGCAATGGAGACGGCAAATGCAGGACCAGGCCCAGACGGACACCGCAGCCGCTTACGAGCCGACGGCTCGCACCGTTCCCACCCGTTCCCGGGACCGCGCCGCGTACGAGCGCGACGTGGTCCACTCGATACTCGACAGTGCCTATGTCTGCCATCTCGGCTTCGTGCGCGAGGGAGCTCCGGTCGTGCTGCCCACGCTGTACGCGCGCGTCGGCGAGAGCCTGTACGTCCACGGTTCGACCGGCTCGCGCCCCCTGCGGATGGCGGGAGAAGCCGATCCGGGCCTGGCGGTGTGCCTGACCGTGACCCATGTCGACGGGCTCGTGCTGGCGCGCTCCGCGTTTCATCACTCGATCAACTACCGCTCCGTCGTGGTCCACGGCACCGCGTACCAGGTCACCGATCCAAAGGAGAAGCGGACGGCGCTCGACGCCCTGGTCGACCATGTGGTCGCCGGCCGCTCCGCCGACTCGCGGCCCGCCGACGCCAAGGAACTGGCGGCGACGGCCGTGCTCCGCCTGGACCTTGCCGAGGTGTCCGCCAAGTCCCGTACGGGCGGTCCGAACGACGAGCCGAAGGACATGGCTCTCCCCCACTGGGCGGGCGTGGTCCCGGTGGCTCCTGCGTACGGCGTCCCGGTCCCGTCGGCGGATCTGGACGGATCGGTGGCGCTCCCGCCGTATCTGGCCGCACACCGCTGACGCCGAGAGTCCTCCCGGGGGGCGGGCCCGAACGGCCCCGCCCCCGGTTCTCGTCGCTACGCCGTGGCCATGGCCCGACGGCGCACCGCGGCTCCCCGTGCCTCCGCCACCGCCAGCCCTGCCACAGCGGTGAGCAGCAGCAGTGTGCCGAGAACGGTCGCCGCCGTGAGCTGCTCGTCGAGCAGGGTCACGGCGATGACGGCGGCGCTCACCGGCTCCAGGAGCATGATCACGGAGACGGTCGCGGCGCGGACCACGGCGGCGCCGGCGAAGTACAGCGCGTACGCGAGGGCCGTGGGGACGGCCGCCACATAGACGAGCAGCCACACCACCCGGGCGAGGTCCGCCGTGTGCGGCAACAGCCCCTCGGCGGCGGCCAGGGGCAGCAGACCCACGGAGCCGATCGCGAACGCCCAGGCCGTGGTGGACAGCGAGTCGCCGCCCCCGCCGTCCCGTCCGAGCCATCGCGTCAGGAGCGTGATGGCGGCGTACCCCGCGGCCGAGAGCACGGCGAGGACGACTCCGAGCGGCCGGACCGTGCCGCCCTCACCACCGAGCACCAGGACACCGAGCCCTGCCAGGGCGCCGGCGACGGCGAGCGTGCCGCCGCCCCCGAGGCGTTCGCCCATGGTGAGCCGGGCGCCTACGGCGATGAGCACCGGGCCTGCGCCGAGAGTGACCACCGTGCCCACCGCGAGACCGGTCGCCTCGACGGCGGCGAAGTACGCGCTCTGGAACAGGGTCAGCCCGACGCCCGTCCCAACGATGCGCAGGAGCCTTCGGCGGCGGGACTCGGGCACGCTGCGGGCCGGGCGACGGGGTGCGCGCACCGCCAGGACGGCGAGCAGCAGCACCAGACCGCCGACGCACCGCCAGAAGGAGAGGGCGAGCGGACCGAGGTCGCTCGCCGCGAAGACGAGGGAGGCGGCGGCACCGGCGGTGCCCCAGGCGACTCCCGCGAACACGAGATAGACGAGGCTCCGTCCGACGGGAGCTGCAGAGGAATTCGACACGTGACTTCTCCGTGTGAAGAACAGGGTGGTTGGTCGCTCGGCTCCATCACGCGGACAGCGGCGACCCGCTCGGGAACGACCCGAGCCCGGTCTTCTTCGGAGAACTGCCGCCCGCGTTAAGCGGCAGGCGGCGGAAGGACGGTCGAATGCATGGCCGCCACACTACGGCGCCGGTTGCGGAGCGGACAACTCGCCCTCGTCGGCCCCCGACCCGCCCGATTCCATGCCCACTGGGGCCGGTTCCGGTCCGCCCGTCGCCACGGGTCCCGCGGGCGGCGCCTTCGGCGCCTGCGACTGGGCGATGAAGGCCCCGGTCAGGACGACCGCGCCGCCGATGATCTGCGGGGCGGATAGGTGCTCGCCGAGCAGCACCCAGGCGAGGACGGTCGCGATGACCGCCTCCAGACAGGCCACCACGCCGGCCACCTGCGGAGAGAGCCTGCGCACCGAGACGACGCCCGTGATGTACGCGAGGACGGTGGCGACGAGCACGACCCAGCCGAGCAGCAGAACGGCAGGAACCTCCGTGCCGCCCATGTCCGCACTTCCGGCCAGCAGCGAGAAGTCCATGCCCCACGGCCGGGCGACGACGGTCAGCACGGCGGTGCCGATGAGCAGGCCGTAGGCGATCACGCCGAGCGGGTCGGGAGCGTCGTGGCTGTCGCCGCCCTGGTCGGAGAGGACGAAGTAGCCGACCTGGCAGCATGCGGCACCGAGGGCGAGCAGCAGGCCCAGTGCGTCGAAGCTCAGTCCCGCCCACACCTCGACCACGCAGGCGAGCCCGGCGACGGCGAGGACGACCCCGACGGCCGCGGCACGGGTCACCGGCCGCCGCTGGACGAACCGGACCCAGCCGAGCACGAGCGCGGGCGCGAGATATTCGATGAGCAGCGCGACGCCGACGGGGATACGCGAGATGGAGGCGAAGTAGCAGGCCTGTACACCTGCCACGGCCAGCAGCCCGAAGCCGGCGAGCAGCGCGGGCCTGCTCCGCACGAGAGCGCGATGGCGCCAGGCCAGCGGCAGCATGACGAGCGCGGAACCCGCGACGCGCAGCCAGACCACGTGCAGCGGGTCGAGACCCGCCTCGATCAGCGGCTTGGCCGCCACTCCCGACCCACCGAATGCGAACGCCGAGCCGAGGGCGAGTCCCAGGCCGGCGTTCCTTCCCGAAGACGCTTGCATCGGGACATCATGTCAGCGCGCGTCAGGACCGTCACCCCGGTGACACATGTCGAGACGGTCCGGCGATCCGGTTCCCGAGCTGCGCGGTGTCGATCCCGGCGCGCCGCAGGACATCGACCGCCCGGCACTCGGGATCGGCGGCGATGCAGGCCAGGACGTCGATGCCCCGGGCCCGGCCGTCGCCCCGCACGCGCGCCCTGTCGACGGCGCCCGCCATGGCGGCGACGGCGGACGGCGACCAGCCCGGCACCTCGTTCCCGCTGCCCACCGTGGCGAGCGCCCCGGAATCCTCGACCGAACCCTGCCAGCGCAACCCGTAGCCGATGCTGCGCTGGACGAGATAACCGAGCACGCGGGCCACCTGCGGCCCCGACCCGACCGCCGCACGGGCATCCGGGTCCGACTCCAGCAGCGAGTGCAGCAGGTGGGCCGTGTCGATATGCCGGTCACCGTCGCGCAGCACCCTTCTGCGCGCACCGGCGACCACCGACGCCAGCTCCACGGTGAGCGCGGCTTCGATCTCGGCACGAACGGGGGCGGGTTGCCGGGGCACCCGCGGGGCAGGGCTGTACACGTATCCCACCTCATCAGGCGACCGCGGCCGGAGCGTCCCCGCCGGGGAGCATTTACGCATCCCACCGAGGGTGGGCACGCACGACCGGTTCCTCCTCCTCACGGATGACATCGCGACATTCGGTCCCTGACGCCACGCGCCGCCTTGCACCGCACCCCGCGGCATATCTGACGGGTCATCAGTATTGAATGTTCGCGCACCTGCGGCTACGTTCCGCGGCACCGTAACCCGACTGGAAGGGGTGGCCGCATGGCCGAGGTCAGCGCGGAGGCACGCATCGAGGCACCGGCGGCGAAGGTCTGGGCCCAGCTGACGGACTTCACCTCGCACGGCCGGTGGAACGCCACTCACACCAGCTTCCCCAAGGGCGGCCCCGACCCCCTGGCCACCGGAGCCACGTTCGCCGAGAACATGAAACTGATGGGCTTTCCGGCCGAAGTGACGTGGACGGTCGAGGAACTGGAGCCCGAGCGGGTCCTCGCCATCAGGGGCAAGGGACCGATGTCCGTGATCGTGGGCACGCGGTACTCGCTCCAACCGGACGGTGACGCGACGAACGTGCGTATCGACGGCGAGTTCACCGGCGCGGCCGTGTCCCTCATGGCGGGCAAGCTCAAGGACTCGGCGACAGCGGCGCTCAACGAGTCCCTGCGCAAGCTCGGCGGGCTGGTCACCTGACGCATCGAGAGGGGCCCCGCGCGGGGCCCCTCTCGCCTCCGAGACGGGACGTCAGTGTTCGTCGGCGAGGATCAGGTACAGCTTCTTGCGTGCCTCGTTGATGACGGCGACGGCCTTCTGCCGCTGCTCGGGGCTGCCGGTCTTCCAGACCTGACCGAACGCCTCCATGAGCCCGAACCCGGCCTGCCGTATCTCGTTGACGGTGTCCCAGTCGACACCGCGACCGGCCTCCTCCCACGGGGCCTCGGGACCCGACTGGGCCTCGGTGCGACCGGCATCGGTGAGCGTGAACAGCTTCTTGCCGCCCTCACTCTCGCTGACGATCAGCCCCTCGTCCTCGAGCAGCTGGAGCGTCGGATAGACCGAGCCCGGGCTGGGCTTCCAGGCCCCGCCGCTGCGCTCGCCGATCTCCTGGATCATCTCGTAACCGTGCATCGGGCGGTCCTTCAGCAGCGCCAGGATGGAGGCGCGCACATCACCGCGCCGCGCCCTCCCCCGACCGCCGCCACCACGGCCGCGCCCGCCGAAAGGCCCTCCGAACGGTGGCCCCCACGGCCCGAACGCCGCGCGCCGGCCTTCCCATTCACCCCGACCCTGATGGCCGGGCCCGCAGTGCCCATGACCCTGACCGTGTTCGTGTCCCTGTCCGTGTCCATGTGAACGCATCGCTACGCTCCTTCCATCGTTGATCTGTCGCGATGCGTCAACGATATATCGGAATCGATCGTACGACAACGCCTTTGCGGGCCAGAAACCCCGGATTGGCCTTGGCCTGCGACTTTCCGGCACGTCTAGGGTCGCGGGATGCGGATTCGAATCGTCGACGCCTTCACCGACCGCCCCTTCGCCGGCAATCCCGCCGGAGTCCTGCTGCTCGACTCCGACGGGTTCCCAGACGACACCTGGCTCCAGAACGTGGCCGCAGAGGTGAACCTCTCGGAGACGGCGTTCGCCCATCCCCTTGCCGGCGGCGGCGATGCCGACTGGGCACTGCGCTGGTTCACCCCCGCGACCGAGGTCGACATGTGCGGCCATGCCACGCTCGCCACCGCACACGTTCTGCACACCACCGGTGCCGCGAGCGGCACGGTCCGCTTCCGCGCGAGGTGCGGCATCCTGACCGCCACCGCCCACGAGGACGGAAGCCTCACCCTCGACTTCCCCACGTCGTCCCTGACGCCGGTCGCCGTGCCGGACGGCATCGCGGAAGCGCTGGGAGCCGACATCGTCTCCGTGCACGACACCTCCGAGCACATCGGCGACCTGCTGGTCGAACTGGTTGACGAGCGCACCGTCCGAAACCTCACCCCCGACATCGCCGCCCTGGCGGTGCACTCCGAGCGCGGCATCATCACCACCGCCGCGGCCGACGACCCCTCAGCGGGCCACGACTACGTCTCACGCTGTTTCTTCCCCCGGGTCGGCATCGACGAGGACCCGGTCACGGGCAGCGCGCACACCGCGCTCGCGCCTTTCTGGTCCGCGCGCATGGGACGCAACGAGCTCACCGGCCTCCAGGCGTCGGCCCGTTCGGGCATGGTGCGCACTGTCGTGCGCGGCGAACGCACGTGGCTCACCGGCCGTGCGGTGACGGTCGTCGACGGGCAGCTGCTGACGAGCCCCTGAGCGACGAAGAGGGGCGTACGGCCGTGGCCGTACGCCCCTCGATCGCGACCCCCGCGTCACGGCGTGGGCAGCCAGCCCACCCGCCCGACCAGCAGTCCGTAGCCGACGAAGGCGACGATGTCGAGCAGGGCATGCGCCGCCACCAGGGGCCCGACCCGGCCCCAGCGGCGGTACAGGAGCACGAAGACCACGCCCATCACCATGTTGCCGATGAAGCCGCCGATGCCCTGGTACAGGTGGTACGAGCCGCGCAGCACCGAACTGGCGGCCAGCGCGGCCATGGGCGACCAGCCCAACTGCCCCAGTCTGCGCAGCAGATAGCCGACGACGATCACTTCCTCCAGCACGGCGTTCTGGAGCGCCGAGAGGATCAGCACCGGATACTTCCACCACACGTCCGGCAGGGATTCCGGCACCACGGTGAGGTTGAAGCCCGCAGCACGCGCCACCAGATAGAAAGCCAGTCCCGCACTGCCGATGCCGGCGGCCACCAGCGCACCCCGGCCGAGATCCGACCACGGACGGCTGCGGTCGAAGCCGATCGCGTACATCCCGGAACGCTCCCGGACGAGCAGATGCGCGACGAGCAGCACCGGCACCAGGGCCGAGGCGATCCCGAACAGCTGCCATGCGAGATCGAGCCACGGCCGCCCGGGCGCATACGACCCGTTGAGCGTCGCCGCCTGCTCCTTCAGGCCCCCTGGTTTCGTCAGCGATCCGATAAAGCTGATCAGGGCGGACACCCCGCTCGCGCCGAGCGACAGCGCGAGTACGAGCACCGTCTCGGAACGCAGAATCCTCCGTGACACGACTTCCCGGGGATGAGAATCGGCCACGCCTCCCGCCTCCGCCTGCACACCTGCCTCCAGTTGAGTAATCCCGCCTCATCCCCGTCCTCGTCCCGCTAGGGTCTCGAATACAGGTACGAAGATCGCGCGCGACAGGCCGGGGGACACGCGTCACAGTGATGACGCGGGTCCCTTTTTCCTTGCACACCGCACAAGGAGGGGCACCACCGCATGGGACGTCACAGCTTGCCCGACGCCGACGCGACGGAGGGAGGCAGGTCCCGCCCACGCGCAAACCGCCGCACGATCGCCATCGCCTCGGCGCTCGTACTGGCCGTCGCGGCAGGGACGGGGCTCGCCGTGCAGACCGGTCTGCTCACCTTCTCCGGGACCTGCCGGGACTCCGCCGTCGCACTCGACATCGCTGCATCCCCCGACATCGCTCCGCTCGTGGAGAAGGCCGCGGACCGGGCACGCGAGGAAGACATCAGATCCGACGGTCAGTGCATGGACGTGCACGTCGCCTCCCGCGAGAACCACGAGGTCGCCGAACTGCTCTCGGCCGGGTCGAACAGCCCCGGCTACGAGGTGTGGCTGCCGGACTCCGCTGTCTGGGCCGAACGCATCCGGAGCACCGGCACGGGCGTCCCTCTCACCCGGGCAGGCAATGTGGCCGCCACCCCGGTGACGCTCGCCGCCGTGCCCTCCGCGGGCAACGAGCTGGGCTGGCCCCGCACGACGTACACCTGGGCGGAGCTCACCGCCGCCACCACCGCCTCCGAGCGGTTGCGTCTGGGCTCCGCCGATCCGGCCCGCAGCGCAACCGGGCTGCTCGCGCTCACAGGTGTGGCCCGGTCACCGGAAGGGGTGGACCGCGAGCCGGACAGCACCGCCGCGGCGGCGGCCAAGGTGCTGTCCCAGCGCATCTCGGCCACGGACGCGGAGGTCGCCGGTACGCTCTCGCGCGCCGACTCGGGCCGGGCGGAGGGCGATCCGGCCCGCAACCAGGCCGTCTTCCTCTCCGAGCAGGCCGCGTTCGCCTACAACGCGGCGGCAGCCGAGGGCGTGCCGGACCTCCGGCTCTTCTACCCCAGCGACGGCACTCCGCTTCTCGACTACCCGTACGAGCTGATCGACGAGACCGCGCTGAGCACCGACGAGAGCCGGGCGGCGACGCGTTTCCTGGCGCTGCTCGCCGAGCCGGAGTCCCGTCGGCAGCTGGAGCGGAACGGATTCCGGCTGCCGGACCAGCCCGTGGACGAGGCTCTCGTGAGGTCGGCGGGCGGACGGGCTCCGCAGCCTTTCGCGGCCGAGGGCGAAGCAGCCGAGCCCCCACCGCCCGACGCGATCCAGCAGACCCTCGGCATGTGGACCATCACGGTCCGCAGTGCCCGCCTGACGACGGTGGTCGACGTGTCCGCCTCGATGCAGACGCCCGTACCCGGGCGTGGGGCACGGTCCAGGCTCGAGGTCACCCGGGCAGCGCTGCAGCGGACGGCGGACGGGTTCGCGCCCGAGGACGAGTTCGGTCTGTGGGAGTTCGCCACCGGGATCGACGGCGCGAACGACTACCGCGAGCTGGTGCCCACCGAACCGCTCGGCCCCGTCGACAAGCCGGGAACGCAACGCGCCCGCCTGTCACGGGCGTTCGACGACCTGGCAGCCGTCCCGACTGGCGCGACAGGGCTGTACGACACGACGCTTGCGGTCTACAAGCAGGCACAGGACTCGTACGTGAAGGACAAGTTCAACGCGCTGGTCGTCATCACCGACGGGTCCGACCAGGACCGGTTCAGCATCACCCGAAGCAATCTGATCACCGAGCTCGACCGCCTGAGCAACCCGAACACCCCGGTGCCGGTGATCGCCATCGCCATCGGCCCGGAGGCGGACCTCCAGGAGATCGACGAGATAGCCAAGGCGACGGGAGGCGCCGGCTACCAGGTCGGCGACCCCGCGGAGATCCAGTCGGTACTTCTCAAGGCGATCATGGCGGTGGGCCAGAAGGCCGGGACGGCCGAGGGCTGAGCCGAAACCGGGGCTCGGAACCGGTTGCGACGAGCGGGGTCGCGCGCCCGGCCGGACCGTGGTCAGGACCGGGCGCCGGGGAAGCCCACCGGCCAGGTGTGCACCGGCCGTCCCTCCCGCATCAGCTCGTTGTAGCGACGGGTGGTGGCCGCCAGCGCCGCGTCCCGCTCCAGTCCGGCCTCGAGCGCCCGGTGGAAGGTGTCCGACTGCCAGGACGCGCCGTTCACCCGGCGTTTGCAGCGCTCCTCGATCACCCCGAGGTAGAAATCGCGGTCGGCGGGCTCGATGTTCCAGGCGTCGAGTCCTGCCGCGGCCAGGGGCAGCAGCTCGTCACGCACCAGTTTGGCCACAGGAACCTTGGTGACGCCGTTCCCCCGGCCGGGCCGTGGCCACTGCAGCTCGGCGTCGATGCCGTGCCGGCACGCGGTCTCGAAGTTCTCGTGGGCCGCCGCGAAGGGCAGCCGGGACCACACCGGCCGCGTGTCCTCGGCGAGGGCCCGCACGAGCCCGTAGTAGAAGGCGGCATTGGCCATGACGTCGGTGACCGTGGGCCCGGCCGGCAGCACGCGGTTCTCCACGCGCAGATGCGGCACGCCGTCGACGACCGCGTACACCGGCCTGTTCCACCGGTAGACGGTGCCGTTGTGCAGGACCAGCTCCTGGAGGGCGGGCACACCGCCGTCGTCGAGCACGCGCAACGGGTCCTCGTCGTCACAGATCGGCAGCAGCGCGGGAAAGTAGCGCAGGTTCTCCTCGAAGAGGTCGTACGCGGAATTCACCCAGCGCTCGCCGAACCAGGTGCGCGGGCGCACCCCCTGTGCCTGGAGCTCCGGCGGCCGGGTGTCGGTCGCCTGCTGGAACAACGGCGGCCGCGACTCCCGCCAGAGCTCGCGGCCGAACAGGAAGGGCGAGTTGGCCCCGACGGCGACCTGGACGGCCGCTACGGCCTGCGCCGCGTTCCACACATCCGCGAACCGGGCGGGCGTCACCTGCAGATGCAACTGGACCGATGTGCAGGCCGCCTCGGGTGCGATGGACGACGACGTGCACGTCAGCCGCTCCACCCCCTCGATGTCGAGGGTGAACTCCTCGCCGCGTGCCGCCACGATCTGGTCGTTGAGCAGCATGTAGCGATCGACGTCCGAGAGGTTCGCGGAGACCAGGTGGTGCTGGCGCAACGTCGGCAGAATACCGATCATCACGATTCCCGAACCAGCTTCGGTGGCCTTGCGGTCGGCATAGCCGAGGCCGGTGCGCAACTCCTCGGCCAGCTGATCGAATACGCGCCCGTCCAGCCTGTGCGGAACGATATTTACTTCGAGGTTGAACATACCGAGCTCGGTCTGGAAATCCGGGCTCGCGATGCGGGAGAGCACTTCCGCATTCATCATCCTCGGCATCCCGTCGGCGCCCGCGAGATTCAGTTCTATCTCCAGCCCCATCAGATTCCTGGGCCTGTCGAACCTCTTCTCCGCCAGCAGCCGCCCCAGTCCCGCCAGGCACTGCTGGAGCTTGCGCCGGTACCGTTGCCGATCGGACAGGTCGAACGCGCCTGCCACGACCTTCTCCCCCATCGAAGCGTCCCTCCTCGAGTGGGCAGCCACGCAGCGTGGGCCGCTCGTGTCACGGACGATAATGCCCAGACTCTTTGATCCATAACGTCCCCGGACCCGGTCCGCTCCCGATAGGCTGGAGTCAGTACCCGCCAGGCACATTCATGTGGCACATTACTCTGCGCGATGCGGGGGGCATTTATTCGGGCAGTCCGTGGTGATAAACACCGACCGGATTCGGCCTACCACGGACCGCGGAAAACCGCAGGCCACGCAGGTGAGAGCGGGGTAACGGGCAGAAAACAGCGCACGAGCAGGTCCGATATTCGCCTTGCGGGAAATACGCACGACGGCTAGCGGAAACAATGTGTGAACACGCGTCGTATAAACTCCGCAAACGGGCCGACAGTCGGCGCCCGGTGGTCTCCCGGCCCCGCGCGGCTCGCATGCCGACAGTGCCGTCCGCACCCCCCGCATCACCGTGTCTCCTGAGTGAGAGGCGACCCACCATGCCGCTGCATGTCCCTACGGCCCCCGCGCCCGCCCTGCGCAGCGTTCTCGCAGCACTTGGTTCCCCCACGGCCGTCCGTGAGGCTCCGACCCCCGCTCTGCGGTCCGTCCAGGGACCACTGAGCCCCGAACTGCCGCTTCCCGTCCACGTGCTCGACCGCATCGCACCGAGCGGCGGCACCCCGCACACCCGGCTCGCCGCCTGGCGATTCCTCATCCGCAACGGCGAGCGCACCGTCGCCGCGGCGGACACCGTCCTGACGCCCGACGGGTGGACCTTCTCGCACTTCTTCGAGGGCCCCTACCTCAGCTCGACGGAACAGGCGCTGCGCCAGGCGGAGACCATGGGGTCGCCGTTTCAGCCACGGCTGCTGTCCGTGCCGGAGCTGTACATGCTCACGCTCTGGCTGCATCGCGACACCGACGCCGACGTGTCCACCGGCACTCCTCAGCCGTCGGACGTCCTGGTGCCACTCGCACCGGCCCCGCCCGGAATAGCGGCCCACCGGCCGCACCAGGTCGCCGAGCTGCTGCCGATGCTGACCCTGCGGCTGGCACCGGCGCCACTGCTGGGCACACCTGCCGCCTGACGTCACATCCGCCCCGTACGCCCCGCGATCGCACGGTCGCGGGGCGTACTGCTGAACGAGGTATGGCCCGTTGGGACTAGCCCTGCCGGGCCACCCCGAACCATCCAAAAGGACAGCCCCCGCTCGTTGAACCGTCCGCGCGGGTGATGCGTCATCAATCAGTAAGAAGAGCTGCTGTGAAATCCCTGCGGATCGACGCCCGTGGGGGAAGACTGGGACCGGACCGACAGATACGGGGGGCGGCCATGAACAGCTCATCGAGCCGCAGCACACTCACCACGACCCAGCGAAAGAACCCATCCATGTGCCAGCACCAGCCACCCTGCCCCACCTCCGACTCCGCCGACCGGGAGGCGGCCCGCCTGATGGCGCACCACCCGGAGCAGGGCTGGAGCCTGCTGTGCAACGGCGTGCTCCTCTTCGAGGACACCGGCGAGCTGCTGCCCGACGGGCAGATCATCGCGCCGCACCGTCCGCCGGAGAGCGGCCAGGTGATGACGGCCGCGTAGAGCCGTCACGACGGGAGACGAACCCGCACCACACGAACGAGCAGGGGCCGGCCGGAGAAGTCTCCGCACCGGCCCCCACGCATTGCTGCGTCAGTTCTCGTACTCGTCCAGCGGCGGGCAGGAGCAGACGAGGTTGCGGTCGCCGAACGCGCCGTCGATGCGCCGGACCGGCGGCCAGTACTTGTCGGCGGCACTCACTCCGGCCGGGAAGACCGCCTCGTCACGGCTGTACGCGTGCTCCCACTCCCCGCCGAGCGCGGCCGCGGTGTGCGGGGCGTTGCGCAGCGGGTTGTCGTCGGCGGGCCACTCACCGGACGCCACCTTCTCGATCTCGGCACGAATCGCGATCATCGTGTCGCAGAAGCGGTCGAGCTCGGTCAGGTCCTCGCTCTCGGTGGGCTCGATCATCAGCGTGCCGGCCACGGGGAACGACATCGTCGGCGCGTGGAAGCCGTAGTCGATCAGTCGCTTGGCGATGTCGTCGACGCTGACGCCGGTCGCCTTGGACAGCGGCCGCAGGTCGACGATGCACTCGTGGGCGACCAGCCCGGCCGGACCCGTGTAAAGCACCGGGTAGTGCGGCTCGAGGCGCTTGGCGATGTAGTTCGCCGCAAGTACCGCGACCTGGGTGGCCCGCTTGAGGCCCTCGCCGCCCATCAGACGCACGTAGGCCCACGAGATGGGCAGGATGCCCGCCGAGCCCCACGGAGCCGCCGAGATCGGGCCGACGCCCGTCTCGGGGCCCGCGGTGGGCTGGAGCGGGTGGTTCGGCAGGTACGGCGCGAGGTGCGCGCGCACACCGACCGGGCCGACGCCCGGACCGCCGCCACCGTGCGGGATGCAGAAGGTCTTGTGCAGGTTCAGGTGCGAGACGTCGCCGCCGAACTTGCCGGGCCTGGCCAGGCCGACCAGGGCGTTGAGGTTGGCGCCGTCGACGTAGACCTGGCCGCCCGCCTCGTGGACCTGCGCGCAGATGTCGGCGACGTGCTCCTCGAACACACCGTGCGTGGAGGGGTACGTGATCATCAGCACGGACAGCTCGTCGCGGTGCTGCTCGATCTTGGCCCGCAGGTCCTGGACGTCGATCTCGCCGTCGTCGGCGGTCTTGACCACGACGACCTTCATCCCGGCCATCACGGCGCTGGCGGCGTTGGTGCCGTGCGCGGACGACGGGATCAGGCACACCGTGCGCTGGGTGTCGCCGTTGGCGCGGTGGTAGGCGCGGACGGCCAGCAGACCGGCCAGCTCGCCCTGCGAACCGGCGTTCGGCTGGATGGAGACCTTGTCGTAGCCGGTGACCTCGGAGAGACGTTCCTCCAGCTCGTTGATCAGGGTCAGATAGCCCTCGGCCTGCTCGACCGGGGCGAAGGGGTGGATCTGGGCGAACTCCGGCCAGGTGACCGGCTCCATCTCCGTGGTCGCGTTGAGCTTCATGGTGCAGGAGCCGAGCGGGATCATGCCGCGGTCCAGCGCGTAGTCCCGGTCGGCGAGCGTGCGCAGGTAGCGCAGCATCGCGGTCTCGGAGCGGTGCTGGTGGAAGACGGGGTGCGTCAGATACTCGTCGGAGCGCAGCCGGCCGGCGAGCAGCGCGTCGTCGCTCGCGGCGTCCAGCGCCTCGACGTCGCCCTCGACGCCGAAGGCCGACCAGACGGCGGCGAGCTGGGCACGGCCGGTGGTCTCGTCGCAGGCGACCGAGACATGATCGGCGTCGACGAGGTGCAGGTTCACGCCGCCCTCGCGCGCCGCGGCGACTACATCGGCGGCCTTGCCGGGCACCCGGAGAGTCAGGGTGTCGAAGAAGGCGCCGTGGACGACCTCGACACCGCCCGCCCGCAGTCCGTCGGCGAGCACCGTGGCGTAGCGGTGGGTGCGATGGGCGATGGTCCTGAGGCCCTCGGGGCCGTGGTAGACGGCGTACATGCCGGCCATGACGGCGAGGAGCACCTGGGCGGTGCAGATGTTGCTGGTGGCCTTCTCGCGGCGGATGTGCTGCTCACGGGTCTGCAGCGCGAGGCGGTACGCCTTGTTGCCGTCCGCGTCCACGGAAACACCGACAAGACGGCCAGGCAGGCTGCGGGCGAACTTGTCACGCACCGCCATGTAGCCGGCGTGCGGGCCGCCGAAGCCCATCGGCACGCCGAAGCGCTGGGTGGTGCCGACGGCGATGTCCGCGCCCAGCTCGCCGGGCGACGTGAGCAGGGTCAGCGCCAGCAGGTCGGCGGCGACGGTGACGATCGCGCCGAGCTCGTGGGCCTGCTCGATGACCGGCCGCAGGTCCCGTACGGCACCGGAGGCGCCCGGGTACTGGAGCAGCACGCCGAAGACACCGCGCTCGGCGATCTCGGCGGGGATGCCGTCGCTGAGGTCGGCGGTGACGACCTCGACGCCGGTGGGCTCGGCGCGGGTCTCGATCACGGCGATGGTCTGCGGCAGCGTGTCGGCGTCGACCAGGAAGACGCCGTTCTTGACCTTGCCGACGCGGCGGGCCAGGGACATGGCCTCGGCGGCCGCGGTCCCCTCGTCCAGCAGCGAGGCGCCGGAGGTGGGCAGACCGGTGAGGTCGGCGACGACGGTCTGGAAGTTCAGCAGGGCCTCGAGACGGCCCTGCGAGATCTCCGGCTGGTAGGGCGTGTACGCGGTGTACCAGGCCGGGTTCTCCATGACGTTGCGCAGGATGACCGGCGGGGTGAACGTGCCGTAGTAGCCGAGACCGATCATCGGCGCGAGCACCTGATTGCGGTCGGCGAGGGAGCGCAGCTCGGCGAGGACTTCGGCCTCGGTACGGGCGCCGGGGAGATTCAGCGCCTCCGCGCTCTTGATCACATCCGGCACGGCCGCGGCGGTCAGCTCGTCGAGGGAGCCGTAGCCCACCTGCGCGAGCATCTTCGCCTGGGCCGAAGCATCGGGTCCGATGTGCCGCTGCTCGAAGGGGGTGCCCTGCTCCAGCTGGGAGAGCGGAATGCGGTTGGCGGTCATGTGGGAGGCCTCCTGGTCTGCACGACCTGCGAGGGGCATCTCGGCGCGGATGCCCGGACGGCCTCCCCCTCTGTCATCTCAACCTGAGAGTTTCACCGGGCGCCGCAGAACGACACGCCGGCTTTCACCGTCGGTGAGAGCGGATGCCGTCGGACGCCCGCCCTGCTTTCCAGAGTGACCTCGTCCGTGCGGTACAGGGGCCTGAGAGATTCCGGGGAGGATTTGCTCCTTCGGCGCCGCCGGCAGGTTCACCGGTGGACTCTCCCGCACAGGGTCGACAGCCGCTTGCCAGCCTACCAGCGTGTCCTGCGGCGATCCCTCGAGTGGCCGACACCCCGGATGTGCACTTTTGTAGGGACTGTAGAGCAGTTGCGACCCGTTGGAGGGACCGTGCGAACCGATATCGATCCGCGCAGCCTGATAGGCCGCAAAGCGTTCGACCGCGACGGCCACAAGATCGGGACCGTCGACGAGGTGTACCTGGACGACGCAACGGGCGTCCCCGAATGGGCCGCCGTCCGCACGGGCCTGTTCAGCAGGGACGCCTTCGTCCCGCTGGAGCCGAGCGAAATCGTCGACAACGCCCTCCGCGTCCCGTTCGAGCGTTCGCTGATCAAGGACGCCCCCGATTTCGGCGTGGGCCGCCATCTCTCGCCCGAACAGGAACTGCAGCTCTACCACCACTACGGCCTGGACCTCTCCGTCCCGCCGACGCCCGCCCCCCCGTCCGGTGACCGCTCCTTCGGCCGCGTCGCCGGCCAGGAGGACTGACCACCCGAACCTCTGGGGCGGACACTCCCGCCCCGTCCCCGGCGGCCGGAGCATGCACGACCCTCACCCCGGCCGCCCGGAACCCCCCGTACTCCCCGCGCTGCTGGGCAGGGCCGCCTCGCCGGGCGCCCCGCCCTCATCACCGGGCACGGAACCGGACGGATTCCCCTCCGCCGCGGCGTCGGACGGCAGAGGAACCAGCGGCAGGGGGTCCGACGGCGCCAGGTCCTCGTCGTCCACGCGGAAGGTCCGCACCCTGCCCGGCTCCGATCCCGGTTGCTCGAAGCGCACGGTCACCCGGCCCACCCCGCTGCCCTGGACCCATCCCGCCCCGTACTCGGCGTGCAGCACGTCCTGGCCCGCCGACCAGTGCCGCGGCACGGGTGCCTCGTCGGCGCTGTCGGATGCCGCGTCGTGCTCGGCGCCGGCAGGCTCCACTGCACCGTCGCCGTCATCGGCCCCGGCCTCCTCCGCGGCCGCCTGCGCGAAGAGGTCCTCCTGGGTATAGTCCGCGAGACCCGTGACGCCCACGCCCAGCAGCCGTACGCCACCGGTGGTGTCCACGGACTCCAGCAGCCGCCCGGCCGCCTCCCGCACCACCGCCGGGTCGTCGGTCGGTCCGCGCAAGGTCTCCGACCTCGTCAGCGTCGAGAAGTCGTACCGACGGACCTTGAGCACGATCGTCCGCCCGGAATGCCCACTGGCCCGCAGCCTCCGCACGCACCGGTCCGCCAGCCGCTCGACCTCGATGCGCACCCTCACCCGGTCGTGCAGGTCCACGTCGAACGTGTCCTCCACGGACACCGACTTCGCGTCGCGCTCGGCGACCACCGGGCGGTCATCGTGCCCGAGCGCCATCCGGAACAGCGACGTCCCGTGCGCCCTGCCGAGCAGCCGGACGAGCTCGTCCTCACCCGCCTCCGCCAGGTCGGCGACCGTGGTCATGCCGGCGCGCCTCAGATGGTCGCCGGTGGCCGGGCCCACGCCGGGAAGTGTGCGCACCGGCATCGGCCCCAGCAGCTCGCGTTCCGTGCCCGGCCGGATCAACACCAGACCGTCCGGTTTGGCCTGCTCGGAGGCGATCTTCGCCAGCATTTTGGAACCCGCGAGACCCACGGACCCGGTCAGGCCGGTGACGCGTCGTATGTCCGCCCTCAGCCGCTCCCCCGTCTCGCGGGCGGACGCCGCGTCATCGGCCACACCTCCCGCCTCCAGATCGACGAAGGCCTCGTCCAGGCTGAGCGGCTCCACCAGGGGCGACAGCCGGCCCAGCAGTTCCATGACCTGCTCGCTGACCGAGCGGTACAGCGAGAACCTGGGCACCAGATACGCGGCATGCGGCGCAAGGCGTCTGGCCTGCGCCGTCGGCATCGCCGAGTGGACCCCGAAGCGTCTCGCTTCGTACGAGGCGGTGGCGACCACGCCACGCGGGCCGAGGCCTCCGACGACCACGGCTTTGCCGCGCAGGGAAGGCTTCGCCGCCTGCTCGGCTGCGGCGAAGAATGCATCCATGTCCAGATGCAGGATCGTGGGCGCGGATCTCACACCACTGATGCTGCCGCACGTCACTGACAACGGCGCAGGGCAGCGCGCCCGTCACACCGCCCGGTCGCGTCGGCGTCTCGCCAGTTCGTCGGCCGGGTTGTTCCCGATCAGCGTCTCCCCCGTGTCGATGCGTTCGCCGTGCAGCTGCGAGAGGGCGGCCTCGACGTCGCGCCACACGACACCGACGGCGATGCCGAACACTCCCTGGCCACCCTGGAGCAGATCGACCACCTCGTCGGGCGACGAACACTCGTAGACGCTCGCGCCGTCGCTCATCAGCGTCATGCGTTCGAGGTCGCGGAAGCCCCGGGCGCGCAGGTGCTGGACGGCGGTGCGGATGTTCTGGAGGGCGACGCCCGTGTCCAGGAACCGCTTGACGATCTTGAGAACGACCACATCGCGGAAGCTGTACAGTCGCTGGCTGCCCGATCCGTGGGCCGGCCGCACACTGGGCTCCACGAGCCCCGTACGCGCCCAGTAGTCGAGCTGCCGATAAGTGATGCCCGCTGCCGCACACGCGGTCGGGCCGCGGTAACCGATGGTGTCCACGCCGGGTTCGGCCGCTCTGTCGTGCAGCGGATACGGCCCGCCTTCCACCGGACTGATTCCGGGGCCGCCCCCAGCCGTACTGTCGCCGCTGCTTCTCACGCCGACCTCCGTCCTTGACCTGCCACCTCGAAGGTAGGGAGTCACCAGGGGTGCGTCAACGATCGCCACACTCGGCACGCCGAGTGATAATCACCCTGAGAGTGGTTTCTCGTGCCCCGATCCGGGAAAGGCTACTCGAATGCGCTGATGTCGAACGGCCGGGCCGTCACTGGCTGCTGGAGCCGAAGTCCTCGGGCGAGATCTGGTCGAGGAACTCACGGAACTTCTCCACCTCGTCCTCCTGCTCGTCGGGGATGGCGATACCGGCGTCGTCCAGCACACCGTCGCTTCCGTAGATCGGCGTACCGGTGCGCAGTGCCAGCGCTATGGCGTCGGACGGCCGGGCGCTCACCTCGACTCCGCTGGCGAAGACCAGCTCCGCGTAGAAGACGCCCTCACGCAGATCGGTGATCCGGACCTCGGTGAGCTCCTGGCCCACCGCTTCCAGAACATCCTTGAAGAGGTCATGGGTCAGCGGCCTCGCCGGGGCCATGCCCTGCTGTGCGAAGGCGATCGCGGTCGCCTCACCCGGACCGATCCAGATGGGGAGGTACCGGTCGCCTCCCACTTCACGCAGGAGCACGATCGGTTGGTTCGAGGGCATTTCGACCCGGACTCCCACAACGTCGAGCTCGTTCACACAGCAACCCTAGGACGTGCGCGACAGGTTTGGGTAGTCGGGCTGGGCCAAGATCAGAGAAGGCGGACCCCGAGGGCACTCTGCACGAGCGCCGCATGCAGCTTCACCGAGAGCGCCGCCAGCTCCCTCGTGGTCACCTCGGCATGTGCCCTGGTCTGCGGATTACGGTGCCTGCGCAACGGCGCGACGATCTGTTCGACCAGCCCGGCGTCCCGCTCGGCGGACTGCTTCACGGCCCGCAGATGCCGGGGCTCCAGACCGAATCTGCCCAGCTCGGCGACGAGCCTCGCCACCGTGACCGACTCGGCGTCGTAGCCGCCGCTCCCGTCGGCCGTGAGCAGCCCGTACGACTCCCACTCGGCCAGCTCCTCCTCGCTCACCTCGGCGGCGGCCAGCAGCTCGGCCCGGCCCAGGCGTCCGGCGGTGGGACGCTCGCCCTCCGCCGCATCCCACGCTCCGTCGAGCAGGTCACGCTGCGGGCCCTGCGCGGGCAGCGCCACCTGCTCACCGCGCTCGATGGCGTCGAGGTGCTCACGGATGACCCTGAGGGGCAGATAGTGGTCACGCTGCATCCGCAGGACGAGCGCCAGGCGCTCCACGTCCTGCGGGCTGAACTTGCGGTACCCGGACGGGGACCGGCTCGGTTCGACCAAGCCCTCGGCCTCCAGGAAACGGATCTTGGAGATCGTCACCTCGGGGAACTCGTCACGCAGCCTCGTGAGCACCGCGCCGATACTCATCGGCCGGTCGCCCGGTGCGGCGGTGCCGTGTCCGGCACCGCCCCTCGGTGTACGCAGCATGTACCTTCCCTGGAGGTCCCCCCGGACGGAGTCCGGAGGAGGGTCACACGCCTCGCTGGCTCGCGTAGAAGACCAGCCGGTACTTGCCGATCTGAACCTCGTCGCCGTTCGCCAGGACGACGGCGTCGATCCGCTCACGATTGACGTACGTACCGTTGAGGCTGCCCACGTCGGCGACGCTGAAGCTGCCGTCCGCGGCGCGGCGGAACTCCACGTGACGACGCGAGACGGTCACGTCGTCGAGGAAGATGTCGCTCTGCGGATGACGGCCCGCTGTCGTGAGATCACCGTCCAGCAGGAAGCGGCTGCCCGAGTTCGGCCCGCGGCGCACCACCAGGAGTGCCGAGCCGAGCGGCAGGGCGTCGACCGCGGCCTGTGCCTCCGGCGACAGCGAGGGGACGGCGGTCTGCCCGGTCACCTCGGAGTCGTAGGCCTCGATCCCGGAGATGGAGATGGTCGAGGTCGTCTCGGAGGCACGCTCGGCCGGAGCGCCACCGCGCAGAGGGGCGCCGCAGTTGGAACAGAACCGGCCGGCCTCGGGGTTCCGGTGGCCGCACCTCGTACAAACCGGCAAGCCCGCCATGGACGGATCCTCCTGCCGCGGCTGTCCCGCGTGGGGATTGGTCGCATACGGGTCGGAGGCAAACCCTCCACCCGCACTTGAGGTTGGTGGTTCCCCGAAACCTATGCGTCCGGCACCGGCGGGGTCAACAGACGACGCGCCCTGTCCGCCCGAATTGTCACCACCGGCGACCTCGTCGCGGAACAGCGGCCGCTCGGCGCCCTGCTCCTCGCTCTGGCCCTGGCGCGGCGCGCGATGGCGGGCGTTGCCCTCCTCGCGTGCGCTCTTGCCGAACAACTTCCCAAACAACTTCACGGGCGCTTCCCCTTGACCGAAATAGACCCGCCCGTGGGGCAGGACGAACCCTGAACGAACACACCTGCCGACCCGGACACCCTCACAACGTCCGTGACCACCGGACAGTTTCCACCACGCGCCGCCGATCTGATGCGTCGGCCCCCTGCAATCTCCCGCCCTGGCCAGGCAGACCCCATGATCCCCCGATTCACTGCGCCGACGACCGAGCGTAGTCAGGCCGCTCCGCCGGTCGCAAGGCATCGACAATGATCTTCTCCGAACGAGCCACGGTGGCCGTGGCCTGCTCCTTCTCCAACGTCTGCACCACGCCGCCGGGGATGTTCAGCGCCGGCTCCAGGTCCTGCGGCTTGCCGATGACCTTGAACGTGTAGGGCGCGGAGATGCCCTTGCCGTCGACTTCGATGTTCCCCGCCGTTCCGGAGAAGTACGTATCGGCAACAACCCGGGCGCCGTTGACCTGGATGGCCTCGGCACCGGCGGCGCGCAGCTCCTGAATGGTGTCGAGCAGCATGTCGGGCTCCACGGTGCCCGACGGATCGTCGATGGTGAGCGTGATGCCTGGGCCCTCCGCCGCGACCGTACCTGCCAGGATCCCCAGCTGCTGTTCCTTCTGCAGCGTCTGCTTCCGGGCCTCTTCGGCCTGGTCCGAACTGTTCTCCAGCTCGGTGCGCTGGTCCTGCAGACGCTGCTTCTCGTCCTGCAGGCGCTGCGTACGGTTGTCGAGTTCGTCGAGGATGCGCACCAGGTCTTCCTGGCGCGCCCCGCGCAGTGCGCTGTTGTCACTGTTGGAGCGCACCTGAATGGCGAGCCCCAGACCGAGCACGAACAGCAGCAATGCTGCGATGAGTTGGGCCCGCGACACCTTCGGCGGCCACAGTGACGCGCGCAGCCGCTGCCGGCCGGTCGACGATCCGGACTCCTCCGACGGCGGGGCGGGCGCAGGGTCCTGCTGCTCCGGTGCGGCCATCGGCGGCAGCGGCTCGCTCCTGGGCGCGGGCCCGTCCGCGGGTTCCGGCGTCTCGCCGTTGGGCTTCTCTTCGCTGCTCATGTTCGTCACGCCCGGAAGACATGCCGGCGGATCGCGGCGGCGTTGGAGAAGATCCTGATGCCCAGCACGACGACCACACCGGTCGACAGCTGGGCGCCGACGCCGAGCTTGTCGCCGAGGAAGACGATCAGCGCGGCGACGACAACGTTCGACAGGAAGGAGACGACGAAGACCTTGTCGACGAAGATCCCGTCGAGCATGGCCCGCAGTCCGCCGAACACGGCGTCCAGCGCGGCCACCACGGCGATCGGCAGATAGGGCTCGACCACCGCCGGTACCTCGGGCCGGACCAACAGTCCGACCACGACTCCCACGACGAGGCCCAGTACGGCGATCACGATGTGCCCTTCCCTGTGTCGGCCGTACCCGCCCCGTCGCCCTTGCCGGCGTCGGCGTTCGTCGGCTCTGCTGTACGTACGATCAAGCTCGGCGCCGCGGGCAGCCGCAGCGACTGCTCGTCGGAAATGCTGGACCGGATACCGAAGTTCTCCTGCAGCACGTGCAGATACTGTCCGTCGGCACTGTCCTGGAACGCGGTCCGCAGCTTGTTCCCGTCCCCGATCGCGAGCACCGTGTACGGCGGCACGAGCGGCCTGTTGTCGACCAGTATGGCGTCGCCCGCCGCACGGATCGCCGAGAGGGCCGTCAGCCGCTGCCCGTTGATGGACACGGCTTCGGCGCCCGACTCCCACAGACCGTTGACGACCCGCTGCATGTCGCGATCCCGCACCCGGCCGGTGTCCGAGAAACCGCTGCTCTCGCGCGGGCCGTCGCCGCCCTGCGCGGTGTCCTTCGCGTCGTCCACCACGAGCTTCACGCCCGGTCCCTGGACCTCGGTCGCACCGGCAAGCAGGGCCATGAGCTCACCCCGGCCCCCGTCCTGCGTCCTGAGGGCCTTGCGCTGCCGTTCCTGGACGTCGTCGCGAAGCAATTCGACACTGCGCTCCAGGTCGTCGACCGAGTCGGTCTGCGCCTCGACGCGGTCGATCAGCTCCTCGCGCTCCTTCGCCAGCACCGGTGCCGATATCCGCGCCTCGGCCGCACCGACCGTGACCACGGCG
The DNA here is from genome assembly GCF_056436245.1 of Streptomyces sp. NPDC043812. Taxonomy (NCBI): domain Bacteria; kingdom Bacillati; phylum Actinomycetota; class Actinomycetes; order Kitasatosporales; family Streptomycetaceae; genus Streptomyces; species Streptomyces sp. NPDC043812. The sequence goes on from NZ_JBWKCY010000017.1 coordinate 200,890, forward strand.
GCCGCCAGCACCAGACCGGCGGCGAGCCCCAGTTTCGCGCGCAGCGTGCGCGGCAGTCCGCCACCCTCGGCCCGCCGGGCCGACGCTTCCGCATATCCGTCGTCGAGGCTGTGCTCCATCACGTTCGTCAGCAGCGACATCGACGCGTCGGGACGCGCGGGCGGAGAAGCGGTGCTCCGAACGGGGGGCTGCTGGGACATGCCGCACATAGTCGCACGTCGTAGCTGCTACCGCCGAACGGCCCCACCGATGCGCCGGACGAGGCTCTCGATCCCTCGCCGGCACATCGGTGGCCAGATCACTGTCCCGCGCTGTCGACGACCGCCGACCACTCGTCGAGCAGGGCCTGCGCCGATGTGTCATCGGGCCCTTCGGCCCACAGATGGGTGACGGCCTCGGCCGGGTCGGGCAGCACCATCACCCAGCGCCCGTCGGCCTCCACCACACGCACACCGTCCGTGGTGTCGACATGTCGATCTCCTGCCGCTTCGACCACGCGCCGCATGACCAGGCCCTTGACCGCCCACGGCGTCGCCAGATCCCGCTTGAGCACGTGCGCACGCGGAATCCGGGCGTCGATCTGGCTCAGGGTGAGCTGCGTACGCGCCACAAGACCCACGAGCCGCGCGAACGCGGCCGACCCGTCGAAGACACTGCTGAACTCGGGGATGATGAAGCCTCCACGGCCGTCACCGCCGAAGATCGTTGTCTCCTCCCGGCCCACCCTGGTCAGGTCGTCCGGTGACGTCGTCGTCCACTCCACCTGCGTCCCGTGGTACGCCGCCACCTGCTCGGCGATCCTCGTCGTGGTCACGGGCAGCGCCACCTTGCCGCTGCGCCGCTCGGCCGCGACCAGGTCCAGCAGCACGAGCAGGGCCCGGTCGTCCTCGACGATCCGCCCACGCTCGTCGACCAGCGACAACCTCTCGCCGACGGGGTCGAAACGGACTCCGAACGCGGCCCGCGCGGAGGCGACGATCTCGCCCAGCCTCACCAGCCCCGACCTGCGGGTGTCCGCGGTCTCCGTCGGCCGGGCCTCGTCCAGCCCCGGATTGATGGTCAGCGCGTCCACTCCGAGCCGTCCGAGAAGGCTCGGCAGCACAAGACCGGCGCTGCCGTTGGAGGCGTCGATGACGACCTTGAGCTCGGACTCGGCGATCCCGGACGTATCCACATTGCGCAGCAGCGAACCGGTGTAGGAGTCGAACACGCTGGACGGAAAGTGCAGGTCACCGATCTCACCGGGGAACGCCCTGCGGTACTCCTGGCGCGCATACACCCTGTCCAGCTTCCGCTGGCCGCCCTGGGACAGGTCCGCTCCGCGTTCGTCGAAGAACATGATGTCCACGGAGTCGGGCACACCGGGAGACGTACGGATCATGATGCCGCCGGCGCTGCCCCGCGCCGTCTGCTGCCGGGCCACGGGCAGCGGCACGTTCTCCAGATCCCGCACGTCGATGGCGCTCGCCTGGAGTGCGGAGATCACAGCCCGCTTCAGAGCTCGCGCACCACGCGAGTGGTCTCGCGCGGTGGTGACGGTGGCGCCCTTCTTCAGCGTGGTGGCATACGCGCCGGCAAGACGGACGACGACCTCGGGCGTGATCTCGACATTGAGGATGCCCGTGACACCCCTGGCGCCGAAGAGATGCGCCTGCCCGCGGGACTCCCAGATCACGGAGGTGTTGACGAACGCGCCCGCCTCGATGGTCTTGAACGGATAGACCCGCACATTGCCCTGGACGATCGACTCCTCGCCGATCAGACACTCGTCACCGATCACGGCACCGTCCTCGATGCGTGCGGCACGCATGATGTCGGTGTTCTTGCCGATGACGCAGCCTCGCAGATTGCTCTGCTGGCCGACGTAGACGTTGTCGTGGACGACCGCCTTGTGAAGGAACGCACCGGTCTTCACGACCACGTTGGAGCCCACCACGGTGTGCTCCCGGATCTCCACACCTGCTTCGATCTTGGCGTAGTCACCGATGTACAGCGGCCCGCGGAGCACCGCATCGGGGTGCACCTCCGCGCCTTCGGCGACCCATACGCCCGGCGAGATCTCGAAGCCGTCCAGCTCGACGTCCACCTTGCGCTCCAGGACGTCGGCCTGGGCCTTGACGTAGCTTTCGTGCGTGCCCACATCCTCCCAGTAGCCTTCGGCGACATAGCCGTAGATCGGCTTGCCTTCCTTCATCAGCTGCGGGAACACGTCACCGGACCAGTCCACCGGCACATCGGCCTCGACGTAGTCGAAGACCTCGGGCTCCATCACATAGATGCCCGTATTGACGGTGTCCGAGAAGACCTGGCCCCAGGTGGGCTTCTCAAGGAAGCGCTCGACCTTGCCCTCTTCGTCGACGATCGTGATCCCGAATTCCAGCGGATTCGGCACACGCGTCAGACAGACGGTGACAAGAGCGCCCTTCTCCTTGTGGAAGGCGATCAGATCGGTGAGATCGAAGTCTGTGAGAGCATCACCGGAAATCACGAGGAATGCGTCGTCCTTCAACGCCTCCTCAGCGTTCTTCACACTCCCCGCAGTGCCGAGTGGCTTCTCCTCGTTGGCGTAGGTGAGCTCCATTCCGAGCTCTTCGCCGTCACCGAAGTAGTTCTTGACGAGCGAGGCGAGAAACTGCACGGTAACGACGGTCTCAGTGAGCCCGTGCCGTTTGAGCAGCCGCAGAACGTGCTCCATGATCGGCCGATTGGCCACCGGCAGGAGCGGCTTGGGCATGCTCGAGGTCATGGGGCGAAGCCGAGTTCCTTCGCCACCAGCCATCACGACGGCCTTCATGTCGGAAGCGTCCTCCTTGAAGAGATGACGGTCCGGCCGACTTCACCCGCCCAAAGAGACCTCTGGTGGCATACGCGGCCGGCGACATTGCACGGCACCGCGTCAGCAGGTCAATCGGCCGCTGCGTCCGCCTTGACGAGGCGGCGGACCTGGACCACATACAGGATCCCTGCCCACCAATAGAGAGTTGTACCCCATCCGGCGAACGCCCATCCGAAAATTGCCGCCAGTGACGCGAGCCACCCCGTGTCGTCACTCAGGAGCAGCAAGGGGAACGCATACATGAGGTTGAAGGTGGCCGCCTTGCCCAGGAAGTTCACCTGAGGCGGCGGATAGCCGTGACGACGGAGGATTCCCACCATCACCAGCAGCATCAGTTCGCGCGCAAGCAGTGCAGCGGTCAACCAGATGGGCAGAATCTCGCGCCAGGTGAGTCCCACCAGGGTGGACAGAATGTACAGCCGGTCAGCAGCGGGGTCGAGGATTCGGCCGAGACTGCTGATCTGGTTCCAGCGGCGGGCGAGCTTCCCGTCGAGATAGTCGCTGACACCGCTCAGCATCAGAACGAGCAAGGCCCATCCGTCGCTCTTCGGCCCGCCGAACTCCGGGAGGAGAATCAGCCACAGGAAGAGAGGCACACCGACGAGGCGCGCCATGCTGAGGATGTTGGGGATGGTGAGTACCCGGTCCGTCTGAACGCGGGTCTCCTGGACCTCCACCCGGGGGCCTCCTGTGTGGAACGTGCGAACGATGCCCCCCGACCTTACCCGCAGCCGCAGCCGGTCGGGGCACGGGGGTCCGGCCGAAGGCCGGCTGGAATGGTGATGAACGCAGAAAAGCCCCGGAACGGTGTTCCGGGGCTTCCCACAATGATTGTTCGGCGGCGTCCTACTCTCCCACAGGGTCCCCCCTGCAGTACCATCGGCGCTGAAAGGCTTAGCTTCCGGGTTCGGAAT